>JBAWBG010000220.1:0-11026 GCA_049589695.1 Candidatus Sulfotelmatobacter sp. | reverse complement strand
GTACATTACTTTCGGCAAATCGATCCCAGCATCCCCTGTTGTAGAATTCCAAGTATCCTTTTATGACCCGCAAAATATGAGCAGGAAAATTCCCATTGGAATTCTGGGCGCTACCGGCGTCGTCGGGCAAAGATTTATCCAGATGCTGGAAAACCATCCCTGGTTCGAAGTAGCGTGGCTGGCAGCTTCTGACCGTTCCGAAGGCAAGTTTTATTCGGATGCTGCACGCTGGCGCCTGAAAACCGCAATTCCGGCAAATGTAGCCACCATGAAAGTTTCACCTGCCACTCCCGAGGGCGCTCCCAGGATTATTTTCGCCGCCCTCGATGCCGCGATCGCCGCCGAGATGGAGCCTCGCTTCGCCGACGCAGGCTGCGCCGTGGTTTCAAATTCCAGCGCGCTCCGTATGCAATCGGACGTGCCTCTGGTAATTCCGGAAGTCAACGCCGGACACATCAAGCTGATTGATGTTCAGCCCTCGCGGAAAAAATCCGGCGGCTACGTGGTGACCAATCCCAACTGCTCGGCGATTGGATTAGTTCTCGCCTTAGCCCCTCTGCAGCAACGCTTCGGCCTTGAAGCCGTAATGGCTGTGACTATGCAAGCAGTAAGCGGTGCGGGCTACCCCGGCGTGGCATCACTCGATATCCTCGGAAACGTGATTCCCTACATCCGCAACGAAGAAGAAAAAATGGAAGAGGAAACCCTCAAACTCCTCGGTCAAGTCAACGGAACAAAAATTATCCCCGCCGGGTTTGCCATGAGCGCCCAATGCAACCGCGTCGCGGTGGAAGACGGACACACGGAATCAGTTTCGGTACGTTTGAAAACCAAGGCAAAGCGCGAAGAGATCATCTCGGCGTGGAACGACTACCGCAGCGAGCCCCAGCACTTGAAACTTCCCAGCGCGCCCGAGCGTCCCGTGGTGTACATGGAAGCGCCGGATCGTCCTCAGCCACGATTCGACGTAGATTTGGGCGCCGGCATGACGACTGCGGTCGGGCGATTGCGCCCTTGCGGCGTACTCGAGTGGAAGTTTACCGTGCTTTCCCACAACACGATTCGCGGAGCGGCAGGCGCCGCCGTGCTGAACGCTGAGCTGCTCAAGGCCAAGGGCTACCTCGCCGCTCCCTAGAATGAAAATCGAGCCGCAGTTCCGTAATTTCTTCAGGAAGTTACGCCGATGATCGTAATGAAATTCGGCGGAACTTCTGTGGAAGATGCCCGCGCCATCGAGCGTGTCGCCACAATCGTAAAGGAACGTCTGCCCCAGCGCCCGGTGGTTGTGGTTAGCGCTATGGCCAGAGTCACCGACACGCTGCTCACCATGGCGCGCGCCGCCGGAGCCGGCGAACGCAAAACCGCTCTGAAGCTCTGCCGGTCTCTACAGGAGCGCCACTACAATACCGCTAGCGAACTGCTGGGGACGGCGCTAT
This sequence comes from Candidatus Sulfotelmatobacter sp., assembly GCA_049589695.1. GTDB lineage: Bacteria > Acidobacteriota > Terriglobia > Terriglobales > Acidobacteriaceae > Sulfotelmatobacter. The sequence goes on along the minus strand of JBAWBG010000220.1, from coordinate 9,590 downwards.
TCACTGACTTCCACTCTGAACTGGGAAGCGACTTCGAAGCGCTCGACGAATTGCTGCGCGGAATTTCCGCGGTCGGTGAATTAACCCCGCGCACTACCGATCACGTTGCCGCCTTCGGCGAGATTCTCTCCAGCAAGATTGTGGCCGCGGCATTTTCCTCGCAGGGCCTGAACAGCGAGTTTGTGGACGCGCGCGAAGTCCTGGTGACCGATAGTAGCTATATGCAAGCCGTTCCCCACCAGGAAGAAACCAACGAACGGTTGCAAACCAAAGTAAAACCCTTGCTCGATGCCGGTCAGGTTCCGGTGATGGGTGGGTTTGTGGGAGCGAGCCGTGCCGGAATCACCACGACGATCGGACGCGGTGGCTCGGATTTTTCCGCTGCCATTGTGGGTGCTGGATTGAGCGCAGAGCGTATCGAAATCTGGACCGATGTCGACGGGATTCTCACCACCGATCCGCGAATCTGCAAGGAAGCGCGACGCATCAAGGTGATCAGCTTCGACGAAGCGGCGGAATTGGCCTATTTCGGCGCCAAGGTCCTGCATCCCGCGACCGTACTGCCGGCGATCCAGAAGAATATTCCCGTCTATGTGCTCAATTCGCTGAACCCATCCTGCGAAGGGACGAAGATTACGACTCGCGCACCGCAGGTGAAAAACATTTTTAAAGCCATTGCGGCTAAAAAACGCATCACTATTGTGGACGTGGCTGCGCCACGCATGCTTTTGGCTCACGGCTTTCTGCGCGCTATCTTCGAGGCGTTTGACCGGCACAAGGTAGCGGTCGACGTAGTCTCTACGTCGGAGGTTAGCGTTTCCCTTACCGTGGATTCGAATCAGGCAATCCCCGCGCTGGCCGCGGACCTTGCCAAGCTGGCAGACGTGAAGTACGAAGGCCGCAAAGCGATCGTCTGCCTCGTGGGCGAGAGCCTTCGCGACAAACCTGGCGTTGCCGCTCTGGTCTTTGGTGAGCTGGCTGATAAGAAGATTCGCATGATCTCGCAGGGCGCCTCGGAAATTAATCTGACGTTCGTGATCGAGGAAGACGAAGTGCCCGATGTGATTCAGCGTCTGCATACAACATTTTTTCAGGATTTGGATCCGGAAGTATTTGCTTAGGAGCCTTTATCGCAGAGCTCACTGAGAAAGGCCCACAAAGAACGCAGGTTAGACAGCTATTTTCTCCATGACCTCCGCTGTTCTCTACGTTCACTGCGCTAAGGATTTTCCATGAACATTCTCCTGCTTGGCCGGGGCAAAACGGGGTCGCTGGTAGCGGACATTGCCCGCCGACGCGGACATCGCCTCGATATTATCGGCGCGGCCGAAAACGTGAGTGGCGCAGCCCTCAGCGCGGACAAACTGCGCAACATCGATGTAGTCATCGATTTCACCGCTCCACACTGCGTCCTCTCGCATATCGAAATCTGTGTCAACGCAGGCAAGAACATGGTCGTCGGCACCACCGGCTGGTATGCAGAGAAAGCTTGGGTCAAGAAATTAGTTGAGACCTGCAATACCGGATTCGTTTATGCAGCCAACTTTTCGCTGGGAGTGAATCTCTTTCTCGATGTCGCACGAGCCGCTGCTGCAGCCTTGCGGCATGACTACACCGGGCAGATCTTCGAGCGGCACTATGTTCACAAAAAGGATGCGCCGTCGGGAACCGCAATCGCTATCCAGAGCGTGATCCGTGAGGCTAACCGCGAGGTCAATGAAGATCTCGAGATCATCTCCTTTCGCGAAGGTGAAGTCGTGGGCATGCACGAGGTTGTGCTCGAATCCGCCGTCGACACTATTTATCTGTGTCACGACGCCAAGTCCCGCGGAGGTTTCGCCGAAGGCGCGGTGCGCGCTGCGGAGTGGATCGCCGACAAAAAGGGATTCTACGATTTCAAGGACGTATGGCGACAGCTGTAGAGTAGCTCGACGTTCCCACACGAGCCTATTCGCGTTATCTTATAACCATGCAACTCCGTGGATGTGGTACCGCGCTGGTCACTCCTTTTCATCAGGATGGCGCGATCGATGACACCGCTCTGCGCAACCTGGTGGCGTGGCAGGTGGAGTCCGGCATAGATTTTCTGGTTCCCTGCGGAACCACCGGCGAGACCCCGACGCTGAACCACGACGAGTGGCTGCACGTGATTGATACTGCGATCGAGGTAGCGGCAGGGCGCGTCCCCATCGTGGCGGGCGCAACGTCGAACTCCACGCACGAAGCTGTAGAAAAGGCGAAAGAAGTTGCTACGCGGCCGGGAGTCGACGCCATCCTCACTGCTTCTCCGTACTACAACAAGCCAACACAGGAAGGCCAGTACCGGCATTTCAAAGCCATCGCTGAGGCCGTCAATGACAAGCCGATCATTCTTTACAACGTGCCCGGCCGCACCGGATCGAATCTCGAACCCGCAACCCTGGCGCGGCTGGCCGAGATTCCTAACATCATCGGGGTGAAAGAAGCCTGCGGCAATATGACGCAGATCGCCGAGGCTATCAACTCGGTCCCCGAGACATTTCTTGTTCTCTCCGGAGATGACGCCGTCACGCTTCCGGTGATCGCGCTGGGTGGCGTAGGGGTTATCTCGGTCGCATCAAATGAGATTCCACATGAGATGGCAGCCATGACGCGGGCCGCGCTCGACAATGACTGGGCCGCTGCGCGCGTCCTCCATCGAAAATATCTTCCCCTGATGCAGGCAAACTTTATCGAGTCCAGTCCCCTTCCCGTAAAGGCTGTGCTCGCAATGATGGGCAAGATCGAGGAGAACTACCGTTTACCTCTATTGCCTATGCGCCGCGATACGCGCTCAAGGCTGCAGCGAGTTGTGACGGAGATTGGACTTATCGCAAAGCCAGCAGTGCCGGGCCCGGAGGCAGCCGAATTTTATATTTACGAAAATTGGGTGGCTGGTCCGCATAAGATCGTGCTGCATCGCGGATCATGCGGACAGTGCAACCAGGGCAAAGGCCGCCCTGCTGGCCACGATGCCAACCATGCGCGCTGGCACGGACCGTATCCCACGCTGCACCAGGGACGCGAAGTGGCGCACGGGATGACCGGCGTGCTGATTCGCAGTGAGTGCAAGTGCGTATGACAATTGCTGATTGTTGATAGTTGATTAGAAAGATTCTGTCGAGATTTCAATCAACAATCAGCAATCAGGAGTCAACAATTTCCCTAACTTCATGCAATCCCTGAAGCTTTCTATCGAGCGCCTAGCGGCGCTAGGCGAGGTCGAACACAATCCCGAGGCACGACCGGCGTTTTTAGAATTCCGTGACGCTTTAACCCGAGGAAAGATCCGCGCGGCCGAGAAAATCGACGGCCGGTGGGTCGTAAACCCCTGGGTGAAACATGGCATTCTACTGGGCTTTCGGCTCGGTGAACTTGCAGAGACAGCCTCTGGAGCACTGACCTTCGTCGACAAAGATACCTTTCCTCCCCGGCAATTTTCCGTCGCAGACCGCGTGCGCATTGTTCCCGGAGGCTCATCGGTGCGGCTGGGCGCATACGTAGCGTCTTCCGTGATCTGCATGCCGCCAATGTTCATCAACGTGGGCGCTTACGTGGACGAGGGCACCATGGTTGATTCTCACGCGCTCGTAGGCTCCTGCGCGCAGGTGGGCAAGCGAGTGCACGTCAGCGCCGCAGCGCAAATCGGAGGGGTGCTCGAACCGGTCAATGCCGCCCCTGTCATCATTGAAGACGACGTACTGATCGGCGGCAACTGCGGCATCTATGAAGGGACTCTGGTGCGCGCACGAGCGGTGCTCGGCGCAGGAACAATTTTGACGCGATCTACTCCGCTCTACGATCTGGTGCGAGGTGATGTGTACCGAGCCACGCCGGACGCTCCGCTGGAAGTTCCCGAAGGCGCGGTGGTCGTTCCAGGATCGCGCGCTGTGAAGAGAGGAGCAGCGGCTGAGCTAGGAATCTCGCTGTACACTCCCGTTATTGTGAAATATCGCGACGAGAAAACAGACCGCGCAATCGAACTGGAAGACTGGCTGCGCTGATTCAAAATATCGAACCGATATGCGAGCCTTGTGCCCTACATAACAGCAACCGCGAGTTCCCCTGCTTCGTCAACACTAACCTGAATTTGCGCGAGCTGCTGTATCACCCAATCAGCCTCGCTAAGTGCCGTAGCGGGATAAGTGCTGGTCAACCCAATTGCTTTCATCCCAGCCGCATGCGCCGCACGTATTCCGGCGGGAGCATCTTCAATCACCAGACACTCCGCGGAATTCACTCCCAACAACTCGGCACCCTTCAGATACGGCTCTGGGTGCGGCTTTCCGTTAACCACATCGTCTGCAGTCACCATCACTTTTGGAAACGGCACTCCGGCAAGTTTCAGCCGCGCCCTGGCCAGGTGGCGAGCGCCCGAGGTTACTACGCCCCATTTGTTCCGTGGAATCGAGCGTATGAGATCGATCGCGCCGGGCATCACAACAATGCCACGATCCGAGGCTTCCCGGTTCTCTAGCCTGCGCGCTTCCACTTGCGCGTCAAGGTGGGGAGCAACAGCTCGAATCACTTCAACGGAACGGACACCGTGGGCTATGGCGATCACGCTCTCTTCGTCGATTCCCTGCTCGCGCGCCCATGCTCTCCATTGCCGATCGACTGACCCCGTGGAATCGACGAGAACTCCATCAAGATCGAACAGGATGGCAGCGCAGCGGAATTGGCTCATTCTTCTTTTTGTACCACACCGTACTCGACAGGATGCGGCTCCAAAATCCGGGGTGCGTTCGCGCTGGATATTTGCTGCTCAGATTTTTGACGCACGAGCAGATACCGCCCCCGGAAGTGAGCCCTGGCGCGCTCGCCCCAGGCGCGCACGAACCAGTAATTCAGACCTGCACCCAACGCGGAACTAACCAGCGGGATCATCCGCCCAGCCCATTTCTCGACAACTTCCGCGCTGGCGCGAGCAGCAATTCGCTGAATCACACGCGGCACGAACTTGTTGACGAATTCCTTCTCCATCAATTCACGACTGATGTCGACTCCAGCCGCGCTGGCGGCGGCAATCCACAACTCGGCAATTTCATTGTCGGTATTGAACTGGAAGCCGTAAACCAGGCTGAGCTTCTGAATCGTGCGCATGGTAATGGCGGAAAGGATGCCAAGATCAGGAATGATCGTGATCAGCCCGCCGAGACCAAAACCCGCGCCCTCCGCGGCAGCAAGCTTCATACCGCCGCGAATGATGTCCTCCGCCACCATGTCGAGTTCCCCGACCTCAAGCGAATACACCCCGTGGTAGCCGCTGACCGGCAGCCGGTAAGCCGTACGCAGCTGCAGCAGAAATTTCTGCGGATCAACTTGTACCGTTGAATAGGCTCGTGTCAGCCCTTTTACAACGGCTTTCTCGGCGCGCAAGCGCAGCCACGATTTGGATGCATCGCCCATCACTTCAACCTTAACTCAAGCAGGACAGAGAATGCCATCTGCTGGAGGCCGATGCGGGGATAGTTGGTTTTTAGCGTATCCAGCCATTTCTTGGGTTCCTTCCTTTTACTCCCAGTCCAACCGATCCAGGAGAAGAGATGGAGATGGATCAAACTTTCTTGTTGAAGATACCTTGGCAAAGAAATAGAGTGTGACGCCATGGATGAGACCCCCAAAGCGTTTCTTGAGGAATTCCGGTCCTCGATCCTTAAGAAGAGAGTCGGACAGATAGCTCTTGCCGTTGTAGTGGCCGAGGCAGTCTGGCGTCTCGTCAACTCGCTGACTTGGTACCTCATAATTCCCCTCATTGGCAAGTCATTTCAGGGCCACACCGAATCTGTGCTTTTTGAAAGCGCTACCACGCATCCCATCCCTTGGGAGAATCTGTTCGGCTCCTTAATGGAATTCGTGCTCACCTTGATTATCGTTTTCTATTTGAATCGCTGGGTTCAGCGAAAGCCCGCGCCGCCCCCAACCGCTGAGATCAGGACAGAATTTAACTCCGTTGGCGACACGGTCACGGTAGAAAATGCCGGTATAGCCGCAGGTCGAGAGGCGAAGCAGGTTGACTCGGATTGATCCCACCGGAGAGCAAACCTCGAACTCTCCCTCAGCCCATGTGCTAGCATTGCTATTAATTCCAAACCACTAATGCCAACTGGAAAACTGCAGGTCGTCCCCTTAGGGGGCCTCGGCGAGTTCGGTATGAACTGCATGGCCGTCCGTTGGGGCGACGATATTATTGTGATCGATGCCGGACTGATGTTCCCCGAAGCCGAATTACTCGGCGTGGACATCGTGGTTCCCGACATTTCTTACCTCACCGAGAATCGTCATCGGGTGCGTGGCATCATTCTCACCCACGGCCATGAAGATCACATTGGCGCGCTCCCATGGATTCTCTCTGAACTCAACGTGCCGGTCTGGGGCACCGAGTTCACTCTGGCTTACGTGGAGGACAAACTCGACGAGCATGGACTGCTTGAAGATGCAGATCTGCGCGAAATACATGCCGGGGAGAGCTTTAAGGCCGGAGCATTTACGGTCCATCCTATCCGCGTGACTCACAGCCTGGTGGATTGTGTCGCGCTCGCGATTCACACACCGCTTGGTGTCATCATTCACACCGGCGATTTCAAAGTCGACCCCACGCCCACGGATAATCATCTCTTCGATCTACACTCCTTCGCTGAGTATGGCAAACAAGGCGTGCTAGCCCTGTTTCAGGATTCGACCAATGTCGAGCGTAAGGGATACACCCCCAGCGAGCGCGCCGTCCGCCGCAAGTTCGACGAAGTATTCGCACATACTCAGCGCAGGCTCTTCATTTCGTGTTTTTCTTCTTCCATTCACAGGATCCGATTGGCAGTCGAGTTAGCTCACCAGCATGGACGCAAAGTGGCGTTCATCGGTCGTTCGATGAACAACTCCGCCGAAATCGCGGAAGATCTCGGCTACCTGGAAATTCCCGACGGCCTCGTTATCAATCCCGGTGAGATGAAGAATTTTCCGCCGGAAAAAGTTTGTGTGATGATTAGCGGCACTCAGGGCGAGCCCATGTCTGCGCTGTCTCGCGCCGCGGTCGACAACCATAAGCACGCAAAGATTGAAAAGGGCGACACGGTCGTGCTCTCGTCGCGCATCATTCCCGGCAACGAGAAGACGATCTATCGCATGATCGATCACCTGTTCCGCCGCGAAGCCCACGTCATTTACGAAGACGGCAGCTCGCCCCCGATTCACGTCAGTGGGCACGCCAGTCAGGAAGAACTAAAGCTGATCATCAACCTGGTGAAACCGAAATATTTTATTCCCGTTCACGGCGAGTACCGCCAGTTGAAGCTGCACGCCGAAATGGCAGGAGCAATGCATGGCTCGGTGGGCAAGGTCATGCTGATCGAGAGCGGTGACGTTCTCGAATTCGACGAGCATAGCGCGCGCAAAGCCGGCAAGGTGAATGTGGGCCGCGTCTGCATTGATTCCGGCTCACGCACTGACGTAGTGGAGGATTTAATTATCAAGGACCGGCGGCACTTGAGCGAAGACGGTATCGTCCTGCCCATCATCGCCATCAACAAGCTCACGGGTCGAGTAGAAACTGCCCCCGAAATCGTAACGCGGGGTTTCAACCCCGGAGACAATGGCTTGATGGATGGAGCCAGACGCATCGTGGAAGACACACTGGCGCACTCCAGCGAAGAGGAAAAAGCCGACTACGGCGTGATCAAGGAAAAAATCCGCGCCGACCTGAAACGCTATATCTCCAAGCAGACGCAGAAGCGTCCACTGATCATGCCGGTAATTCTGGAAATTTAGGTAAGCGGATTTTTCCACCGCAGTCCCGGGAAGCGCGCGAAGTCGCGATCCGCAGTGTAGAGCACGCCGCCGTATTCAATGGTGAGGGCCGCGATCTGAGCGTCACGCACTAGAGGCCCTGAGGCTTGCCCTTCCAGCACCATCTGTCGGAACACCGGCCAGTGGTCGTCACCGGGCGCTAGAACTCGAACACTGGGCTGCTTCAGCCATTCCTCGATTTCGTTTGCTGCCTCGGCCACGGAGCGAGCTCCAGCCACCCGGGCATTCGTGCTGACGCGAAGAAACGCCGCGATCGTCTGCCATGGCAGACCGACTAGCTCAGATCCTGAAAATAGTTCCTCCACACAGGAGCGCGCCTTCTCATGCTGAGGTGAACCTCTCCCGTACGCGTAAAGCAGAATGTTGGCGTCCAGAACAATCACCGATGGTCGGGCCCCTCCAGGCCGTCGATCAGCTCCGCGACGTTATCGAAGCTAAGGCCTGAAGGAGGCCGCAAGCCCCATGGCTTTACCGCAAATGGCCTTGCTTTCGGGCGCCTTGCTGCCGCGAGCCCCAGCCGTAGAAAGTGATTTACTACCTGTTTGAATGGCTCTCCGGACTTGCGGGCTTCTTTATTCAATAATTTTGCGACGTCATCGTCGAGGGTAAGTGTGGTTCTCACATCATGATGCTACAACAAGAGACATCATGATGTCACTCCAGTTATCGCTCGCGTTCTTTCATCTCCATCGTGAGCGATAATGAAAAGCCCAATGGTCCTCCTGTCCGACATTCGCGCAGCTCAAGCCCGCCTGCACGGCGTCGCCGCCCGCACGCGCCTCATCGAATTCGATCATCCGGAATCCGACACTCGCCGGCTCTTTCTCAAGCCAGAAAACCAACAACCTATAGGCGCTTTCAAACTGCGCGGAGCCTACAACAAGATCGCCTCGCTCTCGCCCGAAGATCGCGAGCGCGGCGTGATTTCCTACTCCAGTGGCAACCACGCGCAAGGCGTGGCCTATGCTGCGCGGGCCTTAGGCGTGAAAGCAGTAATCGTCATGCCGGATAACGCTCCAATGATCAAGCGTGAGGCCACCGCGGCGCTCGGTGCGGAAATCGTCATCGTTGGCCCCGGCAGCGCCGAGCGACAAATCAAAGCGGAAGAGCTAGCGGCGCAATACGGCTACGTGATCGTGCCTCCCTACAATGACGAACAAATTATCGCCGGGCAGGGCACCATGGGATTGGAAATCCTCGAAGACTTGCCCGAAGTGGAAGCGGTTTTTGCCCCGGTCGGCGGCGGAGGAATGATCAGCGGGGTTGCCGCCGCGCTTAAGCTGAGCAAACCGTCAATAAAAATAATTGGCGTGGAGCCAGAACTTGCCGGCGATGCTCAGGCCAGCTTGCGCGCGGGAAAGATTGTGCACTTCCCTGCCGACGAAGTGTCCCGCACCATTGCCGATGGGCTCCGCACGCAAAGCATCGGCTCCATCAACTTCGAGCATATTCGCCGCTACGTAGATGACATCGTCACCGTAAGCGAAGAGGAAATTCGCCGCGCAGTCCGATTGCTGGCCTCAAATCCCGCGACCGTGGCCGAGCCCAGCGGGGCCGTGGCTGTGGCCGGTTTTTTGTTCCGCGGCGATCAACTCCCAAGAACAAAATTAAGCATTGCCATCATCAGCGGCGGCAACATCGATCCCAAAATGCTGGAAGAAATTCGCCGAGAATAAGTCTCGCCGTGGATAAGTCCACCCAAAGGGCATGCGAACGTTTTAATTTGAGCGCGCCGCAACCGCCCAACGCCGTATTGCGACCAACGACCA
>JBAWBG010000219.1:0-4970 GCA_049589695.1 Candidatus Sulfotelmatobacter sp. | reverse complement strand
ATCGTGGTCTGTCCTCCTGACATTGACTTGGCGGCGGCGGTGGAAGCAACGAAAGGCTCGAATGTGGCCGTTGGTGGACAGAACGTGCATTGGAAGCCAGAAGGCGCCTTCACCGGAGAAACTTCCGCAGCCATGCTGCAGGCTCTTGGAGTGACCCATGTCATTATCGGCCACTCCGAACGCCGGCAATATTTCTGCGAGACCGACGACACCGTCAACCTACGCCTGAAGGCCGCCCTGGAAGCCGGTCTCAAGCCAATTTGCTGCGTGGGTGAAGTTCTGGAAGAACGCGAGGCCGGACTAACCGACGATGTTCTTCGCCGCCAGTGCGTGCGGGCATTCCATGCAATTTCCGCCAAGAAAGCGGCGCATATGGTTGTCGCATACGAACCCGTGTGGGCGATTGGCACAGGCAAAACGGCCACGCCTGAATTGGCCGCGGAAGCGCACGCCGTGATTCGCCGTGAGGCCATGGAAATCTTCGGTGAGGAGTTCGCTGCAAAGCTCCGCATTCTCTACGGTGGCTCCGTTAAACCCGACAATGCTTCAGCGCTTATGGCACAGGAAGAGATCGATGGCGCGCTGGTAGGCGGCGCATCGCTCGATCCGAAATCATTCGCAGCTATTGTTAATTATTAATCTTAAGACCGGGCTACGTGACTATGATCCAGAACATTGCACCAGTTCACTGAACTCGGCTGGTCGAACGGGCTAATCGGTATGTCCAGGCCGATGCCACCAATGGATTCTCGTTCTGGGAATCCTGGGCATATTCGCCTTTTCTGCTCCAGCAACTTGGCCCGTAGGGTCGAGGCTTAGAAATCAGTACCCATCCCAAGGAGAGCCCTTAGCTCACTCGAGAACTACCATTTTTCACACAATCGCTACTCTTCTTACACTTTAGGGTTTATATCTTAGGGAAGGTCCTTTATCCAACCCCTCTGACGCAAAGGCTTTGTAACACAATGGTCTTTCCTCCTACGCCCGGAAAAATCGCTCCAAAACTCGGTAGAAATACTCTGATATTCTGGAACTGCATCAGCGCCATCGTCTTTTCGCGAAGGCACGCAAACGATACAACATAAACTACTTAAGCCGCATCCGAATGAGTGCGGCCGGAAAAGTCTATTTGACCGACCCACGACAGAAATCCGGCACTGAACCCAGCGAGGCCGAAGCCATTGAACGGGCCAAGCAGGGGGACGCGGAAGCGTTCCAGGTGCTTTATGACAGACATAAGAGGCGTGTGTATTCGCTCTGTCTCAGGATGACGGCGAATACGGCCGAGGCGGAAGACTTGGCGCAGGAAGCATTTCTGCAGCTCTACCGCAAAATTGGAACATTTCGCGGAGAGTCGGCATTTTCCACCTGGCTGCATCGGCTTTCAGTGAACGTCGTTCTGATGCATCTAAGGAAGAAGAGCCTTCCCGTGGTTTCGTTGGAAGAAGCCACGCAAGGTGGCGAGGACGATTTACCCAAGAAGGATTTTGGGGCGGATGATGTGGCGTTAGCCGGATCGATTGACCGGTTGCAGTTACAGAGGGCAGTAAACGACCTCCCTCCCGGCTACAGAACGATTTTTGTCCTTCACGATGTAGAGGGATACGAGCATAATGAGATCGCCGGACTGGTGGGATGTTCGATCGGTAACAGCAAGTCACAATTGCACAAGGCGCGCATGAAGTTGCGCGACCTGCTTAAGATGAATAGAGCCGAAAAGGCCGCCAAATCTCGAGCAGGTTAGTAGAGATATAAAAAAGTAACGAGGAACATTGGTAACCTCGGCAGGGGCGCTAGAACTGCGGTGAACGTCTGAATCGCAGTAGATTCGGGGAGAGGTCGTATGAATTGCGTTGAGCTGCAGCAAAGCTTGGCGGAAGTGGAAGACGGAAGCGCTCCGGAACAAAGCCGTCACCTGAGAACGTGTCCAGCATGTTCCGAGTTGTTGGAAGAGCTTAAGTTGATCGTCGCCACCGCGAGCGAATTGCAGGCCAGCGACGAACCCAGTCCGAGAGTTTGGAATTCCATTGAAATCGCGTTGCGGCAGGAAGGCCTGATCCGTCCACAACTTGTTGGTGGCCGGTTCGATCTGGCGCCTTCTGCTACCCGCTGGGGTTGGGCGCGGTGGCTTTTGCCGGCGGCGGCGCTCCTGCTTCTTACTGTGGGAATCCGTGAACGGCGGCAATCCCTGCCCGAGCGGCCAAGTCAGCCAGCCGCGCTGGTAGAGCCCGTTATCAACCCATCCGGGCTGAATGATGACGACTTGCTGCAGGAAGTGTCCGACAACCCTCCCACGGTGCGAAGTCAATACGAAGAAAATTTACGAAGGGTGAATGATTCCATTCGCGATGACCAGATCGCGGTCAACGAAAGCCCCAATGATGAAGACGCACGGCGCGCTTTAATGGACGCCTATGAGCAGAAATCCATGTTGTTCGAAATGGCCATGGATCGGCCTTGATGGTAGAACTTTTTCGTGAAGCATTTACCGCAAACTCAAAAGCAGCTAGCGTGGGGGAAGTCACCTATGTTGAGTAAACGCGCGGCAGGGCTCGCCACAGTCACCATCATTTTGCTGGGGACGATGCTGGCCGAGAGCAAGAAGGAGCTTCACTTCATAGTGGGACCGCGCGCTGGCATATCGGTAATCAATCCTTATGGCTCAATTTCTGTAAAACCCTCGCTGAGTAACACGGTAATGGTGACCGCCATTCTGCACTCCGACAAAGTTGAAGTGGATAACAACCAGAGTGGCAATCGAGTGGACATTCAGTCCCACCTGCTTCCTGGAGCCGACGTTAACTCCGGGCGCGTGGACTACGAAATTCTGGTCCCGGCCGACGCCAGCATCACCTTGCATTCCAGCACCGGAACTCTGCATGCCGAGAAACTGCATGGGGATGTCAGCCTGGAAGGTCCAGGGGCAAATGTAGATGTTCGGGACATATCCAACGCTCATGTGCACGTGAAGACCATGAACGGTGCGGTCAATCTGGACAACATCAAGAATGGGCACGTCGAGGTCGACTCGCTCAGTGGAGAAGTCACACTGAATGAGGTGAATGGTTCCCTGGTGCAGGTGGTTTCCACCAGCGGCAGGATCAACTACATTGGAGACTTTGGCAACAGCGGCGAATATCGGCTGACCAGCCACAGCGGCGATATTGACGCTACCATTCCCGAGTGGACCTCCGCTGACGTGAGCGCCCGTTCCGTCCGCGGAGAAGTACATGACGACATCCCTCTTCAGCCCAAAACCCACACCTATTTCACCCTCGACAAGGGGCGTGCCTTCGCAGGTACCGTGGGCCGCGTGGCCGTGTCATCCACGGTAGTGTTGCGAACCTTCAGTGGTAAAATCCTTCTCAGAAAACGCGCCGACAACCAATAACAACAATTGAATAGCGAGAACGGCGTCCTGGAGGTCAGCCAAATCGCAGGTATCGATTTATCTGGTCGCGGACCCGAAATGACCAGCCACAGTCCCGCGAAGATGCATGCCATCATTCTGGTTGGATTCATGGGCGCCGGCAAAAGTACGGTCGGCCGCGCACTCGCCGGGCGTCTGGGTTGGACGTTTGAGGATCTCGACGACCGGATTGAACAGCGCGAAAAGCAAAAAGTCGCGGAAATCTTCCGTAATGCCGGGGAAGCCGAATTTCGTCGAGCTGAGCACGAAGCTCTGAAAGAATTGCTGAAGGGACTACACAGCGGTTCTGAGAAAGTAATCGCGTTCGGCGGGGGAGCTTTCGTCCAGCAGTCCAACGTAAGCCTGCTTGACGCGGCGAATCTCGCTACAGTCTTTCTGGACGCGGGCGTCGAGGAACTATTGGCGCGTTGTCAGCGGCAGTCGGAAACCCAAGGTGTGGAGCGCCCATTGCTGGGAAGTCCGGAGCATTTTCGGCAGCTGTACGAAAAACGGCGGCCTCACTATTTACGAGCCAGATTCAGGCAAGCAACCGCAGGAAAAGAGATTCAGGAAATCGTGACAAGCCTGATTCAGGTTTTAGGTCTGCTCGATAGCGCCGAAAACGATACCGCCGAAGAACAGGAGAAGAAGAAGTGATACGGATGGCACACATACGATGGGGAATGGTGGCGCTTTTGGCTTGCGCCGTTGCAAGTCATGCCGGCGACAAGAAAGTCAGTGCGAAGTCGCCGGGTTCACAGACGGTCGATTCCGGTTCGTTCGGCGTTTTTGTGAGAGGCCAGCGCGTCATGACTGAAACTTTCAGCGTGCACCAGGATAACGGCGCTAGCACGGTAAAATCCCATCTGCAGGAAGCCGGCAATTCGAACGCTGGCCAAAACTCCGAACTACAAATGATGGGCAGCGGAGAATTGATTCGTTATGACTGGAATGACGGTAACAATTCGCTGGTAGTTACGCCGAAAAACGAATTTCTCCTGGAAAAGATTACAACTGGGTCGTCCTCCAAACCGGCTGAGCAGCCGTTTCTGATGCCAAACACCTCGGCTATTCTCGACAACAACTTCTTCGTTCAGCGAGAAGTGCTGGCTTGGCGTTACTTGGCAACCAACTGCCACACCGATAACGGTACTCTAAAGTGCCAGCAGGGCCCGGTGGAGTTCGGCGTTCTGGTGCCGCAAGATCGGACTTCCATGCCGGTCCGCATGGAACTGGTAGGCAGAGAAAAGGTCGTGATCCGCGGGACCGAGCATGAACTCCTACGGCTGAACCTGAAAGGCGAAGCCTTCAGCTGGAATCTTTGGGTGGATGACAAGGATCAGTTCAAGCTCATGCGAGTTCAGATTTTGGACGATAATACCGAGGTGGTGCGGGATTAATGATGTTGCCGTCACGCTCTGGATACGACTTGCTGTTGATGGGAGAAACTAGTTGCCGCTGGCAGATGGACGTACGGCCCGGGTTATCATCACAGTGCTGCTCTTCGCGCTGGGTCTGGGGTTTCTCTACGCCGCCCGCCAAACCCTGATTGCCTTCCTGT
>JBAWBG010000218.1:0-55763 GCA_049589695.1 Candidatus Sulfotelmatobacter sp. | reverse complement strand
TTTGGTGGGCGCATCGTTATGGTTTGATCTGCATCTATTCGTCATGGAATTTCGAACGCTGGGAAGGTCGGGGTTGAAGGTGCCGGTGCTGAGTTTCGGCACGGGAACGTTTGGCGGAGGGAACGAGTTCTTTCGCGCGTGGGGCGCGAGCGACGTAGCTGAGGCGACCCGGCTGGTCGATATCTGCCTGGAGGCGGGCGTCAATCTTTTCGATACCGCCGACGTTTATTCGGACGGGCTCTCCGAAACGATTTTGGGGAAGGCGGTCGCTGGGCGCCGCAGCGATGTCTTGATTTCCACTAAAACCACTTTCCGTCTGGGCGCCGGACCGAACGATGTGGGTTCCTCGCGGTATCACGTGATTCAGGCTTGCGAAGCCAGCTTGCGCCGGCTGGGAACAGATCACATCGATATTTATCATCTTCACGGTTTTGACGCGCTCACTCCGGTGGAAGAAGTTCTGAGCACGCTGAACCAGCTGGTGACGAGCGGAAAGGTTCGATATATTGCGTGCTCGAATTTCTCCGGCTGGCACCTGATGAAGTCTTTGGGGGTTGCTGACAGGTATGGCTGGGAACGCTATGTGGGACATCAGGTTTATTACTCGCTGATCGGACGAGAGTACGAGTGGGAACTGATGCCGCTGGCACTGGATCAAGGGGTGGGGGCGCTGGTGTGGAGTCCACTGGGATGGGGAAGGTTGACGGGAAAGGTCCGGCGCGGGCAACCCTTGCCGGCGGAGAGCCGGCTGCACAAGACGGCTGAGCAGGGGCCGCAGGTACAGGACGAGTATCTATATAAGGTGGTTGATGCGCTGGATGCGGTCGCGAAAGAGGTGGGGAAAACGGTTCCGCAGGTCGCGTTGAACTGGCTGCTGCAAAGGCCCTCGGTTGCAACCGTAATTATGGGGGCGCGAAACGAGGAACAGTTGCGGCAAAATCTGGCGGCGGAGGGATGGAACTTGTCTCGCGAGCAAATTGCGAAGCTGGATACCGCGAGCGAGGTGACGCCGGTTTATCCTTACTGGCATCAGCGGCAGTTTCTGGAGCGGAATCCATTGCCGATCCGAGAAGAAAGGTAAGAGTTCGGCGGGGCTAAAGCCCACACCCTTGTAGGGCTCCGGACGGTACGGCTGGAAGCTGCCGCCTTGCAAATCTCTGACTACTTTCCAAGTCTCTAGGTGCGGAAATCCTTCGGCGGGCAAAAAAGCGCCCGCCGAAGGATGACAATCAGATTTTTTCGCCGACCGACTTCGCTTGCGTAAAGAGATACAGATAATCCGGGCCGCCTGACTTGGAGTCGGTGCCGGACATGTTGAAGCCGCCGAAGGGATGCGCGCCGACCATGGCTCCGGTGCACTTGCGATTGATGTAGAGATTGCCTACGTGGAAGTCGCGAATGGCGCGGTCGATTTTATCCCGGGACTTGGTGTAGATGGCGCCGGTGAGGCCGAACTCGGTGTCATTGGCGATCTCAAGAGCGTGGTCGAAGCCGCGGGCTTTGATCACAGCCAGCACCGGGCCGAAGATTTCTTCCTGCTCGAGTTTAGACTTAGCCGGAATGTCAGCGATAACGGTGGGGCGGATGTAGTAACCTTCTCCGGCTTCGGTGGCGCGTTCGCCGCCAGTGATCACGCGTCCATCTTTTTCCCCTTGCTCGATGTATCCGAGGATGGTCTTCATCGAGCCTTCGTTGATAACAGCACCCATGCCGGTATTCTCGGCAGGATCGCCGATAGTGATTTTTTCCACGCGGGCTTTGAGTTGCTCGAGGAACT
Organism: Candidatus Sulfotelmatobacter sp.; assembly: GCA_049589695.1. Lineage (GTDB taxonomy): Bacteria > Acidobacteriota > Terriglobia > Terriglobales > Acidobacteriaceae > Sulfotelmatobacter. The sequence goes on along the minus strand of JBAWBG010000218.1, from coordinate 53,986 downwards.
TGTCGTAGACGCGCTCGTCGACGATGGCGCGGGAGCAGGCAGAACATTTCTGGCCCTGGAAACCGAATGCAGCCTGGGCGACGCCTTCGACGGCGGAATCGATATCGGAGTCGGCGTCGACGATGATAGCGTCCTTGCCGCCCATTTCGAGGATGGTGCGCTTGATCCAGAGCTGGCCGGGAGCTTGCGTAGCGGCAACTTGGTTGATGTGCAAACCGACTTCGCGCGATCCAGTGAAAGCGATGTAGCGGGTTTTAGGGTGCGCGACCACGGCATCGCCGAAACTTGCGCCGGCGCCCGGGCAGAAATTCACTACGCCCTCGGGCAGACCAACCTCTTCCAGCAGCTCGACGAATTTCGCCGCGATTGTGGGAGAGTCGCTGGATGGTTTCAGGATCACGGTATTGCCGCTGACGATGGAAGCGACGGTCATGCCGGCCATGATGGCGCAGGGAAAGTTCCAGGGAGGAATGACCGCGCCGACGCCGAGCGGAATGTAGCTGAGAGAGTCGCGCTCGCCGGGCAACTGCACGGGCGGTTCCACTTTCGCGAAGCGCAGAGCTTCGCGGGCGTAGAACTCAAGGAAGTCGATGGTCTCGGAGATATCGGCGTCGGCTTCGCCCCAGTTCTTGCTGACTTCAAACACCAGCCAGGCCATGTAATCCATTTTGCGCTGGCGCATGAGGTCGGCGGCTCGGAACAGCAAGCTGGCGCGCTCTTCGACCGAGGTGTTTTTCCAGGACTCGAAGGCTTTGAGCGCGGCTTGCATGGCCGGTTCTACGTGTTCTTTGCCGGCCTTCTGGTGGATTCCGACCACTTGCGACGGGCGCGAGGGATTCAGCGACTTGATTTTGTCGACGGTCTTAACGCGTTGGCCGCCGATGATGAGGTCATATTCGCGGCCGAGTTGGCCGCGAACACGCTCGATGGCAGCGCGCATTTTGCGGGCGTTTTCTTCGTGGCGAAAGTCATAAAAGGGCTCGTTGACGAAGGGGCCTTGGTGAGAAGTGGTGCGCGGGCGGACGGGGGCTTCCAGGGTTGCCATGAGGATTCCTTTCAAGAACTGGCCGTTCAAACCTTCGAGGCTAGTCGTAAGATGACTCTGTTATTTTACACCTGCGGAGGAGTCCAGTGACCGGCGTGAGATACCGATACAGGCTCTCACGCGTCAAATTTTACGACGGCAGTTCGCGCACCAATTCTTCAATTTCTATTCGAGGTCGCTCCCGTGGAATGGGCTCTGGCAAGAATCCGCTTAACGAAGGTCTTTCAAAGATTATGCACTCAAAGATTCCCTGTCATTTGCTTATACCTTGTGTCTATCCCTCTGTGTGCAGCGGCGCAAGATGTTTTGACGTGGCATAACGACAACGCCCGAACCGGCCAGTACGTAGACGAGAAGATCCTGACCCTGCAAAACGTCAATGCCAAAACATTCGGCAAGCTGTTCATCATTCGTGTGGACGGCAAGGTGGATGCGGAACCCCTCTATGTTGAAGGGCTGAAAATGCCGCAGCGCGGAACCAGGAATGTTCTTTTTGTGGCCACGGAGCATGACAGCGTCTATGCACTCGACGCGGACACGGGGAAAGAATTTTGGCATGTTCGGCTGTTGCTCGGTCCCAGAGAAACGCCGTCGGATGATCGCGGCTGTTCCCAGGTAACTCCTGAGATCGGAATTACATCGACGCCGGTGATTGACCGACAGCGTGGCCCACACGGCACAATGTTTGTTGTCGCGATGAGTAAAGATCTTGGCGGCAACTATCGGCAAAGACTTCACGCGCTTGACGTCCAAACGGGGGGCGAAGAGTTCGGCGGCCCCGTGGAGATTCGCGCGACTTTTCCAGGAAGTGGCGCGGTTAGCCGCAACGGCACGGAGATTTTCGATCCGAAACAATATGAAGAGCGGGCTGCGTTGCTGTTGCTCAACGGCGTGGTTTATACCAGTTGGGCTTCCCATTGCGATATTGATCCTTACAACGGTTGGGTGATTGGCTACAGCGCAGAAACTCTTAAGCAGGCCGGTGTAGTTAACTTCACTCCGAATGGCGAACAAGGTTCGGTGTGGCAGAGCGGCGCCGGGCCGGCCGGCGATGGTCAGGGCAATCTTTACGTGATCGCCGCGAATGGAACCTTCGATACCGCGCTGAACCCGGAAGGATTTCCCTCACGGGGAGATTTCGGAAATTCATTTCTGAAGATTTCGCAGTCCGCCGGCAGGCTCTCCGTCGCCGATTACTTCACCATGTTTGACGTGGAGGCCGAGAATGCCGCCGACATGGACCTGGGAGCAGGTGGGCCTGTCGTGCTGCCCGATATGCGAGATGCCTCGGGAAAGACCTGGCATCTGGCGGTAGGGATTGGGAAAGACCGGAATATCTATCTGGTAAACCGCGACTCCATGGGGAAATTCGATCCGAAAAATAATCAGAACATCTACCAGGAACTCGAAAAGGCGTTGAAGGGTATAAGGTACCGCGGCGCGCCGGTGTATTTCGACGGCCGGCTCTACGCCGCGTCAGTCAACGACGCGATTCTGGAATTTCGATTCGCCGACGCGCGACTGATCGCGGAACCTGTCTCCCGCACAACTAAGAAATTTGCTTATCCCGGCGCCATGCCGAGTGTCTCGGCGGAAGGGTCACGGAACGGGATCGTATGGGCCGCGGAAAATGGCGACACAGCCGTACTTCACGCCTACGATGCGAGTGACTTGGCGCATGAACTATACAACAGCAACGACGCGTCTTATGGCAGGGACCACTTTGGCTCCGGCAATAAGTTCATTACGCCCATGATTGCCCACGGAAAGGTCTATGTTGGGACAACGGATGGAGTGGGAGTTTTCGGGCTGCTTCGCAAACTAGCGAGCTCCAAGAGTCATTAGCCGCAATAAATTCAGATTTTCACGATTCCGAATGCCCGCTAGTGGTAGACTCGAAAGTTTTCGGAGGGCGGACTCATGGAGGTTAAATGTGTAGGAGTGATCGGCGCGGGGGCCATGGGCAATGGCATTGCTCATGTGTTTGCACGCAGCGGATATCCTGTGGTGTTGTGCGACGTGGAGCAACGGTTTCTGGATCGCGGGATTGCGACAATCACCAAGAACCTTGATCGCGAGGTCGCAAAGAATAAGATTACTGCTTCCGACAAGGCCGCGGCGTTGGGACGAATCGAGCCAGTCACTGACCGCTCGAAGCTTGCCGAATGCGATTTTATCGTGGAGGCGGCGACCGAAAAGTTTGAGATCAAGACGGAGATTTTTCGCGATTTGGACCGGCTGGCGCGGCCGGAGGTGATTCTGGCCTCGAATACTTCGTCGATTTCCATCACGAAATTGGCCGCGCTCACCAAGCGTCCCGACAAAGTGATTGGCATGCACTTTTTTAATCCTGTTCCGGTGATGAAGCTGGTGGAGGTGATTCGCGGGCTGGCTACTTCGCAGGAAAGTTTTGCGACCGTGCGCGACTTGGCGGTCAAGTTGGACAAGACTCCGGTCGAGGTCAATGACGCGCCAGGATTTGTATCGAACCGCGTACTGATGCCGTTGCTGAACGAAGCCATGTATGCGGTGATGGAAGGCGTAGCTACGGCGGAGGCGGTGGACGAAGTGTTCAAGCTGGGGATGGCGCATCCGATGGGGCCGCTGACGCTGGCTGACTTTATCGGGCTGGATGTTTGCCTCGACATTATGCGAGTCATGGTGGATGGGTTGGGGGATCCGAAGTACAGGCCGTGCCCGCTGTTGATCAAGATGGTGGATGCGGGGTGGCTGGGGAGGAAGACGGGGCGCGGGTTTTATACATATTGAAGATTGTTGATTGTTGATTGCCGATTGTTGATTGAAAATCAAAAACCATTCCACTGCAGTTAGCATTTTAATCGGCAATCAACAATCAGCAATCTTTAATGGCAACCGAGACAACTTCGCAGCGATCCGGCAGCGACGTGCCATTCTATGCTCTGGCTGCGCTCGCGGGCATAGGGACGGGATGGGTGGATGTAGCGGTTGATGACCTGCTATTTACCGCGTTGCTGGTACTGATGGCGTGCATGCTGCTGGGTCTGCTGCGGCCGCGCTGGCCGTGGCGGTGGGTAATTGTGGTGGCGGTTCTTATTCCTCTGACCGAGCTTGCGGCGTACGTGGTTCTGAAGGTAAAGCCGATGCGCGGGCAGGCGTATGGATCGCTCCTGACGGCCTTGCCGGGGATGGCTGGGGCGTATGGAGGTGCGGTGATGCGGCGCGCGATCGACAATCTGCGGCAGGGAAAATAGAGGCGGCTTCGGGGGGACGGCGTCGGGCTCCGTTTTCCGGTCCTCGGTTTCTAATGCAAGTTCGCTTGCGGAAACCGGAAGCCCGAAGCCGACGTTCAAACGTAGATGTTCAAAAGTAGATGTTCAAAGGTATTGGATAGCGAAAAAGTTACTCCCAAATCCACAGCGGGGACGCGTATGCTCGCAGCATGTGTGTGATGGTGTCGATGCTGGCCAGCGGGAGCCGGGGAAATTGCGCGTTCGTGGCCAGCACGCGGACCAGGATACTGGTAGATGCGGGCATCTCCTGCCGGGAGACGTTCAAGCGCATGAAGGCGCTGGGAGAAGATCCGCGATCGCTTTCGGCGATCCTGATTACGCACGAGCATTCCGATCATATTTACGGTTTGGCGATGCTGGCGAAGAAGTTGCGCATTCCGGTTTTTATGACCGGGGCAACGCACACCGCGTGGGCGAGGGCGCTGCGCAACGAAAACGGCGAGCGGCCGCAATTGGAAAAGCTCGAGCGCTTTGAATCCGGTCACCGCTTTCAGGTGGGCGATATTGAGGTGAAACCGTTCACCATCCCGCACGATGCGGCCGATCCGGTGGGCTTTACTTTTCGCGTGGAAGGTACGAAGGTGAGCGTGGCCACCGATCTGGGTTACCTGCCGATGAATGTTCGCGACCATCTGCGCGGCTCGGATGTGCTGGTCATGGAGTCAAACCACGATGTGGAAATGCTGCGCGGCGGCCCCTATCCATGGAGCGTGAAACAGCGCGTGGCCAGCAACATGGGGCATCTCTCGAACGAGAAACTCGCGGATTTCTTCACCGGCGACTATGATAATAATGCAGCGTTTGTGGTGCTCGCGCATCTCTCTGAACAGAACAATCATCCAGAAATTGCGCGGAGACAGGCGGAAAGAGCATTGGCCCTGCGCGGCGGGTTGTTTCACAACCGCGTGATGGTAGCGGTGCAGTCGGAGATTTTACCGCCCATTCAGCTGTAGTTATCTATCTCCAGTTCTCTATGAGTCAGCAGTGCATTGATCCTATTGTAGGCAAGATTCTGGCAGGCTGGCGTTACGATATTTCCGGCCTGGCGCCGGAGATGTGCGCCGACTACGAAAGCCATTTCGCCGGTTGCGAGCGTTGCCAGGGCCGCCAACGCATCCACCGCATGATCGATGTAGGACTGATCGCGCTGGCCTCGGTTTCCGGCGGCGTATTTCTGCTGGCTTTTGGCGTGATCCGCCACTTTGGACCGCGGCATGCTTTCTGGCTGGAGATTGCGGCGCTGGCGGGTTTTGCCTTATCCGCGCTCATCTGGCTTGTGGTGGCGGTGGCGACGCCGGCGCCGGTGACGGTGCTGGATGCGGCCAAGCAAGGCGCGCGGCGGGTGCATGACCGCCTGCCCCCGGAGATCCGGGAGCGGCTGCCGGAAGAACTGCGGATGAAGATTACCGGAACCTAGTGATTACCAGAGCCTAGTGATGATCCGCCGTCTGTTCAGAATCGCTCCTCAAATTTTGGCGCTGGCACTGCTTAGCGCGATTCTTGCCACGAGTGCGGCAGCCACCTGCATGCTTTCTGCTCCGGTTCATCCGTCCTCTGCAGGTTCGCGACATAGGGGATGTCATCCTGAACCGACGCCAGCCAAATCGCGCTCGCGCGACATGCGGTGTTGCGTGAGTTCTCCGGCGCGTGCGTTGCCCACGGGTATTTTCTCGTCGCTCCCTGCGCCGCAAGCGATTGGCGCTGCCCCGGTTTCCGTCCATTTCTTTTTACCTTCCCCGAAGCGAAATAGCGTCGAATTCCCCGGCGCGTTTGCTTCTTCTGGCGGGCCACCCGCCGTTACTGCTCTCAGAATTTAAAGCCACCCTTCCAGCGGATTGGTTCGCCGTCATGCGTCCTGGGTGCATGCGGCTTCGCTCTTTATTTTGGAATCGGAGGCTTTTGTGGCGCGAGAGATCTGGTTTTCAATCGCCGGAAGTTTAATTTGCATGGCCTTAGCCCTGAGCACAGCTGGGGCGCAGGATAATTCCATGAGCGGAATGAACACTCCCATGCAACACGAGGAGGTGTCGCAGCTTCCGTCTCCTCATGATGGATCGGGGACGGCATGGGAGCCGGCATCGGTGCCGGAACACGCGTGGATGCGGATGCGGGGAGGCTGGGAGCTGATGGCGCATGGCGTGATCTTTATCGACTACAACCAGCAGGGTGGACCGCGCGGCGAGGGCAAAGCTGAATCTGTCAATTGGGGAATGTTCATGGAGCAGCATAAGCTGGGCCGGGGAACGCTTCTTCTGCGGCAGATGTTCTCGGCGGAATCGCTGACCTCGCCGCATCCCGGGTTTCCGGAGTTGTTTCAAACCGGGGAGACTTATCATGGCGAGGCGCTGGTCGATCATCAGCATCCGCACAATGTTTTCGCGGAGCTTGCAGCGCTCTACCTGGTTCCGATTTCCGAGAAGGTCTCGTGGGAGTTGTATGGTGGGCCATCGGCGGAGCCGGCGCTCGGTCCGGTCACCTACATTCACCGAACCTCGGCGGCGGAGTTGCCGCTTGCACCACTGGGACATCACTTGGAGGATTCCACGCACACCAGCTTCGGCGTGGTCACAACCGGATTTGTGATCGAGCGGTTCAAGCTGGAAGGCTCGGCGTTTAACGGACACGAACCGAACGAAGAACGCTGGAGTATCCAGCCGGCGGCGCTGAATTCCTGGTCGGTGCGTGGAAGCGTCGCTCCCGGGCGAAACTGGACAGCGCAATACAGCATCGGACATCTTGACCACCCGGAGGCGCTGGAGCCATGGAACCAGTGGCGGCAGACCGCTTCCATCGAGTACAACCGTCCTCTGGAGTGGGGCACTTGGGCGAGTTCGCTGATCTGGGGCCGGGTGCACGAGATCGGCCCCGGAACGAATCTGAACGGCTATCTGCTGGAATCCGCCTTGAATTTCCGTCGGCGCGATTATGCGTTTACGCGGCTGGAGCTGGTGGATAAAGACGAACTGTTTCCTCAGGCGGCGGAGCATCCGGCTTACCGTATCGGCGGTTACACTTTCGGAGGAATGCGTGATCTGGTGCAGAATCGCTGGTGGCAACTGGGGGCGGGTGCAGATGTAACCATTTATTCGAAGCCCGCCGCGCTGGATGCGGCGTATGGAAGCTTTCCCGTATCATTCCAGATATTTTTCCGGCTCCGACCGGGATTGCATGGCGCTAAACAGGGCCGCTGACTTGCGCGCGGAACCTGGAATAGTGCCTGAATGGATGCGGGTCAATAAATTTATACTGAGGCCGCGGAAATTGCAGGAGAATGTTGTCAACGCGGGGCGGCTGTAAATGAGAGGGACTTTAAAGACACTGCGGACCATGCAGTGGGGAATGTTGGCCAGCATTCTTGTTTATGCGGGCGTTGGCGAAGTTCCGGGCTGGCGGGCAGCAGTTCCCGACCCGTCGTTGAGCTACATTTTCACCACCGCCGGAGTAGCGATTGTGGGCGTGATCTTTGTAATCCGGCGGACTCTGGTGTTGCGTTTTGAGCTCGGCTTGGCGGCGCATCCCGATGATCCAGTCACCTTAGATCATTGGAAGAATGGCTACCTGGTCACTTACGTTTTGTGCGACCTGCTAGGCGTGTTTGGCCTAGCTTCGCGCTTCATCGGCTGCAGTTTTCGCCAGAGCGTGCCCTACTACATCGGCGGATTCGCGCTGCTCTTCTTCTTTGGGCCTAAGAAACCTATGTGAATCGTCTGCTTCGGCGAAGCGATATCATGTTCTCGAGGTAATCCCCATGTCCATCAATGGTCCGGAAGAACTGGCCGGGATGCGCGCGGCCGGCGCCATCGTGTGTCTGATGCTGAGCGCAATGAAGAGAGCGGTGCGGCCGGGAATCACCACGCAGGAATTGGATGAAGCGGGAGCGGGCGTGATGACGCAACATGGGGCACGATCCGCCCCGGCCTTGGTGTACAGATTTCCTGGCGTGAACTGCATCAGCGTTAACGAAGAGGCGGTGCATGGCATTCCGGGGAAACGCGAGCTCGAGGCTGGCGATCTAGTGAAGCTGGATGTCACCATCGAGAAAGATGGTTTCATGGCCGATGCTGCCGTCACGGTGCCAGTGGGCGAAGTGACGGAAGAGCGGCAGCACCTGATCGAGTGCGCGGAACGGGCGTTTACGAAGGCGATGCTGGTGGCACGAGCCGGCTTTCGAGTTTCGGAGATTGGACGAGCGGTAGAGCGTGAAGTAAGGCGAAGCGGATTTTCCGTGATTCGCGACCTGGGCGGACACGGCATTGGACGCACGATTCATGAAGATCCGCGAGTGCCTAACTATCCTGATCCGGAGGCGAATCAAATTCTTGAAGCAGGTTTGGTGATTACCGTGGAACCGATCATTGCGGCGGGATCCGGGCGATCGTTTGTGGCGCCGGATAAGTGGACCGTGGTCACGGCAGATCGCAGGCCTTCAGCGCATTATGAACATACGCTGGTGATCACGAAGGGCTCGCCGATTCTGCTGACAGCGGCGTAGAGGCGAAATGCCCGGGTTGAGATCGTGGCTCAACTCGACTCTCCTTTCTTTTCGAGGATCTTCTTTTCGAGGATCTTCGTCTTTAGGATTCGTCGTCCCACAACCCAGCGCAGTTCAGCGGGAAGGGATTTCCTTGGGAATAGGCGTGTGCCAGGGGAGATCCTTCGCTCCGCCTGAAAAGCGGCTCCGCTCTGGATGACGCCAGCAGAAGAAGCAGCTGAGCTGAGCTGAGCTGAGCTATGACCCGATTTGGTGGGCTTGAACCTTACGCAGCGGATCAATAGGATGGATGGTCTCAGCAAATTCTATTTACAAGTAATCGCGGAGGGGAAATGGTCCGCTTCAACGTAAACGGTAAAGAAGAGACCTATGATGGCGATCCGGAGATGCCGCTGCTGTGGTATCTGCGAGATGTGGCAGGATTTACCGGCACAAAATTTGGCTGCGGCATGTCTTTGTGCGGGGCCTGCACGGTTCACAGGAACGGCGAGGCGGTGCGATCGTGTTCAGTGGCGATGAAAGATGTGAACGGAGCCAGCATCACGACGATTGAAGGCATATCCGCGAAAGGATTGCATCCGGTGCAAAAGGCCTGGATGGAGATCAAGGTTCCACAATGCGGATACTGCCAGACGGGCCAGATCATGCAGGCGATCGCTTTTCTGAACCAGAATCATAATCCCAGCGACGAGCAGATTGATGAGGCGATGGCGGGCAGTCTGTGCCGCTGCGGAACGTACCAGCGTATTCGGTCGGCGATTCACCAGGCCGCGAAGGAGATGGCATGAACAATATCGAGAATGTCAGCCGGCGCGGATTTCTGAAAGGCGCTTGTGCGGCCGGAACATTTGTGCTGGGCCTGCAGTTGGTTCCGAAACCGCTCTGGGCCAAGGCTTCCGGTGATGCTGCGGCGGTTTTTCAGCCGGACATTTTTCTTTCCATTGCGAGCGACGGCACGGTCACGATCATCGCCAGCCGCTCGGAAATGGGCTGCGGCAGCCGCACGGCGCTCCCACTGGTGGTTGCGGACGAACTGGATGCTGATTGGGCAAGGGTAAAGATTGATCAGGCAATCGGCGATGCCAAATATGGCGATCAGGATACGGACGGTTCGCATTCGGTTCGCAGCTTCTTCGACCAGATGCGGCAGGTGGGTGCTACAGGACGCTTGATGCTGATTACCGCCGCCGCGCAGCAATGGGGTGTGCCGGCGAAAGAGTGCAGCACGGAACTCAACTTCGTGATGCACAAGACGAGTGGCCGAAGGCTCGGGTATGGCGACCTTGCGGCTGCGGCAGCCAAACTGCCGGTTCCCAAGAAAAAAGATGTGCCGCTCAAAGACCGGTCGCAGTGGCGCTACATCGGAAAAGACACTGCACTGTTCGATCTTCCGGACATGGTTACCGGCAAAGCCGTTTTCGGGATGGATGCCACCATGCCGGGCATGGTGTATGCCTCGGTGGAGCATCCGCCGGTTCTGGGACAGAAGATCAAATCCTATGACGACAAGGCGGCGTTGCAAGTTCGCGGCGTGAAGCAGACGCTGACCATTGCGCCCTTCAAGCCACCACATCACTTTCAACCGCTGGGGGGTGTGGCCGTGATCGCCGATAACACCTGGGCTGCATTTCGCGGGCGCAAAGCTTTGAAGATCGATTGGGATACGAGTCCGCATGCCGTCTATAACTCCGATGAATTCCGCAAGACGCTTGAGTCCACATCCCGGCAGCCCTGCAAGGTGGTGCGCAACGTGGGCGACGTGGATGCGGAGTTCGCCAAGGGCGGGAAGATCATGGAGGCAGAGTACTACGCTCCGCATCTGGCGCATGCTTCGATGGAGCCTCCAGTGGCGGTTGCGGAATATCGCGATGGAAAGGTTTTGGCATGGGCGCCGACGCAGGCGCCTCAAGAGGTGCAGGACACGATTGCGAGCGTACTTGGCATTAAGAAAGAGGACGTGACTTGCCATGTGCCACTACTGGGCGGAGGGTTCGGGAGAAAATCAAAACCCGATCAAGTCGCCGAAGCTGCAGTGCTCTCCAAACAACTGGGCAGGCCGGTTAAAGTGGTATGGAGTCGCGAAGACGACATTCAATTCGACTTCTACCATTCGGTGGCCGCGATGTATATGAAGGCAGCGATGGGAACGAACGGCAAGCCGACGGCCTGGCTGCAGCGCACCGTTTACCCGCCGATCGGATCGACCTTCGACGTGAATGCGAAGTATGCGGACGATGAAATGGGCCTCGGGTGGAACAATCTGCCCTTCGACATTCCGAACCACCGCGCCGAGAATGGCCCCGCCAACGCGCATGTGCGTATCGGATGGCTGCGCAGCGTGGCCAACATCTATCACGCATTCGCGATTCATTCTTTCGCGGACGAGCTGGCCAACGCCGCTAATCAGGACTCGGTTCAATATTTGCTCGAGCTGATCGGGCCGCCGCGCATCGTTCCGTTGAAAGCGGCCCCCGACGATCCGGATGAGCAAAAGCGTTATCCACTCGACACGGCACGGTTGACTCGCGTAGTGCAAATGGTGGCGGAAAGGTCAGGCTGGGGAAAACGTCCCAATGGCAAGGGACACGGATTCGGCATTGCCGCCCACCGCAGCTTCCTGACTTACGTGGCCACGGTGGTGGAAGTGGAAGTAGACGACATGGGCCAGGTGAAGATTCCCAACGTTTGGACGGCGCTGGATGCAGGGACAATTGTTGCCCCAGATAATGTCCGCAACCAGTTCGAAGGTGCGGCGAACTTTGGCGCGAGTCTGGCGCTGCTCAGTGAGATCACCGTCACGAACGGAGTGGTGAACCAGAGCAACTTTAACGATTATCAGGTAGTTCGCATGGATAGCGCGGTGAAGCATACCAACGTTTACATCGTGGAGAGTGACGCTCCTCCGGCGGGTGCGGGAGAGCCGGGAGTGCCGCCGTTTGCTCCGGCGCTTTATAACGCCATTCACGCGGCCACGGGAAAACGAATCCGGGAAATGCCGTTGTCGAAAACGAGTTTGGTGTAACCGCTGCCAACAACTTCACGGGCTGCGGCTGGGTGCATTGACAGTTCGCGCAGTCTCGGATTCAATAGCTTATGTGGCTGCGCGGATCGCGGCTGTTTTGCTTTCAAGTGCGGCTGCCACCAAATTTCCCAGGAGCATACTCAATGTCAGCACCCAGCCGCCGGCCGGAGATTCGCCGGCGCCGAGCTCGTCAGCATAAGATAACGACACTCCGCAAGCGCCTCGCTTCGGCTCAGACCGATGCCGACCGCAACCGGGTCACCGCCAAGCTACACAAACTCTCCATCGCCTCGCCTGGCCAGCCTCTGGTGAAGTAGATCCGCGCTTAAGATTAGACAAAGCTCGATGGTGGAGAATGGTTGGTTAAGCCACGCCCGCGGTTGTCTTGCTGCCGGGAGCGGAAGACTGCGGGGAAGATTCTGTATTCCCTGGCTGGGTCAAGACTTCCTGATAAACATTCATGATGCGACGGACGGATTTTTCCCAGGAAAACTTTGCTGCCTGGCGATAGCTGCGCTCCTTCATTTTCTGGCGTAACGGCTGATCGAGAAGGACGCGGTGCAGGGCGCGCATGATTTCGAAAACATTCTCCGGATGAACCAACACAGCGGCGTTTCCCACCACCTCCGGCAGCGAAGAGACATTGGATGTGACGACCGGCGTGCCGTGAGCCATCGCCTCCAGCGGCGGCAGGCCGAAGCCTTCATAGAGCGACGGAAAAACGAAAATCTTGGCCGCATCGTAAAAAGTTCGCAAGACTTCGATAGGCACAAAGCCTAAAAAGCGAACATCATTTTGCACGCCGCTTCGGATCACCGTGCGCCGCAAGTCGGGATTGCCGGAAACGTCGTCGCCGATAATGATGAGCTTCAAGTCCGGGAACAACTGATCTTTTTCCAGCTCGGTTTTCAGAGCGGAGAAAGCTTCGATCATGCGGACGACATTCTTATGCGGGCTGATTCTTCCGGCATAAAGCAGAAACGGATAAGTGACCTGATAACGCTCGACGATCAATTGGCGGTCGGCAAGGTTGGCGTGGCCCTGCAGCAGCCTTTCGTCGATCGCGTTATAGACAACCTCGATGCGTCCCGCGGGAATCTTGAATATTTTTTCCGTTTCCAGTTTCGTGAAATTCGAGACCGCGAAGATACGCGCAGCGCCGCCCAATACTTGCTTGGTCAGCTGAAAGTGAAGCGTTCGCCAAAATCCGGTTCGCTCGCGAGTACGCGAGAGATGATCGAGGATGTCATGCACTGTCATCACATAGGGACACGACAGGGCCCGGGGCACGGAAAATAAATTCGGAATATGAACCAGGTCGCACTCCAGCCGCTTTACGACCATTCGAAATTCGCGGTAGCTGGTGAGGGACCGTTCCGGCTCCGCCAGCGCAACGGTGTGGAAGTTAGGCGGCAGTGGGCCGATTTCTTTAACCTTGGCGGAAGGGCCCAGAAGGAAATAGGTGGTTTCATGGTCCAGCCTGCCAAGGGTTCGAATCACGTTGCGGATATAGGTACCGACGCCGAACTCTGTCATGCGGCGGATATCGATAGCGATCTTCACGGAAGGCATTTAACCACAGGGGACGCGGGAGCTCCCAGTAGAATCAAAGGAAGCTCTCTAAGCTCGCACTTCTGCCTGCGCCTTGGCGCGGCGCTCGGCATAGAGCGGAAAAGCTTCGCACAGGTCCAGTACTTCTTTACGGATTTTCGTCAGAACTGCAGGATCAGTGCGGTGAAGAAGAGCATCGGCGATCCAGTGCCCGACCTGCCGCATCTCGGGCTCTTTCATTCCGCGGGTGGTGAGAGCGGGCGAGCCGATGCGGATACCGCTCGGCTTCAACGGCGGGTTGACATCGAACGGGATGGCATTTTTGTTGACGGTAATTCCGGCCTCGCCGAGCGCCTTCTCAGCTTCACTGCCCAGCATGCCTTTGGAGAAGACATCGACCAGCATCAGGTGCGTATCCGTGCCGCCGGAGATGATGCGAAAGCCCTCGGTCGCCAGCGTATCTGCCAGTACCTTCGCATTGCTTACAACTTGCTTTGCGTAGTCGCGGAACTCGGGCTGCATCGCTTCCTGAAAACAGATCGCTTTGGCGGCGATGATGTGCATGAGCGGGCCGCCCTGCATTCCGGGAAAAACCACTTTATCGATCGCTTGTGCGAACTCGGCTTTGGAAAGAATCATGCCTGCGCGAGGGCCACGGAGCGTCTTATGCGTTGTGGAGGTTACGATGTGCGCATGCGGAACTGGCGAGGGATGGGCGCCTCCGGCAACTAATCCGGCGAAATGCGCCATATCGACCAGGAAGAGCGCGCCGACTTTGTCGGCAATCTGGCGCATGCGGGCGAAATCGATGATGCGTGGATAAGCGCTGCCGCCACCGATGATTAACTTTGGACGGTGCTCCTCGGCCAGTTTTTCCAAGGCATCGTAATCGATTGTCTCGGTTTCTTTGGTGACGCCGTAGGGAACGATCTTGTAAGTCTTACCGGAAAAATTCAGGTGATGTCCGTGCGTGAGGTGACCACCGTGCGCCAGATTCAATCCAAGAATCGTATCGCCCGGTTGCAGTACGGCTGCGTAGGCCTCCATATTCGCCTGCGAACCTGCGTGAGGCTGCACGTTAGCGTGCTCCGCGCCGAATAATTGCTTGGCGCGATCGCGGGCCAGGTTCTCGACAACGTCCGCGAATTCGCAACCCCCGTAATAACGCTTGCCGGGATATCCTTCGGCATATTTATTCGTGAAGACGGAGCCTGCAGCTTCGAGGACAGCTTCGCTGACAAAGTTCTCGGAGGCGATCAGTTCCAGGCCTTCGTGCTGGCGGCGGGTTTCGTTGTCGATAGCTGCGGCGATTTGTGGATCGGCTTCGTAAAGTGGGCGATACATATTCGTGGAAGCGGAATTCTTCATATCGTTTTCCTGGGCGTTTCGTAGACGTCGGCGCGATGCAGTTCCATATACTTTTCTGGAGACTTAACCGGAGTAAAACCAACTTGCGAGTAGAGAGCGTGCGCATCGCGGGTGGTTAGAATCCAGCGCCGCAGATTCTGCAGCGCGGGATGCTGCATAATACACTGCATCAGCCACTTGCCAAGGCCGCGCCCGCGGTGGGTTTCGAGCACAAATACGTCGCCGATATATGCGATGGTGGCGAAATCGCTGATCACGCGTGCAAAGCCAACTTGCGCGCCCTCACCATCATAAATGCCGAAACAGAGCGCATGCTGGATTGACCGCTCCACGACTTGCCGCGGAACTCCCTTAGCCCAATAGCAGTTCGTGAGGAAACCGTGGATTACGTCCACGCTCAGGCGCGCGCGGCTGGTGCTGATGATGAACTCGCCGCGACGGTACTCCACTAGCATTTCCGTATCAGTCGTGTTCGCCACAGCCATATCACATTCTACCGCCTCGTTCCAAACTTCGAGATGGTTAGCCTTCAAACGCAGTACGCAGAAACGAGGCTAGTTGCCAACCGTCCATATATTTGTATGGCGTCTCGCCCATGGTGTAGTGGCCGCAGGGCAGGATCACGACTTTGTGATCCAGTCGATGGCGCTCGAATTCGGTCACCACATCGCGCGAGAGTTCAGGCAGGAAAGTCAGATCGTATTTCGCATAAATGATGAGCGACTTCCGCGGCCAGCGAGCGAACTGCTCGAAATACGCCATTGGACTAACAGCGAGCCAGGATTGGCGCAGGGTTTCGAGATTCGTTTGCGATTCGATTCCCTGCCGGATGTGTCGGGTGGACTGTCCATGCCACACCACATCGGCGACGTAAGTGGACGCATGATTGAAGGCCGCGACGCGGATGCGTGGGTCATGCGCGGCAGCGATGAATGCGTAACAGGATCCCAGGCTGGTGCCGACGATTCCGAGTTTGTTGTAGCCCTGCTGTTCGAGCCAATCGAGGCAGCAGCGGACATCGACCACGCCCTGGCGGACGGCATCGAGGGTGCGTCCGATGTTGGCTGAGACGGCGTAATCGGCGCGGCTGATTTCTGCAGGCATGCGGATATCGTGATAGGGCATGCTCAGCCGCAAAACTGAGACGCCGAGCATGTTTAAAACTTTGCACAGGCTGACGTAAGCGATGGCGTCGGCATTCCAGTGCGGCAGGAGGACGATGGCGCGGCGGCCGCGGGCGGGAAACCAACGAGCGTTCGCCAGATTATTTTCCGGATAAGGAGTTTTCACTGGCGCGGTGAAGCGCAGGAACTCGGCGAACGTTCCCTTCACCTTGGCTTCGAGTTTTGGATCGGGAACTTCGCGGGTGGAGAAAACCTGCACTTCGCGTTTCTCCAGGCGGAAATCGGTAGGCGTCTTATAAGAGAAAAATTCGTCGCTGGAGGCCGCGATGCGGCGGTTGAAATCGATAAAGAATTTCGCCGGATCTTCAACCGCCTGTCCCGGACGGGTGCCGTTGCGGCACGGCCAGTCGCGCGCGAATTCGACACCCCAGTCCAGCGGGCGCACCACGCGGTTGTTGTCCACCGAGGTGAGACGGTATTCCCAGTCGTACATCCATTGAGCGTAGCGCGAGGGCATGGTCGAACTTCTAGTTTAGCAAGCGCCACACCAGCGTTTGCCCGCGATTCAGTCAATGGTCACGATCACGGTTGGTGCGGACGAATTTGCGGTTTGAACGGAACGGGAGCCCCCGCATTGTAGGCCGAAGCAAAATTTGCAATCAGTTGCCGTATCTTCGCGGCACGCGCTTGGAAATGTTGCAGAGGATTTCGTAGGGTGAACTGTTCGCTAATCTCGCGTGTTCGAGGGCATCGACACTCAAACCATCGCTGGTTCCAAGCAGGATCACTTCGTCGCCCACGGCAATTCCGGGAATGCCGGTTACATCCACCAGCGTAAGATCCATCGAGATGCTGCCGACGATGGGTGCGTAGTGGTCGCGGACGATGACGCGGCCGCGATTCGAGAGCTGGCGGTTGTATCCGTCAGCGTAGCCAACGGGCAGAACGGCAACGTGGGCCGGAGCTTTGGTGACGTAAGTTCCGCCATAGCCGAGAGCCTGGTTCGCGGCGAAGTTTCGCATGGAAAGAATTTTCGTTTTCCAGGTGAGCGCCGGCTTCACGGCCAGGCGCAGCGTGCCTCCGCTTACTTCGCGCGCCGCGCGCTGGAACGGCAAATAATATCCATAGAGCGCAATGCCGGGACGAACCATCTTGTTCCAGGTCTCGTGGCGCGAGATCAGCGCGCTGGTGTTCGCCATGTGGACGAGTTCCGGATCGAAGCCGGCGGCCCGAACCATGCGTTGCGCTTCTTCGAAGCGACGTGACTGCTCGGCCACGGAGGGTGCGTCCATAATTTCGGAGGATGCGAGATGGGTGGAGAGGCCTTCGAGAACCAAGTGCGGCGCGGCATTGAGCGCCTTCAGCATGCCGGGAAGTTCCTCGAGCGACACGCCCAGCCGGCCCATGCCGGTGTCCACCTTCAAGTGCACAGCATGGCGGACGTTTGCACGCGCGGCGGCGGTTTCCAGGGATTCGATGTGCCAGGGCTCCCAGACCGTGGGCGTGAGCTGCAGTCGGACGATCTCAGCTTCTTCGCCGCGCCAAAAGCCGGTCATCAACAAAATGCGCGATTCGATATCTGCGTCGCGCAGCGGGATCGCCTCATCGAGCGAGGTGACACCGAGCCATTTCGCTCCTTGGGATTGCAGCGCGCGGGAACACTCCACCGCGCCGTGACCGTAGGCGTCGGCCTTCACCACCGCACACACAGTGACGCCCGTACCCGCATGCTTTACGACCGTGCGAAAGTTTTGCCGCAGAGTGGTCAAGCAAACCTTGGCCCATGTGGGACGGGTAGCCACCCGGCTCGGAATTTCTACAGTGCTCGCCACTGAGGTCGATTATAGCGGGAGCGTCGCGCAGCCTCAGGTTACGCTTGGGCTACTCCCGCATGGTTTCTCGGGCATTCGGTTCGACCTCGCAAGACTAATTGCCCGCGAGCGAGAAGTTCACCGTAATCTGGGTTTCGACTTCAACCGGCTGGTTATTTAGGATGTAAGGTCGATAGCGCCACTGGCGAACGGCCCCGATGGCAGCGGGCGCCAACATGGGATGACCGGTGACAACGGTCAGGTTTTCAATCGTGCCCTGTTTGCTGATGATGGCTTGTAGCACGACGCTGCCTTGGATGCGGGCGCTGCGAGCCAAGGCGGGATACGTGGGCTGAACTTTGCGGATTAGATTACCTTCGCTGATGTGAGAAAGACGAACCGGATAAGCACGAGCCGCCGGCGGCGCCGCGGGTAAGATCGAGTTCTTGCTGTCGCCAAACAAATTGATACCGTGTGGATCGCCACCGATTGGCACCCCTAGAAGGTACGGACCGGCGTCTACTCCTAATGGCGCACTATCATCGTTCGGAGCGGGCCTGCCGGCTGGAAGAGGCGAGGGGCGACGGAAAAAGAATTCCGCAGGCCGGCGCGGAGCAAAGCTCGGGCCCGCGTGAGGTCTGACGGCGGGCTCTTCGAGAGGCTGACCTAAGCTGATGGGCGTCGAGAGCGGGCGGAATATAGGCATTCCTACTTGGCGCAACAACGGCAAGATCAGCAATAAGCTGGTGAGCAAGACCTGCAATCCGAACGAGCTTAGGATTGTGCCTCCACGGCGGGCGCGTTCTGCCCAGGAAGATTCAACTGTGGCGGCAAACATGTTTGGGTTAAGCATGGCGTTCTCCAGAAGTGTTACTGCTAAGGACACCGAACACTTCTGGTTTGACGGGCTTCTGAGGAAATAAAAAAGGCCGCGCGGGGCGCGGCCTCAGGGAACTTTCACGACACATGCGGTGTCGCGGAAAAGCTATTTGCCGGGTGGCGTAGTTGACTTGGGAGCCGCCGGCTTGGGAGTCGTTGGCTTCGGAGTCGCGGGCCGGACCGCCGCACCAGGAGTTGCCGGAGCCGGTACACCAGACTGCGCGTTGTAAAGATCCACAACCGCCCTGGTGATATCGCCTTGCTCGCCATACCAGAGCAGCGGGCTCTGCGGCCACGGGTTTGAGGTGTCCATTACCATGGCATAGCCGCCCTCTTGCGCATGCTTCACGATGACCGGGGCCATCTTCTGCAGAATGCGTTGGAAGATTTCTTTCTGCTGGTTCTGCGCATCTTCCTGAGCATCCTGCACGGAGCGATCAAAGGCCTTCTTTTTGGTTTCGATTTGCTTAACGAGGGTGGCGCGGGCATCGTCGTTCAACTTGTCGCCCTGGGTCTGCAGTTGCTTCTGTAAACTTTCCAGTTCGTCGTTCTGACCTTTCAATTCGTTCTGTTTGGGCTCCAGCTTCTTGCGTAAAGCTTCGAAGTCGCGTTGACCTTCGTTGCTGCCCATTACGGCCTGCTCAATGTTGATGGTGCCGAGCTTGGCGCCGGTACCGGTCGCAATGGGAGTAGAGGGTGCCGAAATTGCGGGCGAAGAGGCCCCGCCCGCGGGGGCAGCCGCACTCGAGGTTTGGGCAAAAGCGGAGATCATGGAGAAAACCGCAATCGCCAGGAAAGAACGCAGAAGCTTGCTTGTCATCGGATTCGCTTAAACTCCTTGAAACTTTGATTCCGGAAAACATGCTTCGAAAACAGGCTGCGAAGACATCGTTCCGGGAAAGACTCAGATTTACCCTTTTTCAGGCAACGCTGGGAAGGCGTACTGGATTGCCAGCATCACACGCCGGGGTTGCGGACGTGTCCTCCACTCATGGTCAGCTTTCTGCAATGGCGTGGATCGAAGTCATTATAGAGAGCATCGTCGGGCGGCGTCAAACGCGGTGTTGAATAGATGCGTAGATAAATAAAGCACGACCGAAGGAACTTAATTAGGTAGCGCCGTACCTTGCGACTACGCTCAGGCCGCCCGGCAGGACTCGGTTTGTTTTGGGAACTTACCCCGGATCCTCAATTCTTCTCAGCCGACTGATGGCAATTCTCTACGGTGTAGGCGCCGCGCTCACGCTCGACGAGTTTGCTCTCTGGCTGAACTTGCGCGACGTCTACTGGTCGGCCGAGGGAAAATCCAGCATCGATGCCATCGTTCTTTTCGGAGCATTGTTGGCGGCGAATGCCTGGGGAGCTCCGCTATTTCAATCGCACAGAAAGACAACGCCTAACTGAAGTGTACTCTTGCGTGAGATGAAATCCATTCTTGCCGAGTCAAAGCGGCAAACTTTGCCCATCGCATTGATCTGAAATCAAAGCATCCCGAATGGCCAAGTTAGTGCCGATCGCTAACTGCTGTCGAATCCGCTCAATCATTGATCCGTGGCCCCACAGCGCCTTTGGCACAAGACCTGCCCTAAAGCTCCATGCATCGGCACTTCAAGCAGGGCCAAGAATCTGCCGATAGTATCCGGATATTCCGGTCAGGAGACATCGTATGTCAGTTTCCGGCATTTCCAGCAGCAGCCTCTTCAACACGTCAGGAGTTCAAAGCATTTTTCAGCAGTTTCAACAAACATTTCAGCAGCTCGGCCAGGACCTGCAATCTGGCAATCTCTCCGCGGCGCAATCGGATTTTGCCACGCTGCAAAAGCTTGGCACACAAAATTCGACGGCGACGGCTCAGAGTAACAGTCCTATCGCGCAGGCGTTCAGCCAACTGGCAAAGGATCTACAATCCGGCAACCTTTCGGCTGCCCAGCAGGACTTCGCCACGATTCAACAGGATTTTAAAAATCAATCCGCGCAGGGACAGACGCAATCCACCCAAGGACACCGTCATCATCATGGTAGTGGAGGTGGATCGAGTGAGGTCAGTCAACTCCTCGATCAGCTCGGCACCGCGCTGCAATCGGGCGATCTTTCTACCGCGCAACAGGCTTACAGTTCCCTAGTGCAGCAATTTCACCAATCTTCGCAGAGCAGCGCAGCACAAACGGAGACTGCTCCGGCATCAAGTTCTAGCGGGGTCTCGATCAGCGCGTAGTGCGGCTTTAATCAGCGCTTAGCTCGGTGAATTCGTGACTCGCGGGCATCTGCCTCCAGCCTACGGAGGGGTCCTCCGTGTCCCTTTGCAGTCGCACTTCATCTAAACGGCCACCTGGTGTAAGCTTATCCCGTCATTGGAGGAGGTACTCGATGGCAAACAATATTCCGATTTCAGTTGCGCGTCACGGTTCCACGGTATCCATCTTGTGGGGCGTTTTGCTGATTATCTTCGGCATGTTGGCGATCGGTTCGCCAATGCTGGCCGCAGTTGCAGTCAATGTGGTCGTCGCATGGCTCATCGTCTTGGCTGGTGTGGTCCATATCGCGCTCGCCTTTCACGCACACGGAGCTGGTACCGTGGTGTGGAGACTGCTGGTCGGAGTTGCGTATCTCTGCTTCGGCGGATATTTGCTCCTCCATCCGGTGCTTGGGGTTGCATCCCTTACACTGGCGTTAGCGGCATTGTTTGTGATTGAGGGCATCCTGAATCTGATCCTCTTTTCCAAGATGCGTCCGCTGCGTGGATCGAGCTGGGTTCTGGTCGACGGAATCGTCACGATATTGCTCGGCTTGCTGATCTACATGCAGTGGCCGTCGAGTTCGGTCTGGGCCATAGGAACTCTGGTGGGCATCAGCATGATCTTCAGTGGGGTTGCCCGCATCGGCATGTCGCTCGCGGTGCGCCGGGCGACGGCGGAAACAACCACCAGGCTAGCGGCTTAAAGCGGTTTTATAGTTCGTCGAGCAACTGCGTTGAACTGGAGCTCGCGAGAGGATCTTTGCGCCGAAATCATTCAGTGTGAGCTTCCTCCACTGAAGTCGGCAATGCCGACCTTCACCACTGTGCCGTGAGGCTTGGGCGGGATTGTTGCGGGCTTGTTCGGAGTCTTCTCCGCCGACTCCTTCTTCTCGGAATCAGCGTTCTCGGAATCAGCGACTGGTGGAGGCTTCTCGGTCCACACCCCGTAAACGCGACCGCCGAACGCGGCAATACCGGAGTAGTCGCCAAAGAAAACTCCTCCGGCCTCGAAGGGCTCCGTAGTCCAGGCATAGTTCTGAAAGCTGGCTCCGCCGTCGGTTGAGCGTGCCAATGTCACAGTCTGCTTTCGATTCCTGGGGTCTCCGCGCCGATCATAGAAAATCACATTGGCCGCGCCATCGATTGGATCCACCGCCAGCCATTGAAAAAACTGGTCTGCTCCGTCATGGACAGGATCGTCGTTCACCCGTACCGGCGCGCTCCATTTTTTCCCGCCATCGCTGGAGGTCGAACAGAAGACATCGAGGTCGCCGTTGCGATAATCCGTCCAAGTCACGTAAAGGCGTCGGCTTTTCGGATCGATTGCAATCTGCGGAAAACCATTTGCCCGCTCAAGCGTATCGACGGCAAACATTATGGGAGCAGTGTGGATGACGGAGCGGGCGTGGGAAAATGTCTTGCCGCCGTCGCGCGAAGTAGTGAGCATAATATCGTCGCCCTGGCTCCAAACCGCGTACACACGGCCATCTGGCCCCACTGCGCCGGCGAATCCTTCGGCAGCCCCGTTGTCGTCGCGCGGCAGGCCCGGATGGCGATCGATTTCGATGGGCTTTGACCAGGATTGTCCATCATCGGTAGAGCGAGAAATTAGCATTTCCGAATCGGTGATAGTCCAGCGCGTCCAACCGACGTAGAGGTTTCCCGCATACCGGCTCTTACTCGTATCAGCGACGATGTAAGGCTTGTCTTCAAAGGGAATTCCCGGATTTGTCGCGTACTCGCTGACTGGCACATGTTTCGCCTCCCAGGTCTTGCCGCCATCGAGCGAGCGCCGCACGAATATGCCGTTGCGCGAGTCGTTGTGCGCCCAGTAATTAAATGTCCCCAGCTTATCGAAGGCGATATAGCAAATGAATGCATGGCCCTGGTCATCGAACGTGGTTGATACATCGCCGGAGACGCGGTAATTCTGCGGAGACACACCCTCTGCCCCGTGCCAGGAGCGGCCCGAATCCTGCGAATAGGAGGCGTGAGCGTTGTCCTGAAAAACCGCGACGATCTGCTGCGAATTATTGGGATTGACTGCTATCCCCGGTTCGGTAAAAGGGCCGACCGTTGGAGTCATGGAAAACACTTCGGCGCCGGGAGCCTTCTGCAGAGTTTGACTAAGCAGAGACAGCGAAAGACCGATTAAAGATAGCGCAAGAAGTGCAACGCGGAGGCAAACTTGCCGGAAGAACGTCTCCCGCAGCCCATAGGACATGCGTAGACCATCGGCTCTAAATTGATTGTCCAGATGCAAACAACTTATTGTCCCACGTTTTCCGGATATTTTGGCCGAGACCTCGCGTCTGCTCATGGTTTTGGTAAATGCATCCCCTTAGACCGCGTAACATCTAATGAAGCGAGATTGAAAGCCATGGGAAATACCTTTAAGACTGCGTTTTTACTGACGGCGTTAACGCTGCTGCTGATGTTTATTGGCCGCTATTTTGGCGGGCAAAACGGAATGCTGCTGGCGTTGGTGTTTGCTGCGGTGATGAATTTCGTTTCCTATTTCTATTCTGACAAGATCGCTCTGGCCATGTACCGGGCGCAGCCGGTGACGCGAGAGCAACTGCCCCGGGCTTACGAGGCAGTAGAGCGGCTCACGCAAAAAATCGGCATTCCGATGCCTAAGATTTATGTGATTCCCACCGAATCGCCAAATGCCTTTGCCACGGGAAGGAACCCGAAGCACGCCTCCGTGGCTGTAACCCATGGAATTCTGGGATTGCTGAACGATGAGGAACTGGAAGGCGTGCTGGCTCACGAATTGGGCCATGTGAATAACCGCGACATCCTTATCAGTTCGGTGGCGGCCACCATTGCGGGCGCAATTACCATGCTTGCCAGCATGGGGCGTTTTGCCATGATCTTTGGTGGGATGGGAGGCGGCGACCGTGAGGAGCGTGGCGGAGGCGGCCTCGCAGCGCTGCTCATGCTGATCGTGGCTCCGATTGCGGCAGCTTTGATCCAGATGGCGGTATCGCGCTCCCGCGAATATCAAGCGGACGCCACGGGGGCACACTTCACCGGGAATCCTTACGCGTTGGCGAGCGCTCTGCGAAAGCTCGACGAATATTCGCGGCGCGTACCCATGGCGGCTAGTCCATCAACCGCGCATTTGTTCATTATCCAGCCGCTTCTGGGAATGAATTTTGCGAATCTATTTTCGACGCACCCTCCGATCGCCAAGAGGATCGAGCGGCTGACTGGACGGCCAGCGGAATTCTTGCAGTAAAAAAAGCTCTTCGCCCTTAGCTTTTGGCTCTTGGCAAAACCTTCTTGCAAGTCTGGGATTTTCTGGCGTTCTCACGGTTAGTCGGGTGGCGATGGTTCTGATTGAGGTAACGGCTAAAGGCTAACAACCATAAGCCCTATGACATCGGTAACTCCGCAGCCTTCATGCCTGATAGTAAAATCGATGCAATGTCGCCTGAGACCGCTATCGCCGTTTCCCATAAAGCCGCTGAATTAGAAAAATTGCTTCGCCGCGTGATTCGCGGGAAGGACGACGTCGTGCGGCTGGCGCTGGTCAGTGTTTTTGCCCGCGGACATTTGTTGATTGAAGGCGTTCCGGGGGTGGGCAAGACCACACTGGGGCAGGCCCTGGCTCGCGCTATCGATTGCACCTTTCAACGCGTACAGTTCACCAGCGACATGCTCCCTTCTGACGTTCTCGGAATCTCCGTGTATTCCGCATTGGAACAGGAATTCGAATTCAAGCGTGGTCCGGTATTTACCAACGTGCTGCTGGCGGATGAAATCAATCGCACCACGCCGAAGACGCAATCGGCATTGCTCGAGGCTATGAACGAAGGCCAAGTCACAGTGGACGCGCACTCTTACGAATTGCCCCGGCCCTTTCTGGTGATCGCAACCCAGAATCCGGTCGAGCATCATGGAACCTATCCGCTGCCCGAGTCCCAGCTGGACCGGTTCTTAATGCGGGTGAGGATGGGATATCCCGATGCGGCAGCAGAGCGCGTGATTCTGCGCTCGGAAGCAGGAGCAGCCCACTTGCAGGATCTGCGGCCGGTTCTGACTGGAGCCGATGTTCTCGAAATGCAGGAGGCCGTGAAGCAGATTCGCGTGGATGAATCGCTGCTCACCTATGCGCTGGAGATCGTAAAGCGCACGCGCGAGTCGGAATATCTTTCCTTGGGTGTTTCGCCGCGCGGAGCGCAAGCGCTCTATCGCGCCGCGCAAGCCATGGCCTTTCTAGACGGCCGCAGCTTCTGCACACCGGAAGATTTCAAGCCGCTGGCCGTTCCGGTCTTTGCCCACCGCGTAGTGGTCAATGGCCACTACGCATCGACTATGAAAAAATCCGAGCAGGCCGATCAGGTGGTAAAAGAGATTGTAGAGAATCTAGCTGTGCCGGTGTAAGAACTCCGAAACTCCAAGCTCGACTTGCTTCCTTATCGCGCGACTTCAGTTCTCAGTTTTTCACCACCAGTTCCACGTGAGCATATAATTCTCCCTCATGTCATTCCTGCGTTTTCTCATGCTGTTGTCCCTGATCGTCTGGATCGGCGGCCTCATCTTTTTTGCTTTCGTGCTGGCGCCCACGGCATTCACAATTCCAGACGTGCTGCCAAATACACATCTTGCCGGTAACTTGGTGGGGCGGGTGCTGGGAAAACTGCACTGGATCGGCTTGATCTCCGGGCTGATTTTCCTAATCAGCTCCCTGCTCTACAGCCGCCTAACCGACGGGACTGTGCACTTGTTCGCGGCTCGCCACGTGCTGCTGTGCCTGATGCTCGCCCTTACGCTGATCTCGCAGTTTGGCATCATTCCGCGTATGGATGTACTGCGCGCATCGCTTGGAGACGTGCGCTCCGCCCCCATCGACAATCCGGAGCGCATTCAGTTTGATGCGTTGCATGTTTGGTCGACGCGCGTGGAAGGCGCGGTGCTGCTGCTGGGTTTGGTGGTGGTGTACTTGACCGCACGAACTTTCTAGCTTCTGGCTTCTAGCCAACTCTCGTCCGCACCGCATTTGGGCAATATCCTCCTAATCATTTATCCTGAAGTGTTGTCTTGCCGTCGTCGTAGTACGCGGTGCGTATCCACTCGAAACTCTTTTCAGCGCCGCAGCCAGAAAATTAGGAGCCAGAAGCTAGAAGCTTTCCCATGAAAACTGGAATTATTGGCCTGCCTCAGGTAGGCAAGACATCGTTGTTTCGAATTTTGACCAAAGCGCATCTTTCTGATTCGGCACGAGCCAATCCCCGCGAGGCGCATATCGGGGTGGCAAAGGTTCCTGACGACCGGCTCGATCGTCTGGCTGCGCTCTACAACCCGAAAAAACTTACGCACACATCGGTTGAATACGTTGACGTTGGCGCGATTGGCCAGGAAGCGCTAAAGGACAGTGCGTACGCCGCGCATCTGCGCAATGTCGACGCTCTGGCGCATGTGGTGCGAGTGTTTGACGATCCTTCAGTACCTCACACCGGGGAGATCGATCCGTTGCGCGACATCAAAAATGTGGAATTCGATCTGCTCGTCAGCGACTTGGGACAAATCGAGAAGCGGCTCGAGCGGCTGGAAAAAGATCTCAAGAAAATGAAAACGCCGGAACTCGAGAAAGAATTCGAGCTGCTGAAGCGGGCCAAGGCGCAGGTGGAATCGGATAAGCCGCTGCGCGAAATGGAAATGACCGCCGAAGATAAAAAACGCATCAAGGGCTTCATGTTCCTCAGCGAGAAGCCGATTTTTTACGTCCTCAATATCGGCGAATCGACCGAACTCGGCAAGGAACTGGAAGAAGCGGTGAGCAAGTACAAGCTCACCGAAATCGCTGCGCGACCGAACGCCGCAGCCACGGCCATATGCGGCAAAGTCGAAGCCGAACTCGCCGAGATGAGCGATGCTGACGCCGCCGAATTCCTATCCAGCTACGGATTGACTGAAAGCGGCTTGGTGCGGCTGATCCGTACGACCTACAAACTGCTCGGTCTGATTTCATTCTTTACAGCAGGCGAAGACGAATGCCGCGCGTGGCAAGTTCCGGCCCACTCGCGCGCGCAGGAAGCGGCGGGAGCGATCCACTCCGATCTGGAGAAGCATTTCATTCGCGCGGAAACCATTCGCTGGGACCAACTGCTTGAGGCTGGATCGGAAGCCAACGCCCGGGCAAAGGGCACACTGCGTCTCGAAGGCAAAGACTACATCGTCCAGGATGGGGACGTGATGCATATCAGGCATAGTGGGTGAGTATTGGGTCGCGAGTATTGCGGCATCCTTCAGACCGGGCATTTGCGTCATGGAGGAGTTGACTCAGTTCCAGCTACTCGGTAGTTTCTTACTGCATGCATCCAATCGCGACCAGCATTCTGCTCGGCCTCACCGCCGCCGCTGCCAATGTTTTCGGTGGTGCGATTATCGTGCAACGACACTGGGAGCGTCGCTACCTGCGCTACTTTGTCGCGCTGGGCGCAGGATTCATGTTGGCGACTGCCCTGGTCGAGATGGTGCCGGAAAGTCTGGCGCTCCGCGGCCGAAGCGCGGCTTTCCTGATTCTGCTCGGCTATCTGATCATTCATTTCTTTGAGCACACCGTCACTCCTCACTTCCACTTTGGCGAAGAGACTCATAAAGACGAGTTCATGCACACGCACAAAGGTTACTCGGTGTTGCTCGGGCTCATCATTCATACCTTTTTCGACGGCATCGCCATTGCGTCCGGATTTCTGGTTTCGAACGCTCTCGGATGGATCATCTTCTTCGCGGTCTTCCTGCACAAAATTCCGGAAGGCTTCACGATAAGTTCCGTGATGCTGGCCAGCGGGCGCAGCCGCGGAACGGCATGGGGAGCATCAGTCATCCTCGGCGGAGCAACACTGGCGGGCGTCCTCACCATGGCGCTGTTTCGCCATCACGTAGCTGCCGGGTTGCCGCTATCGGCTGGCGTTACAATTTATGTCGCTGCTTCGGATTTGGTTCCAGAGGTCAACAAAGAACCGGCAATGAAGATGGCGCTTCTCGTGTTCGTAGGCACCGGAGTATTTTTTCTGCTCGAGACTCTGTTCCACCTGCACTAAGCGCTCTCTGCAGGCAAGCTGCGAGAAAGAAAACGGCGCGGGCGAGAGCGCCGCGCCACACGAACCGTTACGGTTTACGCATTAGCCAGGACTGGCTCAACTCCGTAGATGGAGTACCACGAGGTTGCTGCCTTAAGTTTGCTATTGACGTTATTAATATTCTTTACGCCCTCGGTCTCCAGCCATTTGCGAAACGCGCCTGCTCCTTGTTTGGCATAGATTGGAATGCCATCTTTCCACGTAGCGCGACCGCAGAGCACGCCATTGAACTTTACTCCCGATTCTCCCGCAAGTTCCAGAGTCTCGCTGAACTCCGCGTTGCTCACACCGGCCGAAAGATAGATGAAGGGTTTGGTGGCCACATTCGCCGCTTTGTGAAATAGCTCGATGGCTTCCTGCTTGGTGTAAGCCTTCTGACCGCCGAATGACTTCGTTCCTTCGACGAACTTCATGTTCACCGGGACTTCTACCTTCAAAACATCTACGCCGTAACGGTCTTTGCCGAACTCGCGCATGCTCTCGGTGACGATATGCGGCTTCTTCTTCGCGTACTCCAATCCTTTTTCGTCCGCGCCTTCATCGTAGCCGACAAACTCGAGAAAATACGGGATGTCATTGGCGCGGCATTCATCGCCGATGCGCTCCACCCAAGCGTGTTTCTTATCGTTTACTTCTTTCGAATCGAAGGGAGTGTAGTAGAGCAGAATCTTTACGCAGTCGGCTCCCGCTTCTTTCAGTCGCCGCGCGGACCAGTGATCTAACAGATCGCCCAACCGCCCGGGACCGGTCTTGTCGTATCCGGTCTTTTCATAAGCCAGCAGCAGACCAGCATTCTTGGCGCGGCGCTTCGAGGCAGGCAGTCCCCACTCGGGATCGAGCAGGATGGCGCTGGCGTACGGCGTCAGCACTTCGGTGACAAGTATTTTGAACTCCTCCATCATGGCGTCGCTGACTTCTCCACCTTTTTCTTTCGCCAGCGATTTCTGCAGTGAGCCGCGTTGATCCATAGCCGCGGCCGCGATGACCCCGCGATCATTCGAAACTTTTTTAAGACCGGCAAGTTTTCCAGGGGTGAGCTTCATAGATTCCTCCAGGACAGCAAGACAAGATGAGTGCGCTAAACAAATAATTGTAAACCAAGATGCGCGGAATGAACGGGCGTGCGCGCGGACTTCACTTTGCGAGTTCCCGGACAAAACTGGCGGTGGCGGAAGATAGAATCATTCGAACTCTATTCGAGCCGCGAGGAATAAAACAGCTACCCGGCCCAATTCTGAACTTTGAGTCCACGCACGCGCCGAAACTCCTTCTCGTTGTTCGTAACCAGCGTCAATCCTGCTGCAAGACCATGGGCAGCGATCCACAGGTCGTTATTGCCAATAATCTCGCCCTTCGATTCCAACTCAGCACGTATCGCACCGTAGGTTTCAGCGGCACTCTCCGGCAAAGCCATTGCCGGCAGCAAACGGATTAATTCCCGCAATCGCTCCAGCGCCGCGGTACGATGCGCGCTTTTTGCCGCACCATAGAGCAATTCGCCGTACGTTATAACTGAAAGCACTGCTTCCCCTGGGCGGAGCTTACGAAATCGCCGCAAAACTTGCTCAGGTCTTTCCTGGCGAATGTAAATGCAGATGTTCGTATCCAGCAGATAGCGGGGTTCCATCACAGCCCTTTGCGTTTCTGGGGCGGATCCTCTTCTCGGCCGGCAAGCTCGAAGTCGTCGGGTAGGCCAGCTAGCAGATCGAATGCGCGAACCATGGTTCCATCTTTTTCGCGCAAGACGATCTCATCCCCTCGCCGAAAGATCTCCACTTCCTCGCTGTTCAGCCGAAACTGCTTCGGCAGCCTCACCGCCTGGCTGTTTCCCGACCGGAATACGCGCGCTGTGCCCATGGAAACCCTCCGTATATACGCTTAGTATATACGTCGCAAAATCGAACTGCAAGGATTGCCGAAAGAGGCAGAACACTTGGCACGGCGATTTTGTCGCGGTGTTGTTAGTCCACTGAGTGTCTCGCCGTATACCCGTCGCGCGCAACCACGTCGATCTTCTGCTCTTTACCTTTTTGATCTTTCACTTTCAGCGGCCCGCCATCCGGCGCCACCACCTGCACCTTCAGCTTGCGATATGTGCCATCCAGTTTGTCGTTGGTTGGTCGATAGGTGATCGAATATTGGTTACGGATGTCATTGGAAATATCGTGGAACAACTCCGGCATCTCGCCTTCGAAGCGCGGAAAGTAAGCACGCCCGCCGGTCATGGCGGCGAAGGTACGCATTTCATTATCGGCCTGCAGGTAATCCATATTACTTACGGGAATACCCATGCCATGGGGCGCCGCACGGCCCTGTGCCTCGTACATTTCTCGGATGATCCATCCCACGCTCACCGGAAAAATAGTGACATCTTTGGTGTCTTTTATTTTCTTCGTAATCTTGTCGAGAGTTAATTTGCTGAAGGTGTCGACGCCCGTGGTTACAAGAATAATGTACTTCTTCCCCTCGATTCGATCGAGACGATCCAGCGTGTCGTACAAGGCATCGAACAGGTTGGTTTCGGAAAAACCCGGAATGCGCAATTGGTTCAGCGCTCCGTAGACCGCACGCTTATCCTGCGTAAAGTCCACCAGCAGGTGCGGCTGCATATCATAGTATTCCACCGCGATCCAATCGTCTTTTTGCAGCGTGTTGGCGAAGGAATAGGAAGCCTGCAGGGCCTGAATCATGAACGCGTAATTAGTCGATGCGAACTCCACCAGCAATACGGCGGTAATCGGAGCCTTCGATACGTTGAAGGTGCTAATGGTCTGCGGCGCTCCGTCTTCAAACAGGCGGAAATTATCCTGCTTCAGTCCAGGAACAAATTGTCCGCTCTTGGTCGTGACCAGCACGTCGACGTTCACCAGCGGCGCATTCACCCGGATGGAATAGTCTGGCATCCCCTCGACTTTTTTCGGAGTTGGGGGCGGAGGCGGTGGTGGTGCTTCCTCGGGCGTTCTCTTCGGAATAGAGTAAGGGCCCATGTCACCGCCCGGGCCGCCGGCATCGTCTGGCGCATCCTGCTTGGGCTTGCCGTTGTCTGTTTGCGAAGAAGGCGGCGCTTGCGACTGATCTTGCGCCAACGCTGGAGTCATCGCTAACAGCATCAAAACTGAGAGAGCTACGGCCGGCAAAAAGCCGTTAAAGATCGCCGCAGTAGATGGTCGTTTGGCAGGCGGAAAATTGGCAAACATTTGAACCCCAAAGGAGCGAATATGAGTGTTGGGAGCGAAAAGTCCCTGTGCTAGTATAGACGCAGGGATTCGCGATTGGGATGTTTTGACCGGCTTCCCGTTCTCCCCGCTGGCAACGACTTACAATCTGGCGAAATCTAATCCATGAACGGGACTTGGTTGTTATGGTCCCGATTGGCGTCGTACATGAAAAAATTGGTTCCCGCGTTATCCGTTTTTTGCCTGTTTTTCTCCCTGATCGCAACCGCGCAAAAGTCCGATTCCGTGCAGCCTCCGCAAACCCTTCCAGTGAGCCAGATTCACGCTGGCATGCATGGTGTGGCTTACACCGTGTTCGAAGGCGTAAAGCCCGAGGCCATGGAAGTAGAGGTCCTTGGCGTACTTCACAATGTCAATGGCCCGAAGGGAGACGTCATCCTGGTGCGGTTGCACGGCAAAAAGGTGGAATACACAGGCGTAGTCGCGGGAATGAGCGGCAGTCCCGTCTATCTCGATGGCAAGCTCGCCGGAGCATTAGCCTTTCGTATTGGAGAATTCTCCAAGGAGCCAATTGCCGGGGTCACGCCCATCGCGGATATGCTGGAGATTAATGCCCTCGACCGTTCGCCCGCGGAAGAAACCGCCGCCGTGAAGCCTTCGATCGACATGGTTACCGGAAAGACTAGCGCCCCCGGCGAAATTTCCTCGCTGCCAGGCGCAGCGCAGGATTCCACGGCAACCGGCTTTACCAACTATCTCAAGCCCATTGAAACTCCGCTGGTGTTCAACGGCTTCTCCGAGCAGGCGATAAAACTTTTTGCGGGACAACTCGGTTCCGCTGGAATCGTGCCGGTGATGGGAGCGGGCTCAGTCAGCAATGATAAGCAGCCCGAGCCAGTTGTGCCGGGCTCCGCCATCAGCGCAATATTGGTGCGCGGCGATATGGACATTGAAGCCACCTGCACCGTCACGTATGTCGATCCTCAGGAATTACTGGCCTGCGGACATCCACTGCTACAATTCGGCTCTGTCGACCTGCCCATGAATAAAGCCGAGGTACTTGCGACTCTGCCCTCGCCTCTGAACGCTTTCAAGATCGTCAACACTACCGAACCGGTTGGAACTTTCGTTCAGGATCGCCACACTGGCATCATGGGCGTGTTTGACCGTCAGCCGCAAATGATTCCCGTTACGTTGAATATCCACAGCAGCACCGGCGAGAAGCAATTTCATTACGAAGTACTGAACAACCCGAAGCTCACTCCGGTGGCGCTGATGGTGACGGTGTTCAACGCGCTCCATGGCGTGAACGAGTTCGGCGAGGAAATTACTTACCGCTTGACCGGCAGCATCGGCGTAAAAGGATTTCCCGAAGTCACGATGCGCAACATGTTCGCTCCGGCGGATGGGACGCAGCCGGCGGCGATGCAAGCTGCAATCTCCCTGGGTGAGCGCTTCGAGCGCATCTATGACAATCCTTACACCGCCGCGGCGGTTGCGGGCGTAAAACTGGATTTCGATTTAGTCCGCGAACGCCGCTGGGCGCGGCTAGAGAGTGCACGCACCGATGTTACAGAGGCTCGTCCGGGTGAAGAAATTATGCTAGAGACCGTGCTTGCGCCTTATCGCGGTGAGCGCATTGTGCAGCAGATTCCTGTAAAGATTCCCACCTCGGCGAGCAAAGGGACGCTGCGCATTCTGGTGAGCGACGGCGATACCCTCGACCATATTGGCCGTTCGAATGCCGCATTCGGGCGCAAACTCGATCTGGCCTCTACCATTTCGCTGCTCAACAAAGAGCACTCTAACAACCGCGTCTACGTTTCACTGCTCGAGGCGGATCCCGAAGCCCGCGTTGCAGACAAAGTGATGCCGACGCTGCCCATCTCAGTTATGAATGTGATGGATGGAATGCGGGGTAACCAGGAAATGATCGTCAGCGGCGAGTCGAACGTGGATGAAACCGCAACCGCTCCTCTGGACTATGTTGTTTCTGGAGCGCAATTGCTGACGGTTACTGTAAAGTAATACCGGCCTGCCCGCAAAAGCTATCACGAGCAATTTTGCGATCGAACTCGGCAAATTCGAGAGCCAAGACTTCAAAATAAGTCTTCAAAATAAACATATCCCGGCTTTTTCCATGTGCCGGAACCCATCCGTAGCTACTGCAGTTAATACCATAAGCGTCGCATTGTAGCCGACATGTGCCAGAAAGCTTGAGGCAACCGACTTGGTTACGGCTCGCACCGTTGTGAGCACCACGCCAACCAGAATAATGATCAGCACGGCCGACCAGGAGCGATACTGCGCATAATGCATCAGGCCAAAAGGCAGTGCGGTCAGAATGATCCCCCATACCGCTCCCAGGCGCCGCGCGATCACTGGATAAAGAAATCCGCGAAAGAACAGTTCCTCCATCAGCGGTCCGAGGGTGATGGCGAAGGCTACGGTGAGATACGCATCCATCGGGCGCTCGAAGAACTGATCGAAAGGCGTGGTCTTGGGCATGGGCAGAAAGCGGCCCAAGGCGTCGAAGCCGAGCATCAGAACGCCCACGCCGACGAGGCTCAGACCGGCCACTCCCGGCCAATTCCAGCGAATAGCGGCCCAGAAGCTCGTGTGATATTTACCCTCGAGCAGAAGAACCATATACATCGCTACCACGATGTAAGCCACGAACTCGGCGAGCAGCGCGAGCACGGGCTTCTGAGCAACTTCAAGCCAAC
Organism: Candidatus Sulfotelmatobacter sp.; assembly: GCA_049589695.1. GTDB lineage: Bacteria > Acidobacteriota > Terriglobia > Terriglobales > Acidobacteriaceae > Sulfotelmatobacter. The sequence goes on along the minus strand of JBAWBG010000218.1, from coordinate 20,190 downwards.
TTGTGTGCGGATAGGCAAAGTGGCGCGCAACGACCACGGTGATCAGTTGAACCGTAAAAAGAATCCCCAGGGTGAGGACGGCGATAATCAATACATCCCAGCCACTCCAAACAGGGTTTTCGCCAGCTTTCGGCGCAGGCGTTTTTGGCGGCACCTCAAGCGGTGGGAATGAGTAGGTGACCGAAGGAGCGGACAACTGGGTTTCGCTGTTTGGCGAGTGCGGGTCAAACTGCGGATTTTCGGGCGATGACAGATAGATCCTTTTTGGTTATGACCAGTTTACCGAAGAGGCGAAAATATGCGGGATGGGTTCGCTTCAATTATCCTCTTACGTGCCCGCTGACTAACCTACGCGCTCCGCTTCCCGTTGCCTGAAAAGTATCCCGCCAGCGCCTGACCCGTATACGACTTCTTCACCCGCGCCACCTGCTCCGGCGTGCCCTGCGCTACTATCCTTCCGCCCTCTTCGCCGCCTTCTGGACCGAGATCAATAATCCAATCGGCATTCCGGATCACATCCAGATTGTGCTCGATGATGATGACCGAATTGCCCAGGTCGGTCAAACGGTGAAGCACGTCCAATAATTTTTTCACGTCATCGAAGTGCAGGCCTGTAGTCGGTTCATCCAACAGATAAAGAGTTTTGCCGGTCTGCCGCTTGCTCAGCTCGCGGGCCAGCTTGATACGCTGCGCTTCTCCGCCAGAAAGTGTGACCGCAGATTGACCGAGATGAATGTAACCCAACCCGACGTCGACCAAAGTTTGCAGCTTTTGTTTTATCTGCGGAATATTCTCGAGAATCGGCAGCGCGTCCGAGACCGGCATCTCCAGCAGGTCGGCGATCGAGTAACCGTTATATTTCACCGCCAATGTCTCGTGGTTGTAGCGTCGTCCCCCGCAGACCTCGCAGAGCACGTAAACATCGGGCAAAAAATTCATCTCGATGCGCCGCTGTCCCTCGCCCTGACAGGCCTCGCACCTTCCGCCCGAGACGTTAAACGAAAACCGTCCGGGCTTGTAGCCACGCTCGCGGGCCTCCGGCAACATGGCGTAAATATCGCGAATCGCGGTGAACACTCCGGTATAAGTAGCGGGGTTCGAACGCGGCGTGCGGCCAATCGGCGACTGATCGATGCGAATCACCTTATCGATGTTCTCAGCACCCATGATCGATTTATGTTCCCCTGCTTTTTCACGCGAGCGATAAAGCTGCCGCGCGAGCGCGCGGTAAAGAATGTCGTTGACCAGCGTGGATTTTCCCGAGCCGGATACTCCTGTCACCACCGTCATCACGCCCAGCGGAAAAGTCACGTCAAGGTTTTTAAGATTATTTTCCTTTGCTCCGAAAATAGTGAGCGCCGCTCCGTTCTGTTGCCGGCGTTCGGGCCGCATCTCGATTTGTACTTTTCCCGAGATGTACGCGCCGGTCAGCGAATCCGGATCGCGCATAATTTCTTCCGCCGTGCCGCGGGCAACCAGGCCGCCGCCGTGGCGTCCCGCGCCCGGACCGAGATCGATTACATAGTCCGCGCGGCGAATCGTTTCTTCATCATGCTCAACCACGAGAACTGTGTTTCCCAGGTCGCGCAAATTTTCCAGCGCGGTCAGCAGTCGTCCGTTGTCGCGATGATGCAAGCCGATCGATGGTTCGTCCAGCACGTAGAGCACGCCGCGCAGTTTGGAGCCAATCTGTGTGGCCAGGCGGATGCGCTGTCCCTCACCTCCAGATAGAGTCGCCGCCGAGCGGTCGAGCGAGATATAGTTCAAGCCCACCGCATTCAAAAATTGCAGACGCTCCACAACTTCATGCATCACGCGGCCAGCGATCTTCTCCTCGCGCCCTGCGAGTTTAATGCTGCGCGCAACCTCAAGCGCGTTGGAGATTGGCAGCGCCGTGAAGTCGGCAATCGATATACCATTTACTTTTACCGCAAGGCTCTCTGGCCGCAAGCGCTTGCCATGACAAACAGGGCACTCGCTCGCCGACATGTGATCCATCAGCCAGTCGCGGTAGCCTTCGGAAGTCGACTCCTCCAGATTTTGCTTCAAGTATCCAAAGATTCCGCGGAACCCAGTCTTGCCGCGTCCTGATTCGCCATTCAGCAACAGATCCTGAATTTTCTCAGGAAATTTTTCAAAGGGTGTATTCAGATCGATCCCGTGAGCGGCCGCGGTCACCTGTAAGCTGTGAATCAGTCCCTGCGACGCAGAACCCGGACCCAGCCCGCCATCGAGCAGCGGCTTCGACCAGTCCGTAATAACCTTCGCGGGATCGAAATCGTAGCGGCTGCCCAACCCATGGCATTCAGGACACGCACCGTACATACTGTTAAATGAGAAAGACCGCGGTTCCAGTTGCGGCACGCTGATGCCACAATCCGGACAGGCCAGCTTTTCCGAATACAATTGCTCCTCGCCACCGACCACGGCCACCTGCACCAGCCCCCCCGCCAACTTCATGGCCAGACCTACTGACATTTCGAGGCGATGTTCTATACCGGGTTTCACCAGCAGCCGGTCAATCAGCACTTCGATGGTGTGATTCTTGCGCTTGTCGAGATTGAGGTCGTCCTCCATGTTCACCAGCTCGCCGTCGATGCGGGCGCGAGTGTAACCATGCTTGAGCAGCGTCTCCATCTCTTTCTTGAATTCGCCTTTGCGTCCGCGGACGATCGGCGCGAGGATCATCACTCGGTCTTCGGGAGTGAGCGCCATCACCCGCTGCACAATCTGCTCGGCGGACTGCCGGCTGATCGGCCGGTCACACTTGGGGCAATGCGGAATGCCAATAGAAGCGAACAACAGGCGAAGATAATCGTAAATTTCAGTGATTGTGCCAACCGTCGATCGCGGACTCCGGCTAGTAGTTTTCTGCTCAATCGAAATAGAAGGACTAAGTCCATCAATTGCATCTACATCCGGGCGCTCCATTTGATCGAGGAATTGCCGGGCATAGGTCGAAAGCGTTTCCACATAGCGGCGCTGGCCTTCGGCATAAATCGTGTCAAACGCGAGCGACGACTTACCCGACCCGCTCAATCCGGTCACCACGGTCAACGTGTTGCGCGGAATCTCCACGTCGATGTTCTTGAGGTTATGCTGGCGCGCCCCGCGCACCGAGATCTTAGTAATAGCCATTTAGTTCTGGTCTGAAAATCCAGGCTGGATAGCCCTTCCGTAACGTCGACAGCCCTACAGAATTGTTCGACATTAGGAATGCGCAGCTCTACTCTGTATTTTACTACGGAGTTCGTTGCGTCGCGGAGCATCTGGATCGTCACTAGCGGCAGGCATTAAGGCAGGTAGATTGAAGAAGCCGCATAGACGAAATTTGAGCCGGCGGCATCTGAATATTGCCATTTCTGACTGCGTTTTTTGAGTTCGATCTTTTGTTTAAGACAGGGTGGACCGTGATTTCGCTTTTCATGCCTCTGATTCTCTGCGTTACGGTAGTTGCCTCGGTTGGAATCGGCGTCGTCGCGGCTTATGCCGCAGTCATCGGCATCCTGCAGGCTTGCGGACGCGCGTCGCAGCAATTGCCTGCGGAACCAAAACCGCGCCTGCTTCTCGTGCCTACGCAGAACCACGCCAGCGGAGATTAGTCATCCGCCTCCGCGGATCTCGGACACGTTCTCCGAAGCTTAGTTTCCCGGATGGGGCATTCTCTTCACCGGAGGAATTCTGCCTCGATGCTCCCAGATCACCCAGCGCACGGAAGAGTGAAATATCGGCGGACCGCCCCAGTGCACCGCCGGCATATGAAATTGAAGGTTGATGAACGCCTCCTGCTGAAATCCTGTCGGCTCAAATGATGTGTTTTTGACCAGATCAACAGCGGCGCGGCTCAAGTCCTGATCGTAACTCTGCAGCGCCTCCGCATCCAGTACGCTGCCGTCCTGTGCATCCAGAATGGCATGAACAATCACCGGCTGAAAAAGAGTCGAGGTCGGCCCATCCGTGGGATCGACGCGCATGGGGAAGCGCGTGGGCGAGGCCAAAGTGAACGAACCTCCTGCGTCCACCATTTCCGGCGTCGGCTTGAATAAATTTGGGTCGATATTCGGCGCGTCCTCCGGACCCTCCACCCGGACCTGAACGGCGAGCCGCCCATCTTCGAAGATGGCAATCTGCTTAGGGACAGTATGGCCGTGGAAGCTTGTGGCGCCGGCGTAGTCGTAGACCGCGTAAATTCCCGGCGCTTCCGACCACATCTGCAACAGACCCGTGCCGGCATCGATGCAGTACTCCCGCTCGAACCACGAGCGAGGCGCCGGATTCGGCGGTATCGCGGCGCTCAGCAGAAAACACGACATCGCCATGCCGCCGCGTTTTACATCCGCCGCGCGGATGGCGGAAGCGCCTGCCATTCGCGTGATTGGCCAATGCAGGGCGGAGCGCACGAGTTGAACGCGCAAAGGCACCGCTTCGGAAGCGTTGGTGCCATAGACCCGGTCGTCGGTGCCGATTCGTAGCAGGCGTGAATCCTGCATTTGCGCCGACCAGCGCCAATGCGTGGCTCCGTCGGATAATTCCTCCATCGTTCCTTCGCCCTCATTTTGTGCCGGTCCATTCGTTTCGAACGATACCTTGAGCGAGTAGGGAGCGCCGATGCTGCGCAAATCATAGTTTTGCCGGGCGCGATCCAAAAGATCGAGGGCGCCATTACGATCGGCCGGTTTAGTAAGAGTGTGCGGCTGACTGGTGACCATCTCGTGCGCGTCGGACGGCGGAGGATTGGTCTGGCCAAAGGTCGCCGGAATACACACAAGGGAAGAAGCGAACAATCCAAGCATGTTGACGGTTCGCATTTAGGCCTCCTCTCATCGTCGGAATCCAGCGCGGGACCGCTCGCGATTCTAGCCAACACTTTGCAGCGGAGGCAATTACAAACAATCGCCTTATTTGGATTGAACTTCGATCACCTCCGCCGCATTCATCGGCCCACCAGCCTGATTGCCGATTTCTACTTTCCGCCCACGCTTCAGATACGAGGCAATCACTCCTGGCTGCGACCAGTCCAAGTCCCAACCGTTCTCGATGGCAAGCAGAGTATAGGAACCCGGAATCACGTTTCGCAAAAGAAATGTGCCATCCAGATCGCTCTGATCGCGACGGAAAAGTTCACGGTCCGCCTCGGGATTTTTCGGCACCAAGACCACCATCGCGCCCGCGAAACCCTTCCCGGCTCGCGTCGCTGTTCCTTGTATCTCGGCATTGCCGGTCACCACCGTAAGCGATACGGATGGCGACGAACCTGCCACTACCGACAATGCGTGCCCTGAAACTTGCGCGCCATCCACCGACATTCGCGCGACAGAATAGCGGCTTCCCATCCCCCAGATCAGGACTTCGTATTTTCCGGCAGCGACCTGCTGCAACTCCGCCTCTCCCTTGGAATCGAAGGCTTGACCAACAGCTACGACCCTGCTTCCTGAGCGCAGGCCGACCCAAAGATGCTCCGGTAGCTTTGCCTCCCCCGCAATATGCACGGAGAACTCAACACTACTCAAGACTTCGCCCTTGGCAGTATCGATTTCTTCGCCATCTTTGGTAATGGCAACCCCATTCATCTGAACCGTTCCCTCGGGGCGTTGGAGGCTGAAATTGTAACGGCCTGCCGGAATGCCTGTGACTTCTAACACTCCTTGCGAGCCCAAATTTCTCATATTCGCTTGGAAATTGGTGTAACCCTCGAATGAAGTTTGTTGAATCTGGGGAAAGAAAACCCGGTGAGTACCATCATCCGGCACGCGAAAAATCAAACGAAGCGACGGCACAGGATTCAAGTGGATATCTGCCTCGACTCGCTCGCCGCCACGGATAGGGATCGGCATAGCATCATCCGCCTCTGTCACGTCGGGGTAATAAGTCACTGGATAAGCCACATCAAGGGAACGATCCATAGGGGGGGCAGCTTCCTCTTGCGGAACAGATTCGGCAACGCCTGGCTCCGCAATCTGCACTTCCGACTGAGGATGCACGGCATACCAGGGCTTGCCATTCGCGGCCAGGAAATACGTGCCGGGTATAAGCGGCGTAAGTTCATACTCTCCCACATCGTTTGTCTCCGCCGAGCGGAACTGGCGGATCTCATCCACGCCCGAGCTGTGGTCGTCATAATACAAAGTCACCGCGGCATGGCGAACCGGATCGTTGGCCTCATCCAGCACTTTGCCCGCGATCACCGCATCGGGAGCGAGGCGCAGCAACAAGTTTTCGGTATCGAGCCCTGCCCCAGTCACAATCGCGGTGGAATACTGATCATGCTGATCGTAGCTGGCGGAGATGAACCCGCGCTTCGCGCCACTCAGCGAATACTTTCCCGCAGGCACACCGTTGAATTCAAACTTGCCGTTTTCGGAAGTGATGATGAATTCAAACTTCTGAGGATCTTTCGCTTCCCGCACCGTGATTCGCGCTTGAGCGAGAGGTCGTCCGTCTACCTTGCTCACGACAGTTCCGGCGATTCGATAACCTCCGATGGAAATCCTGGGAGAGGGTGTGTTCGCATTCTGGGGCGTCGCCCAGGCGAGAGCCGCAGTCAATCCAAAGATGAACCAAAAGCGGCGTATCGAATTTGTGACGGCTGTCATTTTTCTCGCACACCTACTCATTGCCTGGGACGACCTGCAACTGGAGCGTGACTTTCTGCCCCGGAGCAAAATGGACAACTTGTCCCTTGCTTTCATACGCCTTCATCGCTTCCGGATCACGATAGGGAATATCCCGCTGCTGCCTGTTGAAAGCGATTACGCGATAAACTCCCGGCGCGACTCCCTGAACGTCGAACTTCCCGTCGGAAGATACCGAGAGCTCTAGCAACCGTCCCGAGGTATCAGGCATGGGGATGCAATATAGAAAGCTTTGGGTCCCCGGGCGGCTTGCATTAACTGGGGTTACCGCGACGCCAAGCAACGAGCCTTCGAGTTCCGCGGTATCGTCGCGCATGGTGATCTCGATTGGCGTACTCGCGCCGGGCAACACTACCATTGGCTCACGCAGCAAATCTGTTCCTCCCATCGAGGCCGAGGCCACATACCCACGGGACGCGGCTAGTCTTAGCCAGTAGCTGCCAGGTGCTAAATTCTCCAAAATTAAAGGGTCCTCGTTCGTTCCAGTCGGCGGACGAAGTGTGCCGCTTCTCCTCCCCTTAAAATCATCGATGGCTTCGGCATTGATATTCACGTCAACCCGCGGACCATGCATTTGGACCGTACGTCCGCCGGTGCTAAAGAACGCCTGGATATTCCCAGCGGGAGAAGTGAACTCCTCCTTCACATTCACCGGGATCGAACTGTTCCGCGCCAGGACCATCATGGGACCTTCCGCCGGCGCTCCTGCCACCATAAGGTTCACCGAGCCGCTGGCAGAAAAATTAGGATCGAAGCTCGCCGCTTCCACCAGATACTTTCCATTCGGAAGTTGTCCTTCGATAAGGTGCCTTGACCCGTTATACCCGAGCGAATATCCCGGACCGCGGTCCCCTTGGGACGAAACCGTGACGCTCACTCCGTGATTCCGTTCGGTATTGGTAACCGGAATCGTCACACGATAGTAAGGCTGACGGACAAGCGACATGTCCGCCTCGAAGCTTTGCCCCGCCGTCAGCTGTATCGTGGAGGCCGTCGCGAAATCGCTTGCACTCGGGTAATATACCGGCGGAAAGCCATATCGTTGGCCCCCCGGAACAGTGCCTTCCGGATCGATATCCATCCACTCGCGCGTCAGCAGCTTATAGCTGCCGGGCTCGAGTTCGGCGAATCGGAACTCTCCATTCGAGTTGGTGCGGGTTGAACTCTTCTGCATCCAGCGGGGAGTGCCATCCTGCACCTGCCTGGAGAAGAGTTCCACGCTAATACCAGGCGCCGGATCGGCCGCAGGGAGCGTAACTCGGCCCTTAATCAATGCCTCGGGCATCAGAGCAATCGTAACTTCGGTGCCGGCTGATACTTCGACCGGCCTGTTCCCACTCAGATCTTCCAGAAACCCCGGCCGCCGCGCCGTGAGCCAAGTAAGGCTTCCGCTGTTCCCCGAGAAAGTGACGCCTCCGTTATCGGCAGCGGCCTTGGGCAAAGTAAATTCGAAGTGCCCTTCACCATCGGTAAATGTTGCGTACCGATTGTCCAGAGAATAGACGAGCGCGCGGCCAACGGGCTGTCTGGTGACAACATTAACGACAGTACCGCGAACCATATTTGACTGGTTGTCAAGTTCGGGATTCTGCGCCGAAGCGTTTTGCGCGGAGATCTGCTGAGTACCGATGGCCCAAACCGCAAGAAAGATGATCAGACAAGATGCGAGTCGCCCGAGCGTTACACAAGCATGAGTCGGCCGAATCTGCAGGCGAACCGAACGACCATCGGCGCTTCGCAAGGAAATCACTCCCTACTTCATCGTTCCCCGGGATCGGCCGTGCTTACGTGTATAAAACGCGATTCGGTCGGCAATTATTTAACTTCTTTCTCTTCGCGCCGTCAATCGTACAAACTTATGTGAGGACAGCACCTTCGGCTGTCCGGTCGAGCGCAGCTCGACGGCTTCCTCGGAGCGTGGCAAACCTTGCACAGACACGGTTTCGCAATTCGTTGACTGTCCGGTAGGCCGCCCGTAAGATGGAGCGGCCTCGTTATTTCAAGCAAAAAAACAGTGATCGGCCAAACCATATCTCATTACCGCATCGTGGAAAAACTGGGCGGCGGCGGCATGGGAGTGGTCTACAAAGCTGAAGACACCGAACTGGGTCGATTTGTTGCCCTTAAATTCCTGCCCGATGAACTCTCGCGCGATCCCCAGGCGTTGGAGCGTTTTCGCCGGGAGGCGCGCGCCGCCTCGGCCTTGAATCATCCCAACATTTGCACCATCTACGAAATTGGCCGGCACGATGAGCAATCTTTCATCGCCATGGAATTTCTCGATGGCGTCACGCTGAAGCACATGATTGCCGGCACACCGCTGGATAACGAAACGACGCTGTCGCTTGCCATCGAAATCGCCGACGGCCTCGACGCCGCTCATTCCGAAGGAATTGTCCATCGCGACATCAAACCCGCCAACATCTTTGTCACCAAGCGAGGGCATGCCAAGATTCTCGATTTCGGCCTGGCGAAGATTGCAAGCACCACAAGCACATCGCAGAATCAGGTTGCGTCCGCGAATACAATGACGGCAGCGATCGACCCGAACCTTACCAGCCCGGGCTCGACCCTGGGCACGATCGCCTACATGTCCCCCGAGCAGGCGCGCGCCAAGGAACTGGACGCCCGCAGCGATTTATTTTCCTTCGCCGCCGTTCTCTACGAGATGACGACGGGCACGCTTCCTTTTCGCGGCGGCAGTTCGGCGGAGATTTTTAAATCGATTCTGGATGCAGACCCGCCTTCGGCGGTGCGGCTGAATCCGGATATGCCCACGGAACTGGAACGCATCCTCAACAAAGCTCTCGAGAAAGACCGTAACCTGCGCTACCAGTCCGCCGCCGATTTGCGAACCGATTTAGCGCGGCTCAAGCGCGACTTCGATTCTGGACGCTCTTCGGCCGTTTCGGCGAACATTGCAGCGGCGCCTTCATCTTCGGCTAACCTGTCCCCCGCAAGGCAAGGTCATTTCTCAATGAAATGGATGGCCGTGGCTGCGGCCGTTGTGCTGGTCGGCGCTGTCACAACTGCTTACCTCATGCGTGGGAAGGGCGCAACGCACAACGTTAGCTCGATCGCCGTACTTCCCTTCGTAAACGCCACGGCTGATGCCAATAATGAATACCTCAGCGACGGTTTGACGGACAGTTTGATCGGAACTCTGTCCAGACTCCGGGATCTGAAAGTGATGGCGCGCAGCACGGTCTTCCGCTTTAAGGGCAGCCAGGAAGACCCGCGAGAGATTGGCCAAAAGCTGCAAGTGGACGCGGTTCTCATGGGGCGCATTACGCAACACGGTGACGAGGTAGCTGTGCAGGCTGATCTGGTCAACACTACCGACGGCAGCGAGCTATGGGGTTCGCGCTATGAACGCAAAGCCGCGGACGTCACCCAGGTTCAAGGAGAGATTACTCGCGATATTTCCACCAGCTTGCACCGCACCGATGCCGCCAAGGCAATGCAAAAACTGGGGAATGCAGGAACGACGAATCCAGAAGCCTATCGCCTTTATCTGGAAGGCCGCCAGCTCTGGTATGGGCGCACACCGGAGGGTCTGAAAAAAAGTATCGATCTCTTCCAGCAAGCGATCGCAGCCGATCCTAACTATGCTCTGGCTTACACCGGCCTGGCCGATACTTACAATGTCGCGTCCAGTTACGGCATCGGCATCACCCCGGGGCAAGCGCGTCTGCTGGCGGACGAGGCCAGCCGCAAAGCGCTCGAACTGGACGACTCTCTGCCCGAGGCTCACACCGCTAGAGCCGGCGCTCTGGCGCTGGGCTGGAAATGGAGCGAAGCTGAACCGGAGTTTCAGAAGGCCATCGAACTTAACCCAAACAACGCTGCCGCCCATTACTTTTACGCTTTCAGCTACCTGATTCCTGAAAAGCGTATCGACCAGGCGCTGGACGAATTCCGCACCGCTCTGTCGCTCGATCCGCTATCTTCCATCGTCAATACGAATTACGCGGTGACGCTGATGGTGGCCGGCCACTACCCCGAATCGCTCGCCCAATTCCAGAAGGTGCTGGAGCGCGATCCGGCCTTCGCTCCAGCCCACTACAAGCTATCGCAGTTATATGCCACGACTGGCCACTTCGCCGATGCAGAGGGCGAATTCCGCAAATTCGCGCCGGTGTCCGGATCGTGGAGCGCCGATGCCCAAGGCTACTCCCGGCTGGTGCTCGCTGCTCCCAGTCCGCAGGACAACATGGCTGCGATTGCGGTTGGATTCGCACTGGCGAGCGACCGCAATAAGGCTTTCGAATACCTGGAGAAAGCCTTCGCGGACGAAGACGATGAACTCATCTTCGCTATTCGCTATCCCGCCTTGGACTCCCTCCGTTCCGACCCGCGCTATGCGGACCTGACACGTCGGCTCGGCCTGCCGGAGTAGAGATCCGACGGTTCCGGAAAGAAAAAACGAGACAGAAGGATAAACCACCCACCAACCAGCAAAATCAAATATAACCTTACAAGGCGATCCGCTTGAAATGTTGATCGTACAAAGGTCATTAATGAGATTTATTCCTCTGTTGTCTGGCTTGATTTTTCTAATCAATGTGACTGCGTTGGTCTGTGAAACTCCAAAGCGTTGTACAAAAGACGAAGCCATTCGCGCAGAAACTGAGGCTTCGTCATTAGCGAACTGGGAAGACGTTCACAAGTCTTTCGAACGCTTTTCTCAGTGCGACGACGGTGCAATTGGTGAAGGCTACAGCGACGCAGTGGCTCGTCTGTTATCTGACAATTGGAGCACCGTTGACCAATTGAATCGTCTCGTTACAAACGATGAGCCTTTTGAAAGGTTCGTTTTACATCACGTAGACGAATTGATGTCTCCTGCTCAAGCTCAGAAGATTGTTGACAACGCACATGCCCACTGCCCGATGGGCGCGAAACGATTGTGCAAGACACTTATTACGCGCATAGAGCAAGTACCTGCAGGCCCAGCAGAAGGCAAGAGGGGTCCGGTGAAACGCTGAGTGTCAGACATTTGGTCCACCCGCACGTCTCGTTCCAATTGCCTCTGCTTCACTACCGGGGCCGTGTTAGCATCTCCTTATTGCCCGCGTCCCCGGCGGAATGCGCATGGTTCGCACTCGTGCTATCTCGGCTTTATTCCTCACTGTGACGCTTTTGGGTATCCTTCCATTATTGTCGGCTCGCGACACTGAGCCATCTCCGTGGCTTGAAGTTCACTCCACGCATTTCACGGTCATCACCGACGCAGGCGAGAAAAAAGGTAAAGAAGTTGCACTGCGCTTTGAGCAGATGCGGTCCGTATTCGCCATCCTGCTGATGAAAGATCGTCTCAACGAACCGCTGCCGCTCACCATTCTCGCTTTGAAGAACGACAAAGACTATTACCAGACCGCGCCGCTCCGGCAAGGGCAGCCCATCAGCGTCCCGGGTTTTTTCGTGCCCGGCTCAGACCAGAACTTCATCGTGTTGAACATGTTCGAAGTCGAGCCCTGGCGCGCCGTCGCTCACGACTTCGCGCATCTGCTGCTGAACTATAACTATCCTCCTGTGGAAGGATGGTTCGATGAAGGGCTCGCGGAATATTTCGGCTCGATCCGCGTCGACAACCGGCAAGTTGAGATTGGCGGTGATCCTGAATTGAATAACCTGTTCAGCGAGGATCTGCTGGAGAATCAGCGCGAAGTGCGCAATCCGCCGAAGTCGCTTACTGAGTTACTCAGTGGCCAAGTCTGGCTCGCGCTGCCCGATCTGCTCACGATGAAACACGATACCTCCACGTACAACGAAGCCACGCACCACACGCTCTTCTACGCGCAGTCGTGGATGACCATCCATTACCTCCTGCACGAGAAAAAGCTGCCCGAGACTGGCACATACTTCGATCTAGTCGAGAACCAGCACATGCCGGTGGAACAGGCCATTCAGAAAGCCTATGGCGTGACGCCGGCGCAATTCGACCAGGCAGTAAAAACTTATTTCCACTCGCTCGCGCCGCTCTTCACGGCACTCGACCAGTCGAAGCAACCGAATCCACCGCAGAATCCGCCGCAGGTATATCAGTTTCCCGCGCCGGTGAGCCCGGAGGATAGCGCGATCATCGCCACGCCGATGCGCGAAACGGACGCCCGCGCCTACGCGGCCGAGATCAAGACCAGGATTCCCGAACGCCGCGCAGTAGGCTTGCAGGAATTACAGTTGCTGGCCACAGCCACCGACCCAGCAAGTCTGCGAAAAGCCAGCAGCAATCAGAAATCCGAAAAGAATAAAGATAAGAAGGACAACACGCAACAAGGTGCTCTGGTAGCCGCCAGCGGCAACGAGATCGCGCACCGCGCCCTAGCCTGGGACCACCTGCAGCACGGCGAGCTCGATGCAGCTGCCGAAGAACTGAGCGATGCCGCCTCCTTGAATCCGCGCGATATGTGGATCCGTTATTACGTTTCGGTACTGAAATACCGCGTCTCCAGCGCTCGACACGCCGATATCCAGGGCCTGCCGAATATGATGCAGGATCTGCGCGCGGTTCTGGAGTGGTATCCGGAATTCGCCGACGCTTACGATCTGCTGGCCATAGCGCGCATGTCGGGCGGAGGTTCCATTGCAGCCTTGCAGGCGGAACGCGCCGCTATCCAGCTCAGCCCGCGGAATCAGGAATATGTCTATCACCTCGCGCAAATTCATATCGAAGACAAAAAATGGGACGCCGCGCGAACGTTGCTGGAACATTTGAAAAGCAGCGGCAATCCGCAGGTAGCGGCTGAAGCGCGCGAGCAACTGAGCCAATTGGCCAACCAGCAGAAGTATGGACTCTCAGCCGCTTCGAATGCTCCGAAATTTTCTCCGCAGAGTTCTCCATTCGATGTGCTGGATCAGGACGCCGCCAAACGCGCCGCCGCGGAACAATCCTCGCACAACGCCGGGGCCGCTGACATGCGTCCGGCAAAGTTTTTTCAAGGCCGCCTGGTCGGCGTGGACTGCTCGAAATCTCCTGCCGCAGTTCTCACCGTTGCTTCCGGCGGAAAAGTCATGAAGCTGCGCACTCCCGATTACAAATCTCTGCTACTGATCGGCGCCGATTCGTTCTCCTGTGCCTGGAACGATCGTTCGGTGTCGGTGAACTACAAGCCCGGCGGCTTGTCGGACGGCGATCTGGTGTCGGTGGAACTGCGGTAGTTCGCGGACTTGAGCTGCGGCTTCCGTTTGCTGAAGCCGCCTCCCCTTCGAATTGGAATGCGAACTCTTCTAGGGGGTGCCCCCGTACCACGCACTATCTTGGAATCATCGAGTTAGCAGAAAAATCTCCGCAAAATACGTCTTCCAAAAGGCTTAAGTGTCAAAATACGTGAAGCGAAGGGGTTAGCTTGCGCGGGCCTCGTTAGCGAGAACATTGTCCGCATTGCACCCGTGAGAATGATCGGCGGTTGGGGCTGTGGATGGCAAGGTTGGATGTCACATTTGGGTCAAATTAAATCCGATAGGATGAGGTTCGTGGTGCCCACGCTTCGAAAGGCGCGAAGCTTGGAGCGACCTGTTGCGTTTGTGGTGTCGGCAAAGAAACAGGGTGGCCCAGCCTCCAGTCTCTTCCGACCCGTCGCCCCTCTATCTACTACCTACATAGTTTCCTGTATTCCGTAGGACATACGTTGTATAAGAAACTGATCCATTTGGAGGGGGGCCTCTTGTACAACGTTGCGGTAGTGCGCCAACTGTGCGCGGAAATTTCCGCTGAAAACGATTCTGCTCGACTCGCCACTCTTGTCGCACTCCTGCACGCGGTTGTCAGAGAAGATCAGGAGGAAGTTCGCATGAGACTGGCATACCTTGCCAAGAAATATGCGGACGTAGTGTATGAACACACCGAAGCCGCAGACTGATGGATAACGCCACCCAAGCCAGATTGCGGGAATCGACCGCACACATTGAAGTCGAGAGGGAGCAGTAGAAGGTTACGTGCCCACTCGTCGAAAACCGCGACGAGTGAGGCAGCCTTCCTGCATGTAAACACTTTTGTATGCGAAGGAACAGCAGGTTCCTCCACTGCGCCGTCCCCTTCGACTTCGCTCAGGGTCCGGCTCCGGTCGGAATGACAAAATTGGGAAAGGTATCGGGGAACTTGCTGTGACATGCAGCAATTAATCGGGCGGGGACCGGTGCCGGTAACGAAGCGCAGAAAGCGGAACTGCGCGTGTACCAGATCGTATAATCGAACGCTGCGCAAAACCGTCACGGTTCGTTGCGCCCGCTCGTCGAAAAGCGCGACGAGTGAGGCGGCCTTGGATGGACTGGAGGCGACGGTGGGCTGGCTGCCCCAACAGCTTGTCTAAGAGAGATAGCAATGCCTATTTATAGACTCCTTGCACCCCTCCTCGCCCTGGCAAGCTTGGCCGCAAATGCGCAAGACTTCAGAAGTCTCGCGTATCTCGACGAAGTTCCCGTTGCAAGTTATAAAGCTGAGGGCGGTTTCGCGGTCCAACAACCAATGAAGTGCGGCTTGGACGGAGTGCTGTACGTGAGATTTGCCTCTGGCAACTCAGAGCCTGCCGTCACTCTTATAGGCGACGACGGGAAGATTGTTTCTAACATTCGCCTCAGCAAGATTCCTGAATTCTCTGAGAACGCCTTCTACGATTTTGCCCCGGCAAACGGTGAGGTGTTTGTCCTCAGCGGAAAGGGAAAGCCCCACAGTCCGACTATCTACTACATTAGCCGTTTTAAGGCCGACGGGACATACATATCCTCCGCAGTGGTCGACATTGGATTTAGACCAGACTTCGAACCCCGGGGACTTGCAGCATTCCCTTCCGGCAACCTTTTCATCGCGGGTATGGCGAAAGGGCATGATTTTCCCTTTGTGCCGTTCACGGCCATTTTCACAGAGACCGGGCAATTTCTGCGCCAGGTGATCCTGAAGGATGATGTGACTGACAAAGACGCAAAGCAAAAACCAATCGACAGCAGCTTTACCCCGGCGCAGCAGGAGCGCAATCTGATTGAGGTAACTTTTTTACGAACTGCGGACGATGGCAATGTTTACCTTACGAGAAATACCCAAGGGGGCCCGTTTTCATCGTCGCGCCAGGCGGATCGGCGCGAAGAGTGCCCCTTGCGCCGCCTGTAAAAGGGGCGGATCTGGAAGGGGTCATGGCGGGTGGCGGACTGCTTGTCGCTCAGTATCGCTCCCCAGATGGCCCGGAGCGACACACGCACTATTTGGTTGTAATGGAGACATCGACCAATAAAATTCGAGAGACAGTCCGCTATGTACATGACTACGACAAGAACGCAGTCGGCGTGTCTTGCTACCGAAATGGCACCTACACGTTCATTGCTGGCGCGACTAATGGCGGTTTGCAATTAGTCCGGGCGGCTGTCCAATAGGCCGTTGCCTATGAGATATATTAGGGGCTGGCCCCTTAGACACCTGTCATCCTGAGGACCGCGTTTTCTGCGGGCCGAAGGACAAGCGGAGAACTTCGCTTCGTTGATTGCCTGCTTCTCGCCGTTTCATTGACTTGCGTTTTCCAGCAACGTAAGATTCTGCGCCAGTGATCGGCCAAACATGATCGGACAAACCATATCGCACTACCGCATTGTGGAGAAGCTGGGCGGCGGTGGCATGGGAGTGGTCTACAAGGCCGAAGACGTGAAGCTTGGCCGCTTCGTCGCCTTGAAGTTCCTGCCCGTTGACGTCGCCAAGGATGCCCAGGCACTCGCCCGCTTCGAGCGCGAAGCCAAGGCGGCCTCAGCACTAAACCATCCTAATATCTGCACGATCTATGAAATTGACGACCAGCATGGCGAAGCCTTCATCGCCATGGAGTTTCTCGATGGCGCAACGCTGAAGCATTTGATCGGCAACCGCGCCATGGAACTCGATCGTGTTTTGGAAATTGGCATCGAGGTCGCGGACGCGCTTGACGCCGCGCATGCCGAGGGCATCGTTCATCGCGACATCAAACCCGCCAACATATTCGTCACCAAACGAGGGCACGTCAAGATTCTCGACTTCGGCCTGGCGAAGGTAACGCGCAAACCCGAAGTGGCCGCTATTGAAGCGACCGCAACCGCCGTGGCCGAAGAGCATCTCACCAGCCCTGGCAGCACCCTGGGTACGGTCGCGTACATGTCACCCGAGCAGGTCCTGGCAAAGGATCTGGACGCCCGTACCGATCTTTTCTCCTTCGGAGTGGTGCTCTATGAAATGGCGACTGGTACGCTGCCTTTTCGTGGTGACGCCTCGGGCGTAATCTTTGATTCCATTCTTCACAAGCAGCCTGCCGCTGCGGTCCGTTTGAATCCGGATATCCCGGCTCGACTCGAAGACATCATCGCCAAGTGCCTGGAAAAAGATCGCGGCATTCGCTACCAGTCTGCCACAGAACTGAAAGCCGATCTGAAACGAGTCAAGCGGGATACCGAGTCGCAGCGACTTCTCGTTACGCCTGAAACTACGAGCTCGTTAGCCTCAGGATGGTCGCGTAAAGCAGCGATCGTGCTCGCCACAGCGTTGCTGGTAGCGGTTCTGGCTGCGATTGCTGTCTACTATTACGGCCGGTCCGCTTCTCCCGTTTCTGCGCCCCAAGCGGAAAAAACTGCTTCAAAAGGTCCGGAGACCATCGCTGTTCTTCCATTCCGCGATATTTCTGCTCCGACCTCAGACAGTTGGGGGATCGGAATGACCGACGCGATCATCAGTCGATTGACCGCCTTGCAAAATCTTGCCGTAAGACCTACCACATCGGTTTTGAAGTACGCCAAGGAAGCGCCCGAGCCGGCGGAAGCGGCCAAGGCATTGAACGTGGAAAGCATACTGGAAGGCACGTATCAGCGTACCTCCGATGTAATCCGAGTGACCGTGCAACTGATCGACGGCCGCACGGGAAACACAAAGTGGTCGCAGCGCTACGATCTGCACAGCGCCGACATATTGAGCTTTGAAGATCAGATTGCGACCAAGGTCGTGGAGGGCCTGCGGATCGAAATCTCACCCACCGAGCAAAAAGCGATCGAGCAGCCCGTAACCACCAGTGTGGATGCCTACAACGACTATCTGCAGGCCCGTTTCTATCTGAATGAATATCTGACGCAGTCGCGACTGGAGAGTCTGGAACAGGGCGAGCGTCTGCTTCTGCATGCCATTTCGCTGGACAAAGACTTCGCCGATGCCTATGCGTTGCTTGGGCAGTTGTATGCGTTCCAAAGCGCAAACTTCGTGGAGGGTGGTGGGGCGAATCTGAAGCTCGGCGAGGCGGCTGCTAAGAATGCATTGCGCATCAATCCCCAGTCGACCGAAGGATTGAATGCGCTGGGAGTCATTTATGGTGAAGAGGGCAGGGAGCAGGAAGCGATTCGGACTCTCAAACAGGCGGTTGCACTCGCACCCAACAGCGGAGACGCCTGGCAAGCCTTGGGGTACTCGTACTATTATGCCGGACTGAACGAACTGGCTGAGCAGGCCTATCGCCGGCTTATTGAATTGAGCCCCACGCTTCTTCAGCCGCGCTGGATGCGCGCCCGCATGCTTCTGTATAGCGGCAAAGCAGCGGAAGCAGAAAACGAAATGCGGCAACTGGTTGCGGCCAACCCCGGCCAATTCAAGGCGCTGGCGTACTTCGGCATGATCCTTTATTACGAAGGCAAGCTCGATGAGGCGCAAGTGAATGTCGATCGCTCGCTTGTGCTCTCTGCGAATTCAGGCGACGACGTACCCCCGATCGTGGCGGCATTCCTGTACGCGTCGCGCAATCAGCGAGAAAAGATCGATCGCAAGTTATTCCAATACCGCCCCGAACAGATCATCGATGGTGACGAAGCCTACTGGCTAGGAGGACTCTATGCCCTGCTCGGTGAACGCAAGCAGGCCCTCGATTGGCTCAAACGCACGGTCGCTCTCGGAGATGTGAACTATCCCTGGTTCGAACGCGATAAAAACTACGACAGCCTGCGCTCGGACCCGGAGTATCAATCAATCATGACGGGAGTCCGGCAGCGTTGGGAAGCCTACAAAAAAGAGTTCGACGCTGGCCCATAAATTGGCATTCGTTGAGATTTTCTCGGGGGCGGGGCCAACCGCCATCCCGGATGAGGCTGCCCTACTCGTCGCGGTTTTCGACGGGTGGGCACCACTTGCCTCAATTCCTGGTTCGCTCGTCACAGAAAACACTTAAAGTTCTGTGATACATGTTGCCGATTCCAACAAGACTGCATCGGTACTACGGCGCTGGATATCTTCACTTCATTACCATAAAAACTTATATGCGCGCAACGAACAGCAGGTTCCTCCACTCCGCCGTCCCCTTCGACTTCGCTCAGGGTCCGGCTCCGGTCGGAATGACAAGGTTGGGAAAGGTATCGGGGATCTTGCTGTGACACACACCAATTAACTTAACCGGGGCGAGGACCGGTACCGGTCAATGAGGCGCAGAAAGCGAAAGTGCGCGTGCGCCAGATTGCATGATTGGATCCGTGGAGAAACTGTCAGCGTCCGTGGTACCCACTCGTCTAAAAGCGCGACGAGTGGAGCAGCCTTCCAAATGATAAAGGGTGCGCGTTCTCCGCACACCCTTGCCCCTCAAGATGTTCGACGCACTCGCGAGTCAGCATAAATGGGGGAAGGCACGTACTCGCAGAGCCGGAGATCCGAGAGTTAGTGGTCAACGTACACCCAAAGATGCAGACCGTCTGCCCGCTAGCGCACTCAAGCATGGGTAATACAGCTTGACAAACCTTTACAAACAGCCTTACATTCGGGCGTCGAAAAGGTTCGACTCCTGCGAAGGTCATCGGTTTTCGGGGGAGAGCCGATGGCCTTCGTTTTTGCTCAGTCCTCATTTGTTACCAATGCCGTTATTTCTTCCAGATTCTCGTTACGAGCGAATCTAGCCGTTCCGGCCTACCTTTCATCCATTTCGAATGTCTCTCTGTGGTCTTGATGGATTTGTGCAGGCTGGTCCAGCCGCATCCCGAATGAGGCCGCCTCAACTCCTAGTTCGCTGCTCACAGACAACACTCGAATTTCTGTGCTAGAGGTTGCCGATGCGGACAAGACCGCATCTCTAGTGCGTGCGTTGGATATCTTCACTTCATTACCATAAAAACTTATAGGGCAACAAACAGCAGGTTCCTCCACTGCGCCGTCCCCTTCGACTTCGCTAAAGGTCCGGCTCCGGTCGGAATGACAAAACTGGGAAAGGTGTCGAGGGCGTCGCCGACACATGACAAGACTGGGAAAGATGTCAAGGGCGTGCGCGGATACACAATAAGCAACCCACACAAAAAGGAACCCTCCCGGAGCGGGAGGGTTTGAAAATCGCAGCCAGCAGATTAGGCGCGGACGACGTTGCCCGCCTGAAAGCCCTTGGGGCCTTTCAGCAAATCGAACTCCACGGTCTCACCCTCATTGAGCGAGCGGTAACCGTTCTCCTGAATCGCGGAGAAATGTACGAAGACGTCCTCCCCCGTGGAGCGCTGGATAAATCCATATCCTTTCGCCCCGTTGAACCACTTCACTGTTCCCTTCTCTCTCACGGAAAAACTCCTTTCACTGTCGTGAAGAATTAGTTCCCCGAAT
>JBAWBG010000217.1:0-2778 GCA_049589695.1 Candidatus Sulfotelmatobacter sp. | reverse complement strand
TGGCGGGGCGATTGCGCTGGGGCATCCGCTGGGCGCGACCGGTACGCGGCTGGTGATTACTTTGTTGTATGAGTTGCGGCGGCGTCGAAAGAAATATGGCTTGGCCACGGCTTGCATTGGAGGCGGGCAGGGGATTGCGATGATTGTAGAGAGCATGAATTAATTTCTTCAAGCGTGTGTAGTCATGTCGAGTGTCCGAAAAAGCGACATTATTGGAGCGACGATTCTCGCCTTCGACTTTCTGGTGGCTGGACCGGCGGGGAAATACCCGCTGTCGACGGTTAGCAACCCATGGTTTCGCACATTGCTTTCGGCGGCGTTTTGGTTTGGCATAATTTCGGCGGTTTTATTGCCGATTTGGATTGGTATCCGCCTCGTGCGCGAGCCGAATGGGCGACTTGTGAAGTTTGTCGAGTTTTTAGGTGTTCTGGGCTGGGTCCTGGTGCTAACACATCTGATCGCATCCGAGTTCCCGGTGATCTAACTGCGTAAGTCGTAACGGAGATCCGTTTTCATGGAAATTAAAAAAGTCGGTGTTCTCGGTTGTGGATTGATGGGATAGGGCATTGCGCAGGTTTGCGCTACGGCCCTTTCAAGGCACAATTAAATCGTCATGATTAGGCTACAAGACAAGCACGTCGTCACTTCGGGCGTGAAGAGCCCGGTCAAAGGTGACAAATTTCAACCCTGAGGCGGCTGCGAAGGCGAGAAGGTAGGCGTCGGCCCAGAGCTTGGGGGATCGGCTGGAAATCTTCGAGCGCGAACGAAATTCCTTTTCGAGAAGGTCGGGCTCGGGCAGAAAGGCGATACGTGGGTCGGCCCACACGCGGTCCCACAAGGCCCAGGCTTCGGACATGGTCCTGGTTTCTTTTGCCATGACCGTTTCAGTGGTGAGCAGGCGAAGGACGGTGATCTGAGTGAAACGGCAGAAAAAGAATTGTTGCTCAGCAGCGCTCGCGAACCAGGAACGGGCCTTTTCGGAATGAACGTGCCGGCTCCAAATCAGGGCCAGCCACACGTTTGAATCAAGGAAATTCAACGTGTTCATAAATTTGTTCGTTGGTGAGATCAACCGTGGGCCCGGGAGCGGCGATCAGAGGGAATCGCACTCGCTTTCGGCGCGGCCGCCGCGCCTGAAGAAGAACGCTCTGAACACCGGCGAGAACTAGTTCGCGCACCGAGCGTCCGTTTGCGGCCGCCTGCGCTTTCAGCCTGCGGTAGAGCGGGGCGGGTATATCGACCGTGGTGCGAATGCAATCCTGCTTCATAAAGGCTATTATCTCATGGGTGCCATAAATATGGACCGTTGCTGGTTAGGCAAAGAGGGATCTGGATGTGTCGCTCTAGTCTACTTTTTCGCATTATGCCGGTAACGAAATCGCGCGTGAAAATCTGATCTAACTTAGGCGAGAAGGGTAATGGAAATCAAGAAGGTTGGTGTTCTCGGTTGTGGCTTGATGGGTTCGGGCATTGCGCAGGTCGCGGCAACGGCTGGATTCGATGTAACCGTGCTCGAAGTCGAGCAGAAGTATCTCGACAAAGGCTTTGCCGGGATCGAGAAATCTTTGGCGAAGTTTGCCGAGCGGCCGGTGGAGAAGGGCGGGATCACGGCGCAGCAGAAAGATGCGATTCGCGCGCGCCTTAAGGGGACGACGAACCGGGCCGACCTGGCCGATTGCGACATTATTATTGAAGCCATCATCGAGAACGTGGAAGAGAAGAAGAAGATGTATGCGTCGCTCGATAGCGTGGTGAAGAAGGATGCGATTTTTGCTTCGAATACGTCTTCGATTTCGGTGACTGAGCTTTTGACTTCCGTGAAGCGGCCGGAGCGATTTATCGGGATGCACTTTTTTAATCCGGTGCCGCTGATGAAACTGGTAGAAGTGGTGCGGACGATTGCCACGACCGACGACGTTTACCAGACTGCCTACGAGTTTGGAAAAAAGCTAGGCAAAATTCCGGTGCGGACTTCGGACAAGACGGGATTCATCGTAAACCGGCTGCTGGTGCCTTATTTGCTCGATGCCATCCGAGCGTATGAAGAAGGCGTGGGATCGATTGAGGATATCGATAACGCAATGAAGCTGGGGTGCGGCTATCCTATGGGACCATTTACGCTGCTCGATTTCGTGGGCCTCGATACGACTTACTACATTACGCAGGTGATGTATGACGAGTTCAAGGAGCGTCGGTTTGCGTCGCCTCCGCTGCTGAAGCGGCTGGTGATGGCGGGGTGGTACGGTCGCAAGAGTGGTAAAGGGTTCTACGATTATTCGGACCCGGAGAAACCGAAGGCGAATAGACTGTAGGTGCGACTCTTGAACATCGATTCTTAAACATGGACATTCCCCAGGGAAGAAGAAAGACCGATCAGCCGCCAGCGCTCGACGATGTGCAGGAAGTCGAGCGCTATCGCCGTGCATGGAGCAGTTACTTAGTCAGGCGAAATCTGGTGGTCGTTTTGTTTGTGAGTTTTATTGTCGTAGGCGCCTTGACTGCGAAGCTGAAGCTGGGCGAGGGCATTGATTTGGTCATCTTGCTGGGCTGGGTCGGTGTTTATCTGGCGGGCGCGTGGTGGCTTACGGAGTGGAAATGCCCGCGCTGTGGGAAGGTCTTCGGGCACAGGCTGTGGACCGAGCGCTGCATCAGTTGCGATCTGGGCAAGGACGAAGTGGAGGCGGTGGCGCGGGGGAAGTGATTCTTTGCCACGGATCCGTACGGATTCACGCGGATCTGAAACTTCAGCCCGGAGTCACATCGGAGATTTAAGAAAGC
>JBAWBG010000216.1:0-7171 GCA_049589695.1 Candidatus Sulfotelmatobacter sp. | reverse complement strand
CCGTTGAGGAGCCTCCGTGGTTGTTCTCTGAATCAACGTTCCGTTGAGTTCAGCCTTTTGTACACCACGCGCTCCTCGCTAGACTTAGCATTCAAACATTCCGCTAAGAGATGTGCAGCGTGCATTGACTTGAGTACCTGCACGACTTTTTCTGCCCGCGAAGCGGTCTATCCGGTCGTTTGCCGCTACGAGAAGTACTCAGGGTCTCGCATGCTCCCGAAACCCCGAGTGCGGCTTCGCAGGTCAGATTTCTACTCTTTCCCGCGGTCTGTGCTGTCCTCACTGGCGATCTCGGAGATCGCTCCCGTAAATTCCCCGGTAGCGGCAAAGAAAACAGGGTTGCCGAGGGCGTCGGCTGCCACTGTCTCCACTGTCTCAGTCATCGTAAGGACGCCCGATGCATGCTGGAAACGTCCAGTCCCACCGGTGATCTTGAACGTCAAAGTACAGTGAGCCAATCCGGTCGTAAGATCAATGCAATCCCCACCCTGCGTGAGATTCATCTCCAACAGGCTCCCGTCCCGGAAGCGAAACACGCCGGCACCGGCCAGTTCGGGAAGAAAGAGCTGAGTTGCGCCTGAGCAAGTGGTGGAGGTCCCCGGAGAATTTGAGATCGCCCGTATGTTCCGAAGCGTGAATGAACCCATCGTACCTTCTCCGGCGAAAGTGTCGGCGTCATTACTCGTATCGGGTTGCTGAAGATTGGTGGCGTTGGTGTCAGAAGTTCCCGAAAATGTCATCTTTACGGGCACATCATGCGCGTACGCGGCTGCTACCGTGAGAGTGAGCATGAGTGCCATGGTTGCCAGATGTTTCATTAGCCCCCTCCCGGAATGGAATAGAGTCGTCGCGGCATTGCGACTTGGTTTGGAGCATTCGATGGTGTCCCTTTCGTAGTCAGTCAGTCGAGCGGGTTTGGTGTTCATGATTTCCTCCGATTCATATTTTTCAAATTGAACTGCGGTCAGCTGGTTCCGTTGTTTTGCACGCGGGCAAGCAATGAATTGAGGCAGACTTGCGTCGAACCATCGGCGCCCCGCGAGCGGTGGAGTTCCCCCGAATTGAGCGACTCCCCCAGGGCCCTCCGATCCAAGTTCGAGATCACCCCGATGCTTTCCAAGGCGATCATCTCCGCGTCGGTGCCGCACAGAGGACACCAGGCGCGTCTGGAACTCCGGCCTCGCAGTATTAACAGCGAATCGGTTTCGATCGTGATCTTCGTCTGCTTCGCCATTGGAACCTGCTTACTGAAGCAACCCACATGCGGAAACCAGCGCAGATTGCACGAATGAGGCTTGCGAAGTCCTTACAAACCGTCTGAAAATTTCTGATAATTTCTCGCAGCGCGATAACAGAAAGAAAACAGGGGACGTTGTGATGTCGGCCAAATGACGACAGCATCAGCCGCAACGCTAGGATCGTGCTAAAATTCGCTGCTGATACTTCGTGGGGACGCTCCGAATGTCTGCGAGCGAGAGCCAGCGACTAAAAGAACTCTACGAGTTCGGCCCTTTCCGAGTCGACCCGGATAAGGAGATCCTTCTGCGCGCCGGCGAACCCGTTCCACTGACGCCCAAGACGTTCCAAATTCTTCTGGTTCTGGTTCGCCACCACAAAGAGGTGGTTACCAAAGACGAGTTGATGAAGGCGGTCTGGCCCGACACATTCGTCGAGGAGGCCAACCTCAGCCGCAACATCTTCATGCTGCGGAAAGCACTGGGCGAAAGTTCCCAAGACCACCAGTACATCCTCACAGTGTCTGGGCGCGGCTATCGCTTCGCTGAGAGGGTCCGGCTGGTGCCCGAGCAGGAAGTCTGCATTGTTGCCGCGCAGCATACCAAGGTACAGGTGCATGTCAAAGAAACCAAGCCCTTGGGATGGCTGTCGGCGGCGGTAGTCCTCGTGCTCGCGATGGCTGGCGGCGCGACCTGGCTATTGGTACATCGCAAGCCCGTCCTTACCGAGAAAGACACGGTGGTACTTGCAGATTTCGCCAACTCAACCGGCGATCCTGTTTTTGAAGGCACGCTTCGGCAAGGCCTCGCCATCCAGCTGGAACAATCGCCGTTCCTGAAAGTAATGGATGACGCCCCGCTACATCGCGATCTGCGCCTGATGAATCTTCAGCCCGGAGCGCAAATCACCAATGAGATAGCGCACGATGTCTGTGTCCGCGAAGGAGGTGTGGCCACAATCAGCGGTACGATCGCGAACTTGGGAAAAAGCTATGTCATTACCCTCCAGGCAATTACGTGCCAGGACGGGGCAACGCTCGCACGGGAGCAGATCCAGGCCGAAGATAAAGAGCATGTGTTGAACACATTGGGAAGCGCGGCGACGGCGATGCGCAGGAAACTTGGAGAGTCGCTCAACTCGACCCGGATGCTGAATCGACCACTCGAACAGGTAACGACCCCCTCGCTGGAAGCTCTTCAGAACTACACGGCCGGTCTGTCCATCATGGGTGAGGGCCACTATTTAGCCGCTGTCCCGTTGTTTGAGCGCGCCACTGCAATCGATCCGAACTTCGCGCTGGCTTACTATCTTCAGGGCATCGCATATGAACAAGCCGGGGATATGGAACGGAGTGCGGCGTATGCGAAACGAGCATTCAGTCTTGCCGATCGGGTCTCCGAAACCGAGCGGACCGAGATCACCGCCTACTACTACAGGGCCATGGGCGAGTTGGACAAAGAGATTGATGCCTATCGACTGGCTGCCCGCAACCATCTCCACAGGTGGGGTTCCTATAACCAATTAAGCCTCATCTACATCGATATGGGGCAATTTGAAGAGGGGCTGAAGGAGGGTCAGGAGGCAGCTGGGTTGGAGCCCAACGTCGAACCTCCCTATCGTCGCGAATTGGACGCCTACATCTGCCTGAATCGCTTTTCAGAAGCCGACCAGGTAGCGGCGAAAGTACGGTCGCTTGGAATCGACGGTCCGAGAATCCACCAACGCCTCCTCGAGTTGGCTTATGTCGAAGACGACAAAGCCGCCGTCGCCAGGGAGACTCAATGGTTCGCAGGCAATCCGCAGGAGTACCTCAGCTTCGGATTGCAGGCGGCCGAACTGAATGCGCACGGCCGTCGCCGCGAATCGCATGAGTTGTACCAGCGTGCCGCTGAGGCAGCGCGGCACCAGGGATTCCGGTACGTCGCCGACGAATTCGAAGAAGTTGATGCCCGTGCTGATGCGTTCGCGGGCAACTGTCGCACCGTGCAGCGGCTTGGCCGTCCTGCCCTGGCACTGGCGACATGCGGTGAAACAGCCCCGGCAGAGAAGCTCGCCGTGGAGACTTCAACACTCTTTCCACACGAAACGATCTGGAACGCCGTACAGCGACCCGAGGTTCAGGCCATGATCGCCCTCCACCACGATGAACCTGCAAAGAGCGTTGAATTGCTGGCATCCGCCTCTCCCTACGAACGCGCTTACCCTGAGGCGGTTTATGTGCGTGGTATGGCTTATCTGAGAATGCATAGGGGCGCGGAAGCAACGGCTGAGTTTCAGAAAATCGTGGACCACAAAGGCGCCAGTTGGGGCGCTACCTGGGTGCACCCGAACTGGGGACAGTACTATTCGCTTTCGTATCTGGGAATGGCACGCGGCTTCGCGCTCGTGGGTGACACGGCGAACGCCAGGAGAGCGTATCAGGATTTCTTCGAGTTGTGGAAAGACGCAGACTCGGACGTCCCAGCCCTGAAGCAAGCCAAAGCCGAGTACGCCCGGCTGCGATAACTACGCGAGACGCCCCTAGGTCCAAGATCCCAACGGAGACTCTGATTGAGCGCTTTTCGGTGAATCCATTGTCCCGGGCGGAGGGCAGACCGCGTGTTTCCTTTCCACCGTTCTCCAACTCCCAAGAGCAGGTTCGCACGATTGTTATCAGATGACAGGCAATCCGGAAGTTGATCGGAAAACTGCTTATGGGCCGTAAGGGAGTCGACATCGTTTCGCTGATTAGGAAGTGAGAGTCAGCTTGCGGCCACTCAGTTGTGACGCACCAAGAAAGCGCCACAGCTTGGCACAGATCAGACACACAACCCCGTTGGGGTTGTGTAGATTCCTACACTGTCTTGATAGGCCCCGGGTACTGCGCCACTAAGGAGTCAATGGTCAACAGCGTAACACCCTCGACAGTCGCCTGTGCCACTAGGACCCTGTCGAAAGGATCCTTATGAATCGGCGGCAAACTCTCTGTGGCAACGACGTGATCGCTGACGATCGGTAACTCGCTGTACCCGTTGTCCAAGAGGCCGCGACGCAGCAGCCGCGCATCTACTTTGAAATCTTCCCGGCCCAACCCGCGCTTGATCGCTACTTCCCATAAACTAGCCGCACTGAAGATAAGCTCGTTGTCCGGACTGTCGATCAAGGTTCGAGCCTGTTTTGAAAGTCGCTTGGGTTCACCGGCGGCCCACAGAAGAAGATGCGTATCCAGCAGCAGTTTCATGCACCACCGCCGAAGATTCGCTCGATCTCCTCTTTGCCCATGCGGTCAAAGTCGTCCGGCACAGAGATCTGCCCCGTCATGAAACCGAGCCGCCGTATTTGAGTACCAGTGGGAGCGGCAAGGGCCGTGACTTTCACGACGGGCTTACCGGCCTTGGCAATAACGAACGCCTCACCCTTTGAGGCCTCTTCTATGAGTTTTGAAAGCTGAGTTTTCGCTTCGTGAATGTTTACCGTTTTCATAGTGTTGAAATGAACTTAGTTTTACTGGTTTAGTCTATCATCGATCTCGCAGGATTACAAAATAAATAATAGAAGACGGACTTTGTGTTTCCGGCAGAACATAGGTTGCTTACCTACCGGAGGCCTTCCAGTCGCCAAATCGGACACACAACTGGCACACACGCGTCCGGAACCTTCCAGTATCTATGCGGGTCTTCCCTGTTGGCTGGCTGATGGAATGTCAGTCGCACGATTGAGCAGGCCTCTGGTTGTGCTAGCGCTGCGGAATATGTTTCGCAACAGTCCAAGTGTGGGCTGGCCGATCACCCGCGTAGCAGACAAGATATTGCATTTGTGAGCTGCGTGCACGTGACGGCTTGCCCTACTGTACAACCTGAATGGACAGAATTTATCCGGAAAGCGGCGAGCACGGAGAATCCCCCCAGCCCCGACTCGAACTCTCCGAGTCTTGCCTGTTGTATCGCTCTAGGTAGGTGCGACGATCGTTGAAGTGGTTTTATTCGGAACGTCATTATTGGCAACCCTCGCAACGAGATAGTCGCTCGGATTGCGGTGTCCATACGTCCCCGATCTGGAAACCTTGTTCAAGGGTGTGGATATTCAGGGAAAGACGGTTCGGTATCTGAGAAAAATCAACATCGACCCGATCACCGGAACCACGGAATGGGGCCTCCGCTCGATGCAGGATGATCCAGACTCGGACTCGTGGGGCGGACAAAATGTGTTCGACGTGTACACGAAATCGCAGAGCACAGCTTTGGACGGCACGAAGTATAAGGACTGGTAACGAAGCAAGACGTAACCGTTGAGCAGTGTTCGAAATTCGTGTCGTCCTTCCCTTCCGCGTTGTTTAACGATAGGCCGTATCAGCCGGTAGGGCTGGGATCGACGGGTATATCTCCCATTCCTAGAAATTTGTAAAGTACGCTCTTGCCTGAACACGCTCGTGTATTTTTGCCATGCCGAGGTGTGGTTTACTTCTCCACCGATCTGAGCTAAGTTACGGCTACCTGCCCGGCTACCTAACGTGGCCGAAAACAGGCGTCCGAAAGCCCAGTCTCACTGAGATTTTTGAAATCGGGGCCATTCTGATGCCTTTGATAGGTGGCGATTTACCCAGTGTTAGTGGGGAAAACTAGATTTCTGGCGGAGAGGGAGGGATTCAATCAGCCTGAAATGCGTGAAACCCGCACGAATACAGGGGTTTATCCACGACGGAATGAGTCCCCAACGAACTAGCGCCAATTCGCGGACGGGTTCCTTCGGATTTTGTCGAATGATTGGAACAGGCTGAGTCGGTGCAACGTTGTATCGAGGAGTCCAATCTTCTTCCCCGACACTATCGAAATACTCTTCGACAAGTTGTTTTCGTCGCGAAAGTCGATAGCGCCCACACATGAAAAGATTATGGCAGAATTCGTGTGGTCGGCGGTTCGTTCATTTATTGCTTCGCTTTTGACCGGCGTGGCGATCTTCGCACTTTTGGCAGCGCTTGTTAGTAGCGGTCGCGGGGAGCTTGTGACACCGAACGCATACGCCTGCCTTAACGTCTCGGTCGTAGTTCCGACGCAACCTCGATTTCTGGGTCTTGGCGTGTGCTTCATTGCACTTTCGGCAGCGTGTTGTATCACGCTCAGTCCTTCGCTTGAAACATCGGGCACAGATGCGATGCCTCTTGCAAAACGCCCTTACCATGCCGACTGGATTCTCAGTCCGTCCACTCATCGGAAACCTCTTGAGGCCAGGTCCTAGGTTTGCTTGTTGGGGAAAGCGTTGTCAATCTTCCGCATAATTAGCTCCGCCGATTGAATCGAAGCCGCAATCAGTTTGTCCGTTCGTGGGAGTGAGTCGGGCATTCTTGTGGATGTCCATTCGATGTCTCCGAAGTGCGTGATTGCTTCGACACAATCAACTTCTCCGGTTTTCATCGAATGGACAACCTGTTGAAATGTCACAGCTAGGTACCTCCCGCAACAACGATCGGGTGCCGATCAGGAGAGGATCGCAAGATGATGGAGACCCGATCTGTGGCGGATGCCAAAGGCGGCGATGTGGCATATGGATATCGAGCGCGTGAAGGTACCGGGTGTATGTAGCTTTAGGCCGGGGTGGGTCGCCCCCGAGGGTGGGCGATGAGATGATCGTCGGGCGGAGCCAAAAACCCATGTAAACCGCCAATTTCTATCTCCCATCTGTTAGCCACGTGAAGAGATAGTAGAGTAGCAACCTCCCGGCGTATAGATAGCGGAGATAACCGACAGCATTGCTGTCAGTTACAAACAAAATAGGGTGGCAACGTGGAGAAAGTCTGGACTTCAATGAGCTACTCTCCAGATCTCAATGTCGTATTCAATGTCCTATGCAAACGTAGGAAACTCAGTCGGACGCCGGACCATTCTGGCTACCGTGCGCACAGCGCTAGTCGCGCATCAACCCGCTTAGGCCCACCGTTGAACAAGATGCACGTGTGAGT
>JBAWBG010000215.1:0-9141 GCA_049589695.1 Candidatus Sulfotelmatobacter sp. | reverse complement strand
AGTTTGCGCAGCGCCTTGGCTTCGATCTGGCGGATCCGTTCACGGGTTACGGCGAACGACTGGCCGACTTCTTCCAGGGTGTGCTCGCTGCCGTCTTCAAGGCCGAAGCGCATCTTGATGACTTTTTCCTCGCGCGGAGTCAGGGTGCGCAGGACCTGCCCAGTCTGGTCCTTGAGGTTCACGTTGATCACGGCTTCTGCCGGCGAAACGACTGCACGATCTTCGATGAAATCGCCCAGATGCGAATCTTCTTCTTCGCCGATTGGCGTTTCGAGGGAAATTGGCTCCTGCGCAATCTTTAGCACCTTGCGCACTTTCGCCACGGGAATATCCATTCTCTTAGCGATTTCCTCGCTGGTAGGTTCGCGTCCCAGTTCCTGAACCAGTTGCCGCGAGGTGCGGATCAGCTTGTTGATCGTCTCGATCATGTGGACGGGGATGCGAATCGTACGCGCCTGATCAGCAATTGCACGAGTAATGGCCTGCCGAATCCACCACGTGGCATACGTAGAAAATTTGTAGCCGCGGCGGTATTCGAATTTGTCGACAGCTTTCATCAGGCCGATGTTGCCTTCCTGAATCAGATCGAGAAACTGCAATCCGCGGTTGGTGTATTTTTTCGCGATCGAAACTACGAGGCGCAGGTTGGCCTCGATCAGCTCGCGCTTGGCCTGCTCCGCATCCATGTCACCCTGGATAATTTCGCGCTGCGTGCGCTTGATTTCCTGGAACAACAGTCCGGCTTCGACTTCAAGCTTTTCGATCTCGCTTCTTACCGCGCGTGACTGGCGGCGATATTCTTTTTTTTGCTCTTCGCTGCGCGTGGCATCGGCTTTGCGTTCAAGGTTCTGTGCCTGACGGTCGAGCGAGCGCATGCTATCGACAGTTTTGTTGACACGGTCGATCAGGCGCTTGCGCTCAGCGTTGGTGAAACCGAGCTTGCGCACTGCGATGGAGACCCTGACAATGGCGCGGGCCAGGTTGCGACGGGCGCGGCGATGGTCTTTCGGCCGCTTCTTCTGCGACACCTCGACGTATTTTTCCTGCACCACGGCGACTTTCTTATAGAGCTTCGCCATGTTGTCGATCTTGCCGGTAAATTCGTTCAACCGGTTTTGCAGGATCTCGTCGGTGATTTCTTCCTCATCGAAGGTCACGACTTCCTTGATGGAGCGCACACCTTTCTTGAGGTCCTCGCCCATCGCTAGAAGTTCGTGGATCACGATGGGCGAGCGGGATAGAGCTTTCAGCACGCGGATCTGGCCCCGCTCAATGCGTTTGGCGATTTCAACTTCGCCCTCGCGGGTGAGCAAGGGGACAGTACCCATCTCACGCAAATACATGCGGACGGGATCGTTGGTTTTTTCCAGAGCGCCGGGCGTGAGGTCGAGTTCAACGTCCTCGCCTTCTTCACCTTCGTCAAATTTTTTATCGAGCGCCGCGGAAGGCAGCTTGGGGCCCTCGAGCACATCGATGCCTTGCGTGCCAATAGTAGTCAGCAGGTCGTCCAGGTCTTCGGGACTAACCACGTCGTGTGGTATGAGCTCGTTTACCTGATCATAGGTAAGATAGCCCTTCTCTTTTCCAGCATCGACCAGCTTTTTTATGTCGTCGTACTTGTCTTCAAGAGCCAAGAGGTGTCCTTAAATTCGTCAATTTCACTCCCGAGGGAGCGTATGGTAATGTGTTCACAGGTGGGAATCTGGGGTGTCGCGGAGTTGTGCACCTAGCACAAACTTATAGATTCTAGCACATAAGTGCTGCACGATCTATCACTTGCCCCACTGAAAATCACCCTTGCCCACCGCTGTCTATAACCCTAACTCCGCTAAATACTTAGATGAGTCTCGCCGTCGTTTTGTTTCATGCTGTTTTCTGGTTTCCAAGTGCTATTCTCGAGCCATTTTCCGCCAAATTTGGGTCTCTCAGCGCGCGGCTTAGCCGCTCCACTTCGAGTAACAGTTCTTTCATACGTTCTTTATCGTCGCTGATGCCGGGCTTCTTCAGCTCGCGCTGGACCTGCTCCTGCTGACGACGCAGGTGAATACGCCGCAACGCGCGGCACGCGCCGTCCAAGCGGTCGGCCGTGAGTTCTTCGTCTTCTTTCAACAGAATCGAAGCCAGCATCCGCCGCTCGCTGTCAGAGCACGGCACTTCCATTACATCGGCAATTTCAGGTCCGGCATTCAGCAGAGCTTCGACCAGCGACTCGGTAACGAGTCCACGATGCAGGCCTTCGCTATGGAACGCGTATTGCGCCTGACGTGCCGGATCGAATTCTTCTTCTTTAATGACGTCGCGAGCGCCATGTTTAATAACGTCGCGGGCGCCATCACGGGCTGAAAGACGCTCTCCAGGCTGCATCTGGCGAGCCGAGGCGAGGGCGCGTATGAGAATACGTTCGGCATCGGTGGCTTGTACGTCTTTTGTAGCTTTCACCGCCGTCGCCGAACGCTCTGAAACCACATGGCGCAATTCCTGCCGCAAGACGGCGGAATCGATACCCAGCTTTTGGGCGATTTCCTGGCCCAGTTCATCGCGAACGATCCGGCTGGGCACGCGTTGAATGTGCGGCAGCAAGTAGTTCACCGCTTTTACTTTGCCTTCGGCGCTGCGGACAGGAAAATGCGCGCGCGCGCGGTCGATCAGATAATCGAAATATTTTTGTGAACCGCGCAGGGCTTCGCCGTATGCATCCCGACCTTTGCGGCGGATATACAGATCTGGATCGAAACCCTGCTCCAGCGAGAGCACTTTAATCTGAAATTCCTCTTCTATCAGCAAGGCGAGCGTGCGCTCGGTGGCTTTCGCCCCTGCCGTGTCCGGATCGAAGTTAACAACTACGTTCTTGCTGAAGCGCCCGAGCAGCTTGGCCTGAATCTCGGTAAACGCAGTGCCCGAACTGGCGATCACGTTGTGAAATCCGGCGGCGTAAACGGAGATGCAATCCATTTGACCTTCGACGAGGATGGCGTAGTCGAGCTTGCGGATGGCTTCTTTGGCGTGGTCGAGATTGAAGAGAACACGGCCTTTGGAATAAATGCCTGTCTCCGGGGAATTTAAATATTTTGGGCCGGACTTTTCATCGGTTGCCAAAGTGCGGCCGGTGAAGGCGATGATCTTGCCGGCGTCGTTGGCAATGGGGAACATCACGCGATTCCGGAACTTGGAGTACATACGGGATTCCGGCTTCTGGCTGCCGGCTTCCGGCGTCATATTTGAATCAAAATCCCCGCCCTGTCCGCCCAAAGAACGCGCGGACAAGGACGGGGCACCTTCGGTCTGCTTCCAGGAAAACAATCCGCTCTCGCGCAAGACTTCTTCGCTGAATTCGGCAGCCAGGCGGTCGCGCAGCAGGAAGCCGGAATCTGGCGCGAACCCAATGCGGAAGCTTGCAATCGTTTCTTGGTCAAGGCCTCGTGCCAACAGATACTCGCGGGTGCGCGATCCATCGGGGCGTTTCAAGCATTCCTGAAAAAACGTGGCGCCGCGTTCCTGGACATCGAGCAACTGCGCGCGGAGCCTGGCTTCTTTCGCTTCGGTGGGACTCGAGTATGTGGCTTTGGGCAACGGAATCCCCAGCTTTTGCGCTACCAGCCTGAGAGCTTCGGGAAAAGTGATGTTCTCGATTTTCTGGACGAAGCTGAAGACGTCTCCTGATACGCCGCAGCCGAAGCAATGGTAAAACTGGCGCGTGGCGTGCACCGAGAACGATGGCGTTTTCTCGCCGTGAAACGGGCAGAGCCCGGAATAATTCTGCGCACCGGCTTTCTTCAGCTTGATGTAGTCGCCGATGATGCGGACGATATCCGCCTGCTGCTTCACAGTTTCTTTGAAATCGTCAGTGCTGGGCATGATGGATTTGACCGGATTCGAAGGCCGACACTTCCCCCCTTGGAAGTGTGAACCCGAGTGCCGCTGATGGGAATATAGCAGCCCGCCTCGGCTGCGGAAAAACTGTGGAATAAAGGATTAAGTCGTTGAAGGTTTAGGAAAAGACGGACTCTACCGGCCGGGAGGGACGACCCTCTCGGGCTTTCTTTTGAGGTCGGGATGCTTCGACTGCGTAGGATCGTCCTGCGGACGATTCTACTTCGCTCAGCATGACAAAATCACACCCGCAGTTCCACCACCGTTGCTCCACCGCCGCCCTCGTTTTGCGGGGGCTCGGCTACTGATTCAACGTGTGGATGCTGCTGCAGGGCTTGGCGCAGGGCTTTGCGGAGGATGCCCATGCCGCTGCCGTGGACTACGCGCACGCGTGGCAGGCCGGCGAGAAATGCGCGGTCGACGAATTTTTGCACTTCACGAGTGGCATCGTCTACGTTGAAGCCAATGACGTTGATTTCCGAGGGCGCATTCTGGCCGTCGTTTTCGAGCGATACCGAAACTCCCCTTGCACGTGCGGCCTTGACGGGAGACTCGGCCGCCCGCGCTCCGGAAATCACCGCAGCGATATCGTCGCGCGCGATTTTCATCTTCATTGCTCCCACGGATACTTCGAAGTGAGAATCATCCAACTTGCGCAGGATGGTGGCCGCGCGGCCAGTGGATTTCAGTTTCACGCTGTCGCCTTGAGATACATACTTTACGACTTGGGGCTCTGCGTGAGGATCCCCCTGATCGGCGCCGCTCGCGTGGGCGACCACGGTGGAATCGAACTGGTCGCGGAATTCACGGCGAAGCCTGGCTACGCGGCGCTCGGCATCTTTGGCCACCTTCTGCGCGGCGGCTTTGTCCTGGATTGCGTTCACCGATTCGCGTGCCTGGTATTCGAAGTCGCGCAGCACGCTCTCCAGCTTCTTTTCCATTTCGCGGATCTTGGCCTGCTGTTCTTTTTTTCCCTCGTCCGCGAGACGCGTCTTTTCTTTTTCTAATTCCTGTTCGCGGGACCTCAGCCGCAGGCGCTCGTTTTCGGCCTCACGCAAGCTGGCATGGAGTCGGTCCAGAAATTCGCCGACATCGCGCGTCTGCGTTCCTAGCCGCGCTCGCGCTGCTTCGATGATTGCCGGATTCAGCCCTAGCCGCTGCGCGATGTTGATTCCCGCCGATGCGCCGGGCACACCGATTTTCAATTCGTAAGTAGGCTGCAGAGTCGTTTCGTCGAAGCCCACGGAAGCGTTGATCACTCCGGCGGTATTCGCTCCGTAAACTTTCAACGAAGTGTGATGAGTTGAGATCACCGTCATGCCGCCGATGCGGCCGAAGTGCGAAGCGATCGCCACCGCCAGCGCGGCGCCTTCTTCGGGATCGGTGGCCGAGCCTAATTCATCGAGCAGCACCAGTGACTGCGGAGTCGCCGTGCGGGAGATGAAATCGATGTTGGTGACGTGCGCGGAAAACGTGGAGAGATTCTGCTCGATGGATTGGTAATCGCCGATGTCGGCGAGAACGGCATCGAATACCGGCATTTCCGCGCGATCGGCGGGGACTGGAATTCCTGACTGCGCCATCAAGGCCAGCAGACCGATGGTTTTGAGGGTTACTGTTTTGCCGCCGGTATTGGGGCCGGTGATAATTAACTGGCGGCGGTTGCCTTCGAGTTCGACTGTGATGGGAACAATGGTTGCGTGCTTGAGCTTGAGATTCCGCTCCAGCAGCGGATGGCGAGCGTTGTGCAGAAGAAGGCGAGCTTCGCTCGCGGACGCTTCGACTGCGCTCAGGGCGGGCAGCCGGGGGCGGCCGTCCCCACATGGATCTTGCTGGCTTCCGGCGGGCTTGCTTAACTGCACGGCGACACAGTTGTAGTCTTCGGCGAAGCGGGCTTTGGCGACTTGCACCTCCAGTTCACTCAGCGCCGACGCGGAGGCGAGGATTCCATCCGCCTCTTCGCCGATGCGACGCGTCATTTCGAGCAGGATGCGGTACACCTCAGCCAGCTCTTCGTCGAGCAGACGAACCAGTTCGTTGTTTTGCTCGATCGTCTCCAGCGGCTCCACAAAAACGGTTTGGCCGCTGGAGCTGGCGCCGTGTACTACGCCTTGCACGCGGCGCTTTTGTTCGATCTTTACCGGGATGACAAAGCGCTCACCGCGGATCGTTACCAGTTCATCCTGCGCTGCGCCACCTTCGGCGAGCTTCCGCAAATATCCGCGAAGCGATTCCTGAATGAAGCGCTTTTGCTTTTCGATCTCGCGACGAATCCGTGAGAGTTCCGGTGATGCGCTATCTTCGAGAGTTCCATCGGGCTGAATTTTGTTGCGGAAGAGCCGGAGGAAGTCGGTGAAGTCGGGGATATTTTCGGAAAGCGTGCGGGCTTGGCGCCACTCCGTTCGCATGTTCGCGGGAGGGTGCAATGCGATGTCGCGCCACTCGGCGGCACGATCCACCAGCAGCACAACATCGCGAATGTCCGTGGTCTCAAGCACCGCTCCGCCGATGCGAGACTTTTCCACCAATTTTGTAACGTCGAGCAGGCCGGAGAAATCGAAGCGTCCGCCGACGCGGCGAAACTCCCGCACTTCCTGGGTTAATGCCTGTTGCACCTCGATCCAGGCGGCATCGACGGACGGCGTTAGAGCCGCGATTCTCGCCTGTCCTAAGGGCGAGGATGCGTAGCCTCTCAGCAGTTCGCGAAGAGCATCGAACTCGAGTACCCGCGCGGAGTGATGGACCAGGGGTTCAGACATCGGATTTTATGTTACAGGATCGACGGAGTGAACCGATGGGGCGATGAATCGACGGGGCGAAGATGCGATGCGGTAATCGTTCAGGAGTGGGCTGCCGCCACGGCGCGAACAGCATTCTCGCCGGCGATCGGTAGCACGAGCACAAACAAGGCTCCGCCCTCCGCTTTGTTCTGACAAGTGATTAGACCTTTGTGATCCTGCACCACGCCGTAGACGGCACTTAGTCCCAGGCCTGTGCCTTTGCCGATGGGCTTGGTGGTATAGAAAGGATCGAATACGCGGTGGGGCTCTTTGATGCCGGGGCCGCTATCGGAAAACTGCAGCACCACTTGCTCGCCGCGAACCTCGGCAGTGACGCGGATCAGGCCACCGCCAACGTCCTCCACTGCGTCCAACGCATTCTCGACGATTTGGACGAATGCTTGAAACAACTGGTGGCCATCGCCCCAGACTTTCGGCATATCCGGATTAAATGAGGTTTCGATGCGGACTTTTTGATCGTGCCGTTGCAGTTCACGCATTTGTACGCTTCGC
The DNA here is from genome assembly GCA_049589695.1 of Candidatus Sulfotelmatobacter sp. Classification (GTDB taxonomy): domain Bacteria; phylum Acidobacteriota; class Terriglobia; order Terriglobales; family Acidobacteriaceae; genus Sulfotelmatobacter. Next base: position 1,978 of record JBAWBG010000215.1, on the reverse strand, counting down.
TGCAGCAACATGCACACGTCCACCATCGCTTTTTCTCCGGAGCTTTGCTGCGCGAAACTCAGAAGATTCGATATAAGTTCGCGGGTTCGCTGCGAATGGTGAACGATTTTGCGTACCAAAGTATCTTGCTCGCTGGTCAAACGGTGATTCGACCACAGCGTTTCCGAAGAACTCATGATTGCGGTTAGAGGCTGTTCGATTTCGTTAGCCGCACCCGCCACCAACTGGCCCAGCGAAGCCAGTTTTTCTCTCTGCACCAAATGAGTCTGCAAACGTTGCTCATTCTCGAAGCTGCGGCGCGAGTTTTCCAGTAAATGAATTAAAGCCTGGTCCTGAAGATACTGGCGCACGAAAACGAATACACCCAGCACCAGCATGGCCGTAAGAACGGTGAACAGGCGAAAGCTCCGAGTTAGCGCAGGCGATGTGTCCCAGAGAAAGGTCCAGAAACCCAGCACCGGCAAAGAGAGAATGGCGAACATGGCCAGGCGCAAGGCCATCGTGCCCCATTTGTCATCTCCGCGGGGCGGAGTAGCCTGAAGCTGCCATTCTCGCGCCATCAGCACAGTCGCGGCCATCCAGCTCACGGCTCCAATCAGCGGAACGTCGTAGAGACTACCGGTGGTGTAGACTCCGCTGCTCACGGCGAGGTTCACTGCCTGCGAGGCCACTGCGTAGAGCGTGCTTGCCGCCATCAGGTTGAGATACACCTTCTTCCATCCGGCGTTGGCACGGCGAGCAACGATCCCGAGCACCAATATGAGTACGCCGTTCTCAACCAAGTAAAGGTCCCCAAAGTTGCGGTCGTACTCGGCCACATTTACAGACAAATACTGCGACGGGAAAACGGCGAACGCATATAAGAACACCCACCAGACGAGGAGCAAAAGGAAGTCTAAAGTCCCAACACGAAATTTCTGGGCCTTTTCAGCGCGATGCGGACGCAACCCAACCGCCGCGATCATCGGGATTAGGTGGAGAAACAGAAATATATCCAGGGACCAAGGGTCGGGGACGGCGGCATGACGCAGCACCTCGCAGTATGCCCACCCCGCCTGATTAATGGCCCAGAGCAGGCAACCGGACCCAAGCAGAAGCCAGAAGCGACTAGTGACGCCCGCTGCCGACCGGGCATTCATCAGCGCGGCCGCGGCAATCGTGACAGCAATGAAAAGATATCCAAAATCGACGATCGCGGTCAGCACCGGGCCTGGCCGCAGGGTTAGCGACAGCGCGGCGAAGGCAAGCGTAACTCCGCCTGCCAGCGCGAACCAGCGATGCCGAGCGAACAGACTCATCCGCCTTCATTCTATGGATAAAACCGGCGATTCCCAGATCGCTTTTGGCGTCTGGGAGGTTACTTTCGTCACCCTCCCCCTCTCTACTCGGACTCGACCTTCACTCGGACTCGATCTTCACTCGGATTCGATCTTGGCGGGCGGGCCTTTGGAACGCCGGCAGCGCTTTGAAGTCATCTCTCGCCGAACTGCCCTGCTAGAATCAGTTGAAGTCTGAGTGGTGGTTTCAGCGCTATACTTGATCTGCTGAGCTCAAAATCCCTGGCATCTTATGGCTTTTCCTGTCACCCGCCTTCGCCGGCTTCGCCGCACCGAACAACTTCGCAACCTGGTACGCGAGACTCGGCTGACCCCGTGTGCGTTTGTCTATCCCATGTTCGTTTGCCCGGGCGAAGGTGTGCGGAAGGAAGTTCGATCGATGCCGGGTGTGTTCAACCTTTCGGTGGATGAAGCGGTAAAGGAAGCCCGGGAAGTTCACTCTCTGGGGATTCCATCCGTGATTCTCTTCGGGCTGCCCGACAGCAAGGATGAAGTCGCCACTGGCGCATGGTCCGACGATGGCATTGTGCAGCAGGCTGCCCGGGCGATGAAACGTGAAGTTCCAGACTTGCTGCTGATGGGGGATGTTTGCCTTTGCGAGTATATGTCTCACGGACATTGCGGGATCGTAAAGCCAGGGA
>JBAWBG010000214.1:0-6613 GCA_049589695.1 Candidatus Sulfotelmatobacter sp. | reverse complement strand
CAAAGGACGCCTGCACTATGGCGGGAGCAACCACCTTGGGAGATTTGGCAAGCGCGATCGGAGCACGGGCGGAAGAAGCCGCGATTGTGGCGGATCTGAAAGCCGGGTCGGAAGTGGCCTACACCTGGCTGGTGGGCGAATTTCAGCGTCCAGTGTATGGGCTTGTTTACCGCATGGTCAGCGATCCCGCAGACGCCGCAGATACGACGCAGGAAGTTTTCCTGAAGGTGTTTCGCGGCATGAAACACTTCCACGGCGAATCCAGCCTGAAGACCTGGATTTACCGGATTGCGCTGCACGAAGCAGCAAATCGAAAACGCTGGTGGTTCCGGCATAAGGCGCAGGAAACTTCGATTGAGCCGGCGGACTCGGAAGGAATGTCGAACGGGGATGAAGCAATGCGGACGGCGCTGACCGACCGGCACGAATCGCCCTTCGACAACGTTGCGCAGCACGAGTTGCAACAGCGAGTGGATGCGGAATTACGCCGGGTTGCGGAACCTTACCGCACCTCGCTGATTCTGCGCGACCTGGAAGAAATGTCTTACGAAGAGATTGCGGAAATTTTGCAAATCTCGCTGGGAACGGTGAAATCCAGAATCACGCGCGGTCGCCAGATGCTAAAAAAACGCCTGGCGCCATACGTGCGCGAAGTGGGTGAAGAAATGGGGCTCACCGTGCCTGAAGAAGAGGATGCTGGCGATAGACGGCATCAGGTTGCTGCAGGGGGTAGAAGGGTTGAGGTGATGCCATGAAAGATATGGCAACGAAGTCCGGGGAGCTACGGTCGAAGACGGCGAACTCGAAGAACTGCGAAATTGTCCAGGGACTGCTATCGCCTTATCTGGATGGTGCGGTCACCGGCGCAGAGATGCAGACGGTACGCCAGCATCTCGACGCCTGCTCGGCGTGTTCGCGGGAATTTTCGTTATTGCGGCAGACTCAGCAATTGCTCGCGAATGCAGGGCGTCCGCGCGTCCCGGCTGATCTAGGACTGAAGCTTCGTTTGGCCATCTCGCGCGAGGCGGCGCAGAAGCGGCGTCCGCGCTATGAAGGTTTGCGCATCCGGCTCGAAAACACGGTCAACGCGTTCATGGTGCCGGCCACGGTGGGATTGGTGTGCGCGGTACTTATTTTTGGGGTAGTAGCAGCCATTCTCGCTATTCCTCCGCAGTTGCAGGCTAACAACGAAGACGTGCCGCTCGTACTGAATACTGGGCCGGAATTGCAACAAACCGCCTTCGGAACCATGAACTCGATCAGCGCCGACTCGCTGGTCATTGAGGTTTACGTCGATTCGCATGGCAGCGTGGACGATTACAAGATTTTGTCCGATCCCGGCAACTCACAGGAACTTCTTCCTCAAGTGAAGAGAATGCTTATCTCCACCACATTTCGGCCTGCGATGTCGATGGGACACCCGATTTCTTCTCGCGCGGTGCTCTCTTTTTCTAAAATCAGCGTCCGCGGTTGAGCCGAAGGCCTAGACGAAATTAATGTTTTCCACCCTCTCAGCGAGGTAAATCATTTACCATCGTCGGGTTACCGCTGTATGTCCTTTAAGCGCCCAGCGCGGTAGCTTTGCACTATCGGGGACCGAAGGGTTAAGCCCCTTGTGTCTCGCCTCGGGATAAGGAGTGGCGTGGTCCGAATCTTTCTGGTCGACGATAACGCAATGATCCGCTCCCAACTGAGGGCTGCTCTCGAAAAGCAGGACGATTGGGTGGTCGTAGGCGAGGCCGAGGACGGTCGGCGCGCGCTGGAACACTGGGGTGAACATAGTCCGAGCTTGACGCTCATGGATTTTGTAATGCCTGAAATGGATGGTCTGGAAGCCGGGCGGCGACTGACGCAGCAGCATCCCGAGGCGCCTGTGCTGATGGTTACGATCGACCCCTCGCATCAACTTGAGCAAGAGGCTAAAAGGGCTGGCATTAAGGGGCTATGCAAGAAATCCGACCTGCGCTCCCTGTTCGCGGCAATCGATGCGGTTCTCCACGGAAATACGTATTTCACCCAGTCTCCCGCCGCAGCTTAAACCTTGTCTTAATCTTACGCCTTTGTAGAGTCTGCTCTGCCTATGGGCAGGATTGCGGTCACCAGAGTACCCTGTTCACCGGATTGAATTTCGAGCGTGCCTCCCAACTGCCTCAAACGTTCCCGCATGCCGCCGAAACCCACGCCGATGCGGCCGGTGCGAGTAAATTTCTCCAGCTTTTCTCTGCCGATACCTTTACCTTGATCCTGCACCTCGAGAAGCACGCGATTCGCCTGGCGCTGAATCCGTATGGTCGCCGTTGAGCTTTCTGAATGCCGGTGAATATTCGTCAGACATTCCTGCACCACGCGAAACATGGCAATTTCAGCATCGTTCGGCATCCGTCCCATATCTGAGGGTATTTCAAGATTCACTTCGATCCGGCTGCGCTTGGCAAATCCTTCGGTGTACCAGCGCAATGCGGAAGCCAATCCCGCCTCGTCCAGCAAAGGGGGATGCAGCAAATGTGAGATTGTGCGAATCTCGCGGCTGACCTCGTCGACTAAACTGGCATTTTCGGCAACGCACTTGGCCGTTGCAGGAGTCAGACGGCCAGACTCCGCCGATACCACTGCATTGTTCATGCTGATCGCCGCCAGTAACTGGCCGACGCTGTCATGCAGTTCGCGGGCGAGGCGCCTCTGCTCGTCATCGCGCATGCGGAGCAGGCGCGCCGATAAGTCGCGTAAACTCTCGGTCGCAATGTGCAACTCCTCGGTGCGTTCCTGCACGCGCTTTTCCAGATCGTCGCGCGCCTCACTCAACGACTCCAGCAATTGGCGCTGCTCATCGATGTTCGTCGCCGTGCCATACCAGCGCGTGATTTTCCCTGCCTGGTCTCGAACCGGTCTGATTCGAGTTAGAAACCATCGGAATATGCCGTCTGCGCCACGGAGCGGAAACTCCATCTCAAATGTATCTCCACTCTCGATGGACGCTTTCCAGCGCTCCACAATCGATGGCAGAATTGCCGGATCGTGTACGGATTGTCCGCCCAATCCTTCCACTTCTTGAGGCGTCGATCCCGTGTACTCGTACCATCTTTCGTTACGCCAGAAAACGTTGCCGTCGCTATGCGCCATCCAGCACAACTCCGGCACGGAATTGGCAAATGCCTGAAATTGTTCTTCACTGCGCCGCAACGCGCCTTCCGCTTCCCTGAGTCCTTTTACATCCTGGCTCACGCCGACGATGCCAACGGCCGATCCGTCATCGTCCCTTACGAGTGAGAGTGTCACCAATGCGCTCACAAAGCTTCCGTCGCTGGAGCGGACTTGAAATTCTCCCGCCCAACTATTTCCCGCCAGCACAGATGTCATATACTTCCTGGCATCTTCTTCAGTTTCCGAGCTGACGGTGATTTCCATGATGTTGCGGCCCAACACCTCTTCCGGCGACCAGCCATACAAGTGTTGCGCAAATGGATTCCAATAGATCACGGTTCCGGACAGGTCGGTGGCGATGATCGCCGCTTTGATAGCGTTAAGAAATAAACTCTGAAGTCGCAGTTGCGCCTGAGATGGGTAGGGCTTCGACGACTCTGCCATTGATCTCGCCATTATTGATCTTGCCGTAACAATCGACTGGAGATTAATGCAACTAGCGAAGGTGCTCAGACGATATTTAAGATTAATTAAGCCGCAATAAGGATTCACCCGGAGCGCCGAGAGTTTACCTTGATGCTCCTCTAGTGTGCGATGCACAAAAGCGAACTTTCGCTGCTTCGGACAACCTTTCGTCAGGGATTCGAAACCCCGCCCGGTGTGTCGTCAGCTTTCATTTCAGCGTTCACCGCTTCGACTGCTGAAGAACGCAATACTCTTTTCGCATTTTGATCACGCATTTTGATCACGCATTTTGATCAGGCGCATTTTGGCGTCGGCCAGAGTTATTAATAATCCCGAGTCAGCGCTTCAGATGGCATCATTAACAACTTGAATTTGCTGTATTTGAAAATGCATTGTTCGGATTGCTTCCGATCAACCGCCGCCGCCCTGCCTATCGATCGCAAAAAAGTCTTTTCATCGTGGCTGAGGAGGTCCATAATGAACCGTTTCAATTGGGGCGTTTTGCGCTTTTGCCAGGTTCACGCTCGGGGAAATCGCATTGTGCTGAGAGAGAAAGGCCTCGACGGAACCTACCCACATGACGAGGTACAGCCTTGTTTGTTTATCCGGACCAAGGAGGCAACGTGAGTCTCTCTGCTGAAACGATCTCGAAAAACTGCCAACGCAACTTGCGCACGCTAACCGCCGCTGTCATTCTCCTACTGCCGGTAATAATTTTCGGCCAAGGTTATTTTGGGACCGTGAGCGGCACTCTAACCGACCCATCGGGAGCGATCATCCAAGGCGCAAAAGTTACTCTCCTCGACGAGCAAAAGGGATATCACTTTACGGCCAAATCGGACAACGATGGGCGTTACCTGTTCGCTTCAATTCCGCCCGGGTTTTATTCCGTGACCGCGGAGATGCAGGGTTTTGAGAAAACCGTACGCACCCACATCAAATTGAACGTCAGTGAGAACGCGACTGCCAATCTGAGGCTGAAGATTGCGAACGCGGCACAAAGCGTTGAAGTGAGGGCCCAGACCACGACCATCGACACCGAAGATGCGGTGACCGGACAAGTGGTCGATCGCAGGGCCATCAACGATCTGCCCCTGATCGACCGCAACGTTTTCGATCTGACGTATCTGGCGCCGGGTGTCACCAACATGGACGATCAGTGCCCCAATTGTGGCAACACAGACTTTGTTTCCAATGGGAGCCGCGGGGCCAGCGCCGACATTCTGATGGATGGCGCTTCGATCACCAACTTCGAGCCCAACGGCGGTGTCACTCAATCTGTGTACCAGCCTTCGGCGGAAGCAGTGGAAGAGTTCAAGGTACAGCAAACCAATTTCAGCGCGGAGTATGGCTTTACCGGCGCCTCGGTCATCAACATGGTCACGCGCTCGGGCACGAACACATTTCACGGCAGCGCCTACGATTTCATCCGCAATACGATCACGGACGCGAATAACTGGTTCAACGATCAGGCCGGTATTCCTATTCCTCCAGTGCACCGGAACGACTTTGGCGGCACCATTGGCGGCCCGATCCTGAAGAACAAGACTTTCTTTTTCTTCGATTGGGATGGAACACTTGCGAGTTCGATGAGCACCTACCTGGCGGGTGTGCCGAGCGCGGCCATGCGCACCGGTGATTTTGGCGAGGTGTGCACTTCACAAGGCGGATCATTCGATTCCTCGGGAATGTGTACGCAAGGTGGAAGTCCTTTGATCGCGGGGCAGCTTTATGATCCGTATTCGGGTGTCTATAACTCCGCTGACGGTGGCCCGGTTCGTAGCACTTTCATCCCCTACAACAGAGTCGACCAATACAGCAGCCCGGGCAACCCGAATCTTCCCGCGAACCTTCAACCTCCCGCTGGCCGAGGTAACCTGATCGATCCTGTGGCTCAGAAGGTGATGAATCTGTTTCCTCTGCCCACGCCCAACCTGCCAAATGCATCCCTCTACAATAACTGGATCGCCTCGGGAGCAACTCCCAGCAATAACCAGCAGTTCGACATCAGGATCGATCATCGTTTCAACGAAAAAAATCTGTTGAGCGCCAAGTACTCGCAAGACTGGAATTCCACTACTCCCTTCAACTGCTTCAAGACCTTTATCGATCCTTGCGGCAGCGGACAAAACAAAGGCACAGCACACCTGTTCGCGATCAACGATACCTACACCTTCAACCCCACACTATTGCTGACCACGACTTTTGGGATCACCCGCGGCGCCACGCGTATCAGCGCTTACAATTCGAGTCTGAACGCCAATCCACTCAGCACGCTAGGTTTTCCATCCTACCTGGAATCGAATGGTTTCAACGGCGTTCCGGCCATGTTCATCAACGATTATTTTGCCGCGGGCTTCCCCAACGCGGGAAACGATCCTTACGGCAATTACAAGCAAGGTCAGGTTACCGGTCAGATCGGCGTATTGCTGAGCAAGATCCATGGTCCGCATGAACTGAAATTCGGATTCGAGGCCCGGCTGCACCAGCAGAATTACATCCAAACCAATGCTCCACTGGGATACTTCCAATTCAATAACTCGGGCAGTTCATCGTGTCCCTTTGTGGACGATCTCGCGGATTGCGGCGGAGATTCCATGGCCAGCTTTCTCATGGGCCAACTGTATGGGAATGGGAATAGCTTCTATGAAATCCAATTCCAGCCGGCAACTGAAAATTATCAATACGCCACCTTCGCTCAGGACAATTGGAAAGTGACTCCCAAACTGACTTTGAACCTTGGGTTGCGGTATGACGTTTCGCTGCCGCGCACCGATCGCTTCAATCACCAGAACTGGTTCGATCCCAATGCAGTAAGCCCATTGAATGGCGGCTCGATCAGCTATACCGATCCGCTTACCGGCAACCCGGTGAAGCGCGCGCTGCTCGGTGGCGAGGTTTTTGCCAACTCGAATCAGCGCACCAATTATGTGACCGACTGGAAGGACATCCAGCCACGCTTTGGCTTCGCCTACCAGTTCGCTCAGAAAATGGTGGTACGCGGCGG
>JBAWBG010000213.1:0-4176 GCA_049589695.1 Candidatus Sulfotelmatobacter sp. | reverse complement strand
GGCCGCACAGGCAGCGGCTTTGGCGCAGCAGCAACAAGCGCAGGCGGCGGCAGCGGCGGCGCAGCAAGCGGCGAGCGTGGCTGATCAGCAGCGGCAGGAAGCGATTCAGCAGAAAGAAGCGATGCGGGCGCGTTTGCTGGCGCAATTGAATCAGGTGTTGCAAACACGGGATACAGCACGCGGGTTGATCGTCAGCATGCCGGATGTGTTGTTTGCCTTCAACAAATACGACCTCAAGCCGGAGGCGCGGGAACGGTTGGCGAAGATCTCGGGCATCGTGCTGGCTTATCCGGATTTGAAATTGCAAATTGAGGGGTACACGGATTCAATCGGCAGCGATGAATACAATCAGACACTCTCCGACAAGCGGGCTGAGGCGGTGCGCGATTATCTGGTGAGCCAGGGAGTATCGATGAATAATGTAACGGCGCAGGGCATGGGAAAGGCCGATCCGGTGGCGGATAACAGCACGGCCTCGGGACGGCAGTTGAACCGGCGCGTCGAGATGATCGTGTCGGGCGACGTGATTGGAAACCAGACGGGACCTGCTGGAGGGCAGGGACAGGGAACGCCGAATCCTCAGTAGCTCGAACGGCTCTTCCCGCGTGTGTGCGCTAACCGACAGACATCGGTGCTCGGCGTGAGTAGGCTCGGGTCAAAGAGGAGTCTCAGTATGGATAGACCACTTCCTCGATCTTCCGCTTCCGTGGGAGCGCCACTCCCAAATTCTTCGAAGGCCGTGCGCTGTAGTATTTGCGAGAAACCCGTGAGCCTTGAATCCGCGAAGGCTGATGAATACGGCAGAACGATTCATGAAGACTGCTACGCACTGAAAATGAAATTGAAGCGCGCTACAAGCCCTCCTGCGGCATGACGGGAAGAGGCTAGCGCTTTCGATTACCCTTCAGCGATTCGCCCCTAGTTTGTCTTTATTCCTTCTCCCGTCCCAGGGAGCGGGTTATAGTTTGTTTCCGATGACTAAGCGCCGCGCTCGCGGCAAGATGGTTTTCTTATTCCCAAGTTTGCAAATGGTATTTCCTCCACACAGATCGGTGTGCCAAGCGAGCGTGATCGACGAAATCAGATCGACAAACTGGGAGGAAGCTGAAAAGTGATTGGAATTAGGATTATTTCGCCTGCCGACAATACAAGTTTTCGCATCGAGCCGGGCACTGCGGCGACGGGCGCGCAAATGCCGGTGATCATGGCTGAAGCAGGAATTACGGGTGAGGCGCCGGACCAAAGTTCGAGCACGAGATTCATTTGGCTCGTCAGGATTCATTTTCAGTGCTCAGATTACGGGAATGGATTGGACAAGGAAATCACAGACGAGTTCCAGTTAACGAGCGTCGGCGGAAAATGTGCGATCACGTTTCCGCATGTGCGGGGCGGGGATTTAACGATTACAGTGAATGCCGACTTGCCGACGGGCCGTTACGAAAAGACCATCAAGGGACTCAAGATTCGAGGCGTGAACCCTACGCGGCACGAAATCAACGCCGCCTGCGGAGTCGAAGCGCTGCAGAAGATCTGCTGCCATGAGAGCCGGCGCCGTCAGTTCGACGCGGCGGCTGAGGAGGGCGTGTCGGATTGTCCTCTATTTAGCGGTGATGGGCTGGGAGGCGTGGGGTTGATGCAGATTACCAATCCTGCGCCAACGGACGATGACCATTGGGATTGGAGGGCAAACATCAGCCACGGCGTGCAAGTTTTCAACAGTAAGCGAGTCACGGCTAAGCGATATCCGGGCAGGGTTCGAGGCTCGGCGGAATTTCGAGAACTGGTGCGGCGCTTTAATGCTGGGCGTAATCCGCCAGTCAATGTTGTCCTCCCGGATTTCACTCCGGCGCAACTGGAACTTGATACGATCCGCGGTTACAACGGCTGGGCAGGCAGAGATGCGTTCGGCCAGGTGCTGCACGAGTTTCGCGTGCCGCTGGATGCTCAGGGAAATTTGCAGGTAAACGTGGATGCGGCCAATCGCGGCGTGATTGCGTGGGAGCAGGTTCCGGCCGCGGATCGACCCCATGGCCCGGGCAATTGGGGCGACCCCAATTATGTGGCGAATGTGCAAGGGCAGGTTCCGTGAGAATGGCGTCCGTTGTTGCGAGGCTGCTGCTGCTTATGGCGGTCGGTTGTGGGACGTGTCGAGTTGCGGCCGCTCAGGCATCGCGGTCGTTTAGCGGAGATTGGAACGAACATAAGGCGGAAGCGATTGCGCTTCAGATCGCTGGATCGTGGCCGGCGAAAGCGCGGCAAAATTCTGAAGGAATTTCGGAGAAGCCGCGCCACAATGAGGTATACGCCTTTCTGCCATTCGATGAAATTGGAGTTCAGCGATGGCTGGTACTGGTATCGCAATCTCCGCCGGAGAACAACTGCCACGCTTGTTCGCCGGTTACGGGTGGGATTATTTTCACGCGCAAGGGCGATGTTTTCGAAGCCGACTACGATCAACCGGAAATCGTGAGCCTTGGAGGTTGGGGAAAGCCTCCGCAGGCGAGGCTGCAGGCACTGGGAGTGGGTAAGCCTGCCGTAGTGTTCGAGGTCGACGGCATGGGGCAAGACTATGCGGGAAAGGCTCTGACGTTCGTCGCGGAGGTCGATGGCAAGCTGAAGCGAGTGCTCTCGCTGCAAGTTGCAGGCTCGAACGAATCGGCGGCTTTGCCGGAAGAACAAACTTTCCAGTGGGATTCGCTGCTGGACTTCGATCCGCGCGCGGATGGCGGATATGCGGATATTCGCGTGAAATCCAGCGGGACCAAGGAAGTTGAAGAGGCGGGGACCGAGCGAGTTGAACCTTACTCTTCGACTGTGACCTACCGATTCCAGGATGGCGATTACAAGGCGTTGAAATGATTCATGGCTCATTTTGCTTGTGATCCCGGGCCTTAAACCTTAAGACGCTTTGCTACAATCTTTCAGGATGAGCGCACAAACTTCATTTATCGATGTGCCGGCGGCGATCGAGGAGATTCGCGCGGGGCGCATGATTGTAGTGGTGGACGACGAGGATCGCGAGAACGAAGGCGACCTTACGCTTGCAGCGGAGAAGGTCACGCCCGAAGCCATCAACTTTATGGCGAAGTATGGGCGCGGGCTGGTGTGCCTGGCGATGACGGAGGAGCGGCTGGATCATCTGCGGCTGGGGCCGATGTCAGCGGAAAATACTTCGCAATATGGGACTGCGTTTTCCGAGACGATCGATGCGCGCGTGGGAGTGACGACTGGAATATCGGCGTATGACCGGGCGCGCACGATTCAGGTAGCGATTGATCCGGCGACGCAGGCATCTGATTTGGCGCGGCCCGGACATGTGTTTCCGTTGCGTGCGCGAAAGGGCGGAGTGCTGGTGAGGGCGGGGCAGACCGAGGCTTCGGTCGACTTGGCGCGGCTGGCGGGATTGATTCCTGCGGGAATTATTTGCGAGATCATGAAGGATGATGGAACCATGGCGCGGGTTCCGGATTTGATTGAGTTTTGCCACGAGCATGGGTTGAAGATGCTGACGGTGGCGGAGTTGATCCGCTATCGGATGGCGCATGAACGCTATGTGCATCGCGTGGGCGAGGCGCTGGTCGAAACGCGGTTTGGCGAGTTCCGGCTGATTGCTTACGAAAGCGAAGTGGATGGCGGCGAGTCGCACATGGCACTGATTAAAGGAGAAATGCCTCGCGGCGATGTCGAGGAAAGCGATGCACCGGTGCTGGTGCGCATGCACGCGCATTGCCTGATGGGAGACGTGTTCGGATCGACGGGATGCGAGTGCCATGCCACGCTGGAAGGCTCCTTGCGGCGGATTGCGCAGGAGGGACGCGGAGCATTGATTTATCTACATCAGACTTCGCGCGGATTTTCTAAAGAAAAAGTCGGAGAGCGAACGGCGCTGACTTTTCATAAGGGACGGAAGCTGCCTTCACTGTTGGAGAACGAGCGGCAGACGCAGCGCGAGATTGGAATTGGGGCACAAATTCTGTCGGATCTGAAGCTGAGCAGGATTCGATTGCTGACGAATCGTCCGAAGAAAGTGGCGGCACTGGAGGGGTTTGGGATTGAGATTGTGGATCAGGTTCCGGTGGAACTCAGCGGGGCGAGAACGGAAAAGTATTAATCCTGCAAGCGACCTCGGCGGCTAAAGCCCTCAAGAACAAATTGATCTCTATCGCAGCGCTGAAG
>JBAWBG010000212.1:0-2389 GCA_049589695.1 Candidatus Sulfotelmatobacter sp. | reverse complement strand
GCGCTGCCTTGCCGATAGCGGGCTTTGAGGCGTTGGATATGCCGAGGCGTAACCGTGAGCAGCTCCGCGGCTCTGGCACACGCCAGGCTTCCTTGCACGCACTGGGAAATGACTTCCCCTCGCTGCAGTTCCTTCTGACTCAACGTGACTGTCTCCTGTCTCATGGGGTGACATTTTCACGTTGCTGTTAAGGGGTGACAGAATTATGGAGCTAAGACATCTGTACTTTCGGACCTTTTCAATCTCGTCGACTTAGCTTAGAATCCGTAGCACGGTTGCGGATTGTCTCGGGGGTAGTCCAGCTGTGGGCCTGTCGCAGTTTTCCTTTTATCTTGCGAATCGCTGCTCTTCCGTCCGTCCGACAAAAATTACAGGAGCATGCTCTAGGCTGGTTACTTAGGTCACTGGCGAAGAGTGCTTTCTCTTTCTAACATGCAAACAGCAAGAGAAATCAGCGAGAACCGCACCATGCATGGGATCGCAGTAGCCCTCCTGAGCGAAAACCGTGAGCATTTATCGGAACTGCAGCGCCGTGTAGAGGCTACGCGCCTGGCGCGGACGGTATACAGTAACGTTGGATTTCCTTCCGGGTCTACCGATTCGATCTTGCGCCAGATTCAGGATTTGCGCGCCGAGGTGGTCATCATCGACATCTCTCCAGAAAATCCGCAACCCGCGATTCGCGCCATAGAACTTCTACAAGCCAATACCCTGCAACTGGCAATTTTCGCCAACGGCACCATGCGCCAGCCCACTACTATTGTGGCCAGCATGCGCGCCGGCGCCGGAGAGTACCTCGACGATAGCGCGGGCACCGAAGCGCTTCTGGAGGCTTTAACGCGTTTCAGTTCGAACCGCACGCGCACTCGCGGCGGCGCGGGCAAGGCCCGCATATTCACTTTCCTCGGCGCAAAGGGAGGCGCGGGAGCTACCACCGCCGCCGTCAACACCGCGGTCGCTTTGCAGCAAAGCCACGGCAGCGTAGTTCTAGTGGACTTTGCCCCGATCGGCCAGTGCCAGCTTCATCTCAATCTTCGACCCAACTTCGGTGTGCCCGATGCTCTAGAAAATCTGCATCGGCTGGATGCCTCTTTGCTTGACGGTTTGATGACGCCCTCCAAAGACGGATTGCATCTTCTCGCCGGCCCGCAGCAGCCCTATCCGTCGCTTCCTACTCCCGCTGAGTTGGCCCGCCTGTTCGATCTGCTGGTGAATCATTACCGCTACGTTGTGGTCGATGCCTCCAGCCGGCTCGATTCCACAACCCGTCTGCTCTCTGACCTGTCGAATGCGGTACTCATGGTCGCGCAAACCGATGTGGTGTCGCTGTGGAGCGCAAGCCGTATTCATGCCTTCCTCGATGAAGGCGCGGGCCACAACCGTTTGCGGATGGTTTTGAATCGTTATAAGAAGATTCCGGGCTTTAGCGATGAAGATGTCGAACACTCCACCCGCTGCAAGGTACTGTGGAAGCTTCCGAACGCCTTTCATGCGATTTCCCCCGCCATTGATCATGGCTCTCCTGTAGTACTGCAGGAAGGCCAGGAGATCAGCCGTTCCTTCCGCGCCTTTGCCGCCGCTTTGGCCGAAGCGTCGTCTACAGCGGAGGGCGGACTCGATCTCATTTACGGCCAGGAAAAATCCGACACCAAAAAGAAAGCGACCGGCAGGTTGTTGATCACTCCCGCGCGCGCCGGCCAATAGGCGGTCGGTTCCCTCGCAATGCCCCTGGTGTCCTTCCAACTCTCCGTGTGCTCCCCACGGAAGCTTCCTTCGGCTAAGATAGACCGATGCCGGATGCGCGGGGGTCAATCTTGGAAGAGGTCGAACCATCCTCTCCAGAGCTTCGCCTGTTAATTTCACCCGAACCATGGCCGCGCGTCTTTGCGCAGAATCTTTCCGATCTGTTTCATGCGCACGACGTTTCTCCACTGCGAGTTGAGTCCGCTCCTGCACCCTTCTGGTCAGACGTATTTGTCGAGCGTAAACTTCCCTGGCGCAGATTCCTCGAGTCCGGCGGATATCACGTTCTTGCGCTGATTCTTATCTGGGGCGGTTCGCGCCTCCTGGCCCTGCAGCCACAGATCACGCCTCAACCTGCGTTCAACCATTCCGACGTTGTCTACTACACTCCGTCAGAATATTTACCTCCGCTCGATACTCGTCGGCCGACTTCAGCGCACGCGCAAAAAACTGATCCCGAATTATCAGCGCAACCGATTATTTCCGTGCCTCCCGAGGCCGATAACCATTCGCAAACCATTGTCACCCCGCCCAACATCAAATTACCCCGCGATATTCCTTTGCCCAATACCGTTACCTGGTCGGAAAAGCCGAAACAGCCCATCGCGCCCGCCCCGGTTGTTCTCGCCTCCGAGATCGCGCGCCT
>JBAWBG010000211.1:0-13232 GCA_049589695.1 Candidatus Sulfotelmatobacter sp. | reverse complement strand
GGCAAGTGGCTTTGCGCTGGACGCTCTACGATGGGCTGCGCATGCCGTTTTTCGATGTCGACACTGCGCAGAATTGGCAAGACTTCCGCAAGGCTTTTTCCCAACTCGACGCACCGGGGCAGAATGTCGTTTACGCCGACGTGGACGGAAACATTGGCTACCAGGCCACGGGGCACATTCCGATTCGCGCCTCTGGCGATGGCAGTCTTCCCGTCAGCGGAGCGGACGATGCTCACGAATGGACGAGTTACATTCCCTTCGACAAGTTACCCAGCATCTATAATCCGCCGTCGGGCGTGATTGCGACAGCGAACGGACGCATCGCGCAGGATGGATATCCTTATTCGATCAGCGCCGCGTGGGAAGCGCCCTGGCGGACGGCGCGAATTTATCACGTGTTGGAGTCTGGCCGAAAATTTGGCCCCTCCGATATGCTGGCGCTTCAAAACGATGTCGAGTCGGAGAATGACCTCTTCGCTGCGGAACGTTTTGTGTATGCCGTGGATCACGCCGCCAAGCCTTCGGCGCGGGCCAAGCAAGCTGCGGAACTTATGCGCAACTGGGATGGACGCATGGTTGCCTCATCGACAGCAGCGACGATTGCCGTACGCTCCGAGCAAGAGCTGACGCGACTGCTTCTCGAACCGCGCTTGGGAGCTGCTCCTGAAGATCCCAAACAGCAGGAAACAATATTGAGTTGGAAGACTTACCACTGGCAGATGAAAAGCGTGTGGCTGCAGAATGTCATGCTGCATCAGCCCAAGCGCTGGCTACCGGCTAAGTATCCTAATTATGATGAACTGTTAACTGCAGCGGTCGAGAGTGCGGTAAGTGATCCAGATGCGCCCAAGGACTTGGCGTCGTGGCATTGGGGCCGTATCAATGCGCTAGACATCGAACACCCGGTGCTGGGAAAGATTCCGGGGCTGCGGCGGTGGACTGGGCCGGGAATCAAAGAACAATCCGGCAGCGGCTACACGGTGAAAGCTGTGACGCCGCATCATGGACCGTCCGAGCGGTTTACCGCAAATCTCGCCGACCTCGATCAATCCACGTTGAACACGGTTACAGGCCAGGGTGGAAACTTTCTCAGCCCTTACTATATGGATCAATGGAAGGCATGGTATGAGGGCTTCACTTTCACCATGCCTTTTAGTGAACGGGCTGTGAAGGCGACGGCTGCGCACCGCCTGGTGCTGCAACCGGAGCAATAAAACCCGAGGGTCTGGCACCAATCAGAAAAAGTCGACTGACTTGACGTCTGTGATGTAGCCGGGAAGCACGATGGTTCCGGTGGTGATGTAGTAATAGTTCGTCAGCAGAGCATCGGTGACGGTGTAATAAACTCGCAGGTTGCCGCCCTCCGCAACATACTCTACCTGGCGTGAAGTAAAGTTTTGCAGTCCGGTCACATCGCCATTGTCTGGCGGGATAACGATATTCCCGTTGGTAGTGTTCAGAATCGAGAGGCAGCCGCGCACTTCGCCGGTAACGTTGTTGACGTTCCCGATATTGGTGCAAGTGTGAGATCCGATGAATAGCTGGCCGCCGTTGCCCATGTCGATACGGTTGTGATAGCCGTCGGTAATCACGTATTTGTTGCTGACGGTCATCGAGTTCAAGTCCACAATATCGAGTCGCCCGCAGGTGGTAGCCGCTGTACTCTCGCCGGTGCAAGGATTATTGGTGGGCGGCGTGCCGGCCACATAAAGAGTGGACCCACTGATCAGGCCGATGGTTGCGGCGTCCACCGGAATTGCCGCCCCGGCCGTCGGCGGACTGGTGGCTAGGTTCAGAATCTGCACGCTGGCCTGCGTTCCCATGCATTCCGCGCCGCAATTTAGAATGTAGGCCTGGCTGCCATCGCTGTTGAAAATTCCATACACCGGACGGTCGAATCCCGGCACTGAGACTGTCGCCGGGGTGCTGGTGTTCAACGAAGCCGGAGTGACCACGGTTACCGCGTTTGAGTCGTTGCTGAAGGCAAGTAGCTGAGATCCCGTCGAGTTTGAGACTACGGTCTGCGCACCCGGCACACTGATGGTCGCTGCAATTCCACCCGCAGTAAGGTTCATCTGCACCACCGCACCCGGCGAAAAACCGATGAGCGGTGCGGAGGGTACGGCCGCGTAACCGACGGCGGGCTGCGGCACAACTATGCTGGTGGTAATGCCTGGCAATTGGATGCTTCCGGTTACCGACTCTTTTGAAGTGTTGATGACATCGACCTTGTTGGTCAACAGATCGAAGGCCGCCAGTGTCGCTCGATTGGGGGATATCGCCATGAGTCCAGGAGAACCGCCGGTGCTGACGTCCCCTCGGCCGACCGTATCGAATTGACCATCAATAATGACGAGACCGGCAAATGCCGTGGGACTGGAGGCGCTCTGCGAGGCAAAAACTCGTTCGTTTAATTTGCTCGGGGCAGCCGTGCTTGAGTTCGATCCACCCCCACAGGAGACGAGACTTAAAAGAACGGACAAAGCTACAGCGTGCAGCAGAGCGGATTTCTTCAAACTTCAAGCTCCTAACCACAGGAAAACTAGAGATTTAAGTGCGAAATACCGGATTATAGCAGAGCCCGCCAAAAAGCCTGGTTACGATGAATCAACGCCTCATTACTCGCGCACCGTCTTAGATGTAAATAACCACGCTCATCTTGTATCCTCTTAAGATGGCGGATAACATTCTGGCACGGCTCAAGCGGTCGCCCGTCCTGTGCGACGGCGCCATGGGCACGCTGCTTTACTCCAAGGGAATCTTCATCAATCGCTGCTATGACGAGCTGAATCTTTCCCAGCCCGATCTGATTCGAGCTATCCATCACGAATATCTGCAGGCTGGGGCCGAAATTATCGAAAGCAACACGTTCGGAGCCAATTCCTTCCGTCTTGCGAGGCACAGCCTCGCAGATAAAGTACATGACGTAAACCGGATGGGTGCGCGGCTCGCCCGCGAAGCCGCTAAGAGCTTCGATGTTTGGGTGGCAGGATCGGTTGGCCCACTGGGAACAAGAATCGAACCGCTGGGAAAAACTTCGTTCGAAGAAGCCCGCCAGGCGTTCCGCGAGCAGATCGAAGCTCTTGCCGAAGGCGGCGTCGATCTGCTTATGCTGGAAACTTTTGGCTACCTTGAAGAACTCCATCAAGCTATCCTCGCCGCCAAGGATGTTGGAGCCAAGTTGCCTCTGGTAGTGCAGGTGACGATTGACGAGGACGGCAATTGCCTTGATGGCTCTGATCCGCAGACTTTCGCGCCTCGGCTTGAAGATTGGGGCGCCGACGTTATCGGCTGCAATTGCAGTGTAGGTCCCGTCGCCATGCTCGACGCCATCGAGCGCGTTCGCGCGCTCACTTCCCTTCCGCTCGCCGCGCAGCCGAATGCCGGCATTCCTCGCTCGGTGGAGGGCAGGAACATTTATCTGTGCTCGCCCGAGTACATGGCGAGTTATGCGCGGAAATTTGTCGCGGCTGGAGCGCGCATCGTTGGAGGATGCTGCGGCACCACTCCCGACCACATCCGTGTCATGAAGTCTGCCTTGCGCGCAGGAGAGGCTCGGGGAAAGTCGGCCTCCGCTCAAGTGTCCAATACCAGCATACCGAGGGCGACACCAGCGCAGCCTTTGGAAGAGCGGTCCGTGTTGGGCGGAAAGCTGGCGCGGGGCGAGTTCGTTACGATGGTGGAGGTAGTGCCTCCTAAGGGAACCGACATACAGAAGGAGCTGGAAGGTTCGCGCTTTCTGAAGTCGGTTGGCGTGGACGCGGTCAACATTCCTGATAGCCCGCGGGCTTCGGCGCGCATGAGCAATCAGGCGCTCTCTTTGCTGGTGCAACGCGAAGCGGGAATCGATGCCATTCTGCACTACACCTGTCGCGATCGGAATGTGCTTTGCATTCAAAGTGACCTACTGGGCGCGGCTGCGGTAGGTATCAAGAACCTGATCTGCATTACAGGCGATCCGCCGAAGATGGGCAACTACCCGGATGCAACGGCGGTGTTTGACGTGGATGCCATCGGCTTGGTCAACATCGTTCACAACCTGAACCGCGGATTGGACCTGGGCGGAAATCCGATCGGCGCAGGAACCGGATTTGTGATTGGGGTGGGTGCGAACCCGGGCCTCACCGACTTGGACGAAGAGATCCGGCGCTTTGAATTCAAAGTGGCGGCCGGCGCAGAGTATGCGGTGACTCAGCCCGTCTTTGACATTCGCCTGCTGGAGAATTTTTTGCGGAGGATCGAGCATTGCCGTATTCCGGTGGTGGCAGGAATTTGGCCGCTGGTGAGCGTGCGCAATGCTGAGTTTATGAAGAACGAACTTCGGGTTTCAGTGCCGGACTCCATCCTCGAGCGGATGGCGCGGGCGCAGTCGCCGGAAGCCGCTCGGGCGGAGGGTGTCGCCATTGCCCGCGAGATGCTGATGGCCGTTCGGCACACCGTGCAGGGAGCGCAGATCAGCGCCCCGCAGGGGCGTTACAGCTCAGCGGTGGATGTTCTGGAGGCGCTGGGGACAAACACTCCTGCCTCGGCTTAAGGTTTCCTTTATCGGTACGCGAGAGTGCATTTTCATTGTCTATTTACAATAAAAGACTAGACATTGCGCGCACATAGTAGCATTACAATAGAGAAGGAGTTAAACCCCGTTGGCTAAATTTGAGGAGTGTCTTCAGCGACTGGAGAAAATTGTTCAGGAGCTGGAAAAGGGAGATGTGGCATTGGAAACTTCTCTCACTCTCTTTGAAGAGGGCATGAATCTTTCCTCCGCGTGCCGCAAGGAATTGGAGCAGGCGGAAGGCAAAGTGGAAATTTTGCTCAAGAAAAACGGGAAGCTCCAGGCTGAACCGTTCGAATCCGTAGCGGAAAAGGCGAGTGCCCGCAGATAGGCAACTCGCTCCGTTGCCAATCTTTATCAAAAATGTCTGTGGAGTAGCGGTTCCGAACCCTTCCCCGCAGCCCAAAGACCGTTGTAACTGACGGTTGTAAGTCAGGAGGATCTATGGGCTTTAATGTCGTAGTATTCGAAACTGATCCCAGAGTCGCGCAAACTCTGGCGGGAAAACTTTCCTCTCACTTCCAGGCAGTCCACTTGACGCATTCCGGTGATGAACTTCGCAAACGTGTGGCCAGCAACCGTCCTGAGGCTGTGGTGCTGGATATGGAAGCCTCTCGTCTCACCGATGTACGAAGCTTGCACGAGGATTTTCCACTACTGCCAATCGTGTGCACCCATCGTCTTCCCGATGAGGAGCTCTGGGTCGCAGCGCTGGAAGCTGGCGCAAGCGATGTTTGTCAATCCGACGATGTACAAAATGTCTTAACCTCCGTTCTGCGGAGCGTAGCCGTAGCAAAAGACGGCTCAGCTTGATGGATTAGGAAGAAAAACAGCGAGGATGCTTTTCGGCATCCTCGCTGTTTTTGTTCGCGGACCGAAAGACCGCTATTTCGGCATTACTACCACTTCCTCCTTCGGCATGGCATCTAGCGTTGCTTTGTCGATGCCTAAGTGCTGCATCACCAGTTCGGGTGGCGTGTGAGTGAGCCATTCCGACAGCGCCAGGTCCTGATAGTAGCTGCTCTTGAACATCTCCAAAAACTTGAGGTCTGTGTTGCCTGTATTTTCCACGTAGTGTGGCAGCGTCTTCAGGACATAGCCAACATCTCCGGCTTGAAAGTCCATGGTGCGCGCGCGGCCCCCGGTAGCGAATACTGTCATCTTTCCCGAACCGCTGATGTAATACTGCCACTCGTCGGCGTTGGGATGCCAATGCAGTTCTCGTATTCCTCCCGGATGTACGGTAACGATGGCTGCGGCAATCGTGGTGGATACTTTGAAAGTGCTCGAGTCTACGATCCGCACCGCTCCGCCTTTCGTGGTTCTCGAGACAGCCTGCTGCGTCTTGCGAAATGCGAACTCAACTTTTGATAAGCCGAGCGACCCTTCCGTCGCTTTAAGATCGGCATTCAGTGGCCCGGGAACGGGGGCCTGAAAAATAAATTTCTCTCTTCTCGGCAATTTCGTCAAAGACTGTTCGTTCACACCAAAGTTCTTCGAGAGGACCCCGTGCGGCGTGTGCGCCATCCAGTCGGTGAGCAGCACAGTTTCGTACTCGGAGAAGTTGCCGTCATCGAATACGAGCAAAAACTCACAACCATCGGGATTCAGGCCTTGAATGGAATGCGGAATCCCCGTGGGAAAATACCACAGATCGCCCTCCGTGACGTCCGTAACAAAGCTCTTGCCTTCGGCATCGAGCCCCGTGATGCGCGCGTTTCCGTAGAGCATGAGCGCCCACTCGGCGGCCGTATGCCAATGCAGCTCTCGTATGCCCCCGGCGGTTAGTCTCATATCTACCCCGGCGATCGATTTGGAAACCGCAAGTTCCCTGACTGTGACCTCGCGTGACCATCCACCTTCTTGCATCCGCTTGTGAGCGATGGAGAACGGGTATTTGAAGGTTTGCACGCCCCCCGCGTCGGTGGGCGGGGGAAGAAAAGAATCCGGATTCTGCGCATCTAGCAAGGGATTGGTGGGACCGGGGTCACTGGCGCTTGGATCATCTTTCGTCGGGTACGGTTTGCCTTCTCGTTCTTCTTTTCCAGGATACGGTTGCCCTATTTGACTTGCGGCATCCGTAGGTAGCATTCCTGCGGCCGCTAGCGCCGCCGTACCCGCGCCTAAGAATCCACGTCGCGAATATGCGTCCTTCTTCCCATCATCGCTCATAAGTTTAGTTTTACCTCTCGAAATAGAAGTTGAAATGAACGCCGCGATCCCAGTGTAATCGTTCCGCAGGACGATAACGGCAGCGATTCTGCAGTCTCATCCTCACGCTCGATAGCGACGCGCGCCAGAAGGTTTGAGTAGCACACTGCACGATCCGGTTGGTACCTCGGGATCGTCCAACGCCAGTGCTTGAGAACGCGCCTCTTGTTATACTCACTGCGCGATGCTGCAGGAAACCCTCGAGCAAGGCCGTGCGCGAACCGACGCGGCACTGGACCGCCTGATTCCCCTGGAAACTCAGGACCCTATCTCCATACATAAGGCGATGCGGCACAGCGTTTTTGCCGGCGGCAAAAGGTTACGGCCGGTGCTGTGCATGGAAGCAGGCCGCATGATCGCAGGATCGCTGCCTGAGAAGATTGAAGAATTAGGCGCGGCACTGGAGATGCTGCATACCTATTCGCTGATCCACGACGATCTTCCGGCGCTCGACAATGACGATTTGCGGCGCGGACGCCCCACCTGCCACAAAGTCTTCGGTGACGCGATCGCTATTCTGGCGGGAGACGCTTTGCAAACGCAAGCTTATGAAGTTCTGGCTCGGCTGGAATGTCCGGCAGAGGCGCGAGTTCGAATTATTGAAGAGATCGCGCGGGGCACCGGCACCCTGAACGGCATGATTGGCGGCCAGGTCGTGGATCTGGAAGCGGAGCACATGCAACCCACGGCGCAGATGCTCGAATATATTCATCGCGCCAAAACCGCCGCTCTCATCGCCGCGAGCCTCGTAAGCGGAGGCATCTACGCCGGAGCGAAGGATCGTGATGTTAAGAAGCTTCGCGCCTTTGGTCAATCGATTGGTTTGGCCTTTCAAATCGTGGACGACGTGCTGGATGTGACGCAGAGCTCCGAACAACTCGGCAAAACTGCCGGCAAAGATACCGCCGCGCAGAAGGCAACCTATCCCGCACTTTTTGGAATTGAGGAGTCCGTGCGCAAAGCGGATGCGTTAGTGGCGTCTGCATTCGCGGAGTTGGACGGCTTCGGAGAACGAGCCGAGAACTTGAAGGAGTTGGGGCAATATCTGGTGCAGCGGAAGAAGTAGAAATTACGTTAGGCTAAAGGCAAGTTCCCGTCATGCCCTCGACTCCAGGCAATCTCGACATTCTGGCAATTGCCGCTCATCGCGACGATGTAGAGCAGACCTGCGGCGGCACGTTGCTGAAGATGGCGCAACGCGGCCAGCGGACCGGCATACTTGATTTGACGCAAGGAGAAATGGGCACGCGCGGCACGGCCGAAGATCGGGCGCGGGAAGCTGCAGACGCCGCGAAAATACTCAACGTAGTCTGGCGCAGGGCGCTAGATATTCCCGATGGTCGCGTGGAAAACACCTGGGAGAATCGGCTGAAGGTGGCAAGTGTGATCCGCGAAACTCGGCCACGCGTAGTAATTCTGCCCTACTGGAAGGGACGCCACCCCGATCATTACACGTGTTCTGTGCTGGGGTATGAGGCTTGTTTTCTCGCAGGATTATCGAAGCTCGATCGGCAAGGCACACTGAGCGATCGGCAGCCAACCGTCAGTCGACCGGATGCCGGCCCCGCGAAACTCGCGCCACATCGTCCGTTCAAAATTATCTACGCGACGCTTTACTACGATGTGCGCCCTACGTTTGTGGTGGACATTAGCGAGCAGTTTCAACAGAAGGTTCCGTCCATCTTCGCCTACAAATCCCAATACAGCGATCAAGAAGCAGGTAAAGATATCTTTCCCGCCCACGACGAGATTCACGCGCGCGTAGAGTCGATGGCCCGATATTACGGAGCTCTCGGCGGCGTGACCTACGCGGAGCCGTTTCTGCAGAAAGAAGTG
The DNA here is from genome assembly GCA_049589695.1 of Candidatus Sulfotelmatobacter sp. Lineage (GTDB taxonomy): Bacteria > Acidobacteriota > Terriglobia > Terriglobales > Acidobacteriaceae > Sulfotelmatobacter. The sequence goes on along the minus strand of JBAWBG010000211.1, from coordinate 4,633 downwards.
GGGCTGGTTGAGGATCTGCTGACAATTCCCGTGAAATCGATTTGATTCTTCTGCTGGATTCTTCGCCTTACTTCTTCAGAGCGACCGCCAGTCCATCGCGAATGGGAAGAATCGTCGTGTAGAAATCCGACGAGCCGTACAACTGGCGATTGAACTCAAGTATTGCCTTGGTCTCCGCTGACTTCGGGTTTTTCTCCGCCACGCGGCCGCTCCACAAAACATTATCCGTAATAAATAATCCGCCCTTGCGCAGACGCGGCGATACCAGACGCAACACGCGTGGATAATCCTGCTTGTCGATATCGTTGAAAATAATATCGAACTGCTGCTTCTGCTCAGAAAGAACCTCCAGCGCATCGCCAGTGTGAAGCTTGATTCGATCGGAAATACCAGCGCGATCGAAGTATCCGCGCGCACGCTCGGCGTTTTTAGCATCGCCATCCGTGTAAATAACGTGCCCTTTCTCGCCTACAGCCTGCGCCCACCAGATGGTTGAATAGCCAATCGCCGAACCCAGCTCAAAAACGGTTTTCGCATTGATCGCCAGAGCCAATTGCTGCAGTACACGCGCCACCGCCGGACCCACAATCGGAATATCGTGCTTGGCGGCATAGTCTTCCATCTCCACCAGCACGTCGCTGCGCTTAGGCAGCATGGAATACAGATAATCGTCGACTGGGCCGGCGGTGGTGAAGTCGTAGTGTCTCCAGTTCGGCTTACTCGCTTTCTTTGGTTTATTCGCGGCCACTCGTCTCCTTTAATGTTTTCCAGTTTTAGTTTATGCGGTTGCGCGATCTAAATCGCGCAAAGTCACGCCCGGAGTTAAAGTTAAGATTTCGATGCCCTTCACCAGCTTCTTCAATTCTGCAGGGCTTCCCGTCAGTGCCGGAAAGGTGCCGAAGTGCATTGGAATTACGGTTTTCGGCTTGAGCAGATTGCAGGCGTAAGCGGCTTCCCGCGGCCCCATGGTGAAGTGATCGCCAATCGGCAACATGACGATTTCAGGGTTGTAAAGCTCGCGGATAATCGCCATGTCTCCAAAAACGTTGGTATCGCCAGCATGATAAATTTTGACGCCGTTCTCGAATTCAACGACGTACCCGCAAGCTTCGCCGCCGTAAACCATCTGGTCGCCATCCTGAATGCCGCAGGAGTGATCCGCGTGAACCATCGTAACTTTGATGTCGCCGATTTTCTGCGTGCCACCCTTGTTCATCATGGCGATTTTCTTGGCGCCTTTTTTCTCCAGCCAACCGCAGAGTTCGGGAATACCAACTACCTGCGGATTGTGTTCCTTGATGATTTCAACCGCATCGCCAATGTGGTCGCCGTGTCCGTGAGTGACGAGAATGGTATCTACTTTCTTCACTTTTTTCTCGGACGGCGGGCACGCGGGATTGTTCATAATCCACGGGTCGATGATGACGGTCTGTCCGCCGGGCGTTTCGATGCGAAATGTTGCGTGGCCCAGCCACGTGAGATGAATGCCTTTCAGATTCATGAGTAATAGCTCCTGGCCGCCAGCCACTTGCAGAGGATCTTGAGCGGAAATCCACCCGGGATGGGCTGCGGCTGGATTTAGTTTAATATGAAACGCCATGAAAGAACTTAAGGTGCTGATTTCGCGGGATCGAATTACAAAACGAGTCGCGGAGCTGGGCGCTGACATCACTCGCGACTTCGCGGGCCAGCCGATCATCCTGGTCGGTGTGCTGAAGGGCTCGGCGATCTTTCTCGCCGACTTGGCGCGGCAGGTGGATCTCGATGCGACTTTCGATTTTATTGGCGTTTCCAGTTATGGCAATCGCCCCACACCCAGTCAGGAACTTAAGAGCGGATGGGATTCCACAGGCGAGGTAAAGCTGACCAAAGACGTTGACCAATCCATGAAGGACAAGAACGTGATCGTTGTGGAAGATATTCTGGATACGGGATTGACACTGACGGTGCTAAAGAAATTATTGCTGGCACACGAGCCTAAATCGCTGAAGATCGCGGCGCTGCTCGATAAGCCCTCGCGCCGCAAACTGCCGCTAGAAGGCGACTATGTCGGTTTCACAATTCCGGATGAGTTCGTCGTCGGCTATGGCCTCGATTACGCCGAACGGTATCGCAATCTGGCGGATATCTGCGTTGTGCCGCGAGAGTAGTGCAGAAAACAACGGCTGCTATTATAGAAAACTATGGAGTCTGTTCTGAATACGACGGCGAATTCTCTGCAAGTTGAGCCGCTGTTGCTGGAAGTGGCCGATGTGCTGGCGACGTCGCTCGATCTGGATACCACCTTGCGCCGCGTTGCCGAGGTGGTGCGCAAGGTCATCGATTATGAAATCTTCGCCATTCTGCTTCTAAACGAGAAGACACAAGAATTACGCTTTCGCTTCCAGGTCGGGTATCCGGCTGACTTCACCGATGGCGCTCGGGTAAAGCTGGGCGAGGGTGTGACGGGGCAGGCTGCGCTGTCGAGACAGGCAGTCCTCGTCGACGATGTTACCCAAGATCCCAAGTACATCGCCGCCGTGCCCAATGTACGCTCGGAGTTGGCGGTGCCGCTTATCACCAAGAACCGCGTAATTGGCGTGATCGATCTGGAAGCGCAGAACCCCGGCTACTTCACCGCAGAACACAGCCGTCTGCTGACTCTGGTGGCTTCTCGAATCGCGAGCGGAATTGAAAACGCACAGCTCTACACGCGCACCACCCGCCAGGCGCGCATTCTGCTGCTGCTCAATGAAATTGCACGCGAGCTGTCGTCCATTCTGAATGTGGATGAATTGCTGAACCGGGTTGCAGAATTGCTGCGGCGGCTTATCGATTACCAGATGTTTAGTATTTTGCTGCTGGATTCCTCCGGCGAGAAATTGCAACACCGGTTTTCATTGCGCTTCCGCGAAAATATTCATCTCAAGCACGAGGTCCCTCTCGGCCGGGGCCTGGTGGGTTACGCCGCTCAGACGAAAGAAGCAGTGCTGGTGCCTGACGTGAGCAAAGACCCGCGTTATATCGAAGCCAATCCGGAAACGCGTTCTGAATTGGCCGTGCCGCTGATCTATAAAGATAAAGTCATCGGTGTGCTCGACTTGGAGCACACGCGACGCGGCTTTTTTACCGACGATCATCGCCGCACTATGATGACACTCGCCGCACAGGTTGCCATCGCTATCGAAAATGCGCGGCTGTATGAAGAGATCGCGCGCCAGGAACGCCGACTGGAACGGGATTTGGCGCTCGCCCGCGAATTGCAGATGCGATTGCTTCCGCAGACGCTGCCCAAGCTGGCGAATCTGGAACTAGCGGCAAAGTTCGTCCCCGCGCGCGCGATCGGAGGAGATCTCTACGACTTTATCCCTTATTCGCTTTCACGGCTGGGAATTGTGATTGGCGATGTGAGCGGGAAAGGCGCGCCAGCCGCCATTTATGCGGCGCTCGTAAGCGGAATCTTGCGTTCGCACGCGCCGATCGAACCCGGTCCGGCGGAGATGCTGAGGGCAGTGAATCTGTCGCTTGCGGAGCGCCGCATCGAAGCACAATTCGTTTCACTCATCTACGCGGTTTGGGACGACGAGCATCGAACGCTGCAAGTGGCCAATTCTGGCCTGCCTCGGCCCATTCATGTGCATGCCGGAAAGAATCAAGTAATCGAAGCGACCGGCCTACCTCTGGGACTTTTCGACGATGCAGATTACGACGAGTTCCGCTTCAAGATGAAGCCGGGCGATATGTTCGTGTTCTTCAGTGACGGTATTCTGGACGCGCGTAATCGCAAGGGAGAACTTTTTGGCCGTGGCCGCTTGGAAAAACTAATCTTGGAATGCGCCGGCAAATCGGCCGATTGCGTGGTCAACACTCTGTTCAAGGCCGCAGCCGAACATTCCGCAGGCGTGGAATCCTTTGACGATCAAACTGTGGTGGCGATTAAAGTGAAGGATAGTGCCGATTCAGCCTCTCCAAAACGAAAATGACCCGCCCCGGAGAATCAGTTCACATGGAGCGTCCACCCGCATTTGTGTTGCGAAAGGGCCGCAAGGGGCTGTTTCATCGCAGTGAAACGTTCTATTTGCACTGCGAGGATGTTCCACTTACGAAACTCGCCGAACGCTACCGTACACCCCTCTATGTTTACTCCGCGACGACGATTCTTCAGCGGCTTGCCAACTTCCAAAATGCTTTCCACGGCGTTCCGCATACTATTTGCTACTCCGTAAAAGCGAATTCCAACATAAATATTTTGCGCCTGCTGGCGCGGGAGGGTTGCGGATTCGATGTAGTCTCAGGCGGAGAACTGGAGCGCGTGCTGGCGACCGACCGGCGTGCAGCCAGAAAAGTTGTCTTCTCCGGCGTCGGAAAATCGCGGGAAGAGATCACCGCGGCCTTGAGAGCCGGAATCTTGCTGTTCAATGTGGAGAGCGAGTCTGAACTCTGGGTTCTGGCGGAATGTGCAGCCCGGTCGCGCACGGTGGCACGAGTTGCTCTACGCGTAAATCCAGACGTCGCGGCCCACACTCATCCCTACATCTCTACCGGCTTGAGAAAACACACATTTGGAGTGCCGATCAAAAATGCACGCGAACTTTACGCCAAAGCCTCGGCATCGCATTATCTGAAGGTTGCCGGGGTCAGCGCGCATATCGGC
>JBAWBG010000210.1:0-23192 GCA_049589695.1 Candidatus Sulfotelmatobacter sp. | reverse complement strand
GGGCTCACTGCGCTGCTTGGCATGTTGAATTCGTGCGCATCAAACGTGAGCGTGGTAAATATCGACAACGGATTCGGCGCTGGGTATGTGGCTTCGCTGATCAATCGACTATAAACGTGAAGGCGCGGCCGGGGGCCGCGCCTCCCAAATCACGCCGCCGATTAAGCGCCGGGCTGACCCGAGTTCTCCTCCACGACCAGATTGTTTTGCACCGTGAATGCGCCGAAGATTTGATTGGCTCGAATTCCAGCGACAGTCTTGTCCATTGTGCTGTTGACTGTGCCGTAAAGCGCCAGATTGCCGTTATCCACGATGATGCGAATCGGACGCGCTGGGTCGATCGCGTATTTGCTCAGAACAGAATCGCGGTAGATCGCGCGAGCCGCGCGCAGGCGCAAGCCATCATCCATCGGCGAGACTGGTTCCACCTTAATATTCGCAATCACGTCTTTCACTCCCGGAGCACTCTGGACATCGGCGAGAGCTTCGTCGCGGCCAACGCCGGTTCGGTCCTGCCCTTCCACCGCGACCACTCCGTCCTTTACGTTCAGCGCAAAGTAGTCGAACGTGATGTCGTAGCCGGCGCGAACGTAACGCAACTTCCGCGCCAACTTCTGCTCCAGTTGAGCATCAGGGACGTTCGGCCCGGCGACGGTAATCATATTACGCACTTCCTGCACCTTCCCCGCCTTTCGTGCTAGCTTGGTCGCGTCCACTTTGCTCTGATACAGATTGACGGTCCCCGTGAGAGTTACGATACTGCCGTCCACGCTGGAGCGGACTTCGCGGAATTGTTTTTTTGCCGTAAGCTTCTGCGTGAGCTTGGTTTGAATTTGATTGTCATACGGGGTCACAGCCGCGGCGGCTTCGGCGACCAGCGTCGCGCTCAATATTCCTGCCGCCAGCAACGAACCCACAGTTTTCAGTAAGCTTGCCTTCTTCGATGTTGCTATTGCCATATAGGTCACCTCCGACCCAGTTTGACGAAACTTTACGAACTAACCATCTGGTTAATTCCTTCGATGCGGTGAAGCAGAGGCAGGATGCATGGACGGAGCACGCAGCCTAGAGTAGGAGCTAGGCGAAACTTCTCCACTTAACTTGGGTTAATAAATGTAGGTAAGCGCGGGTTATCGGCCTTTTCGCGTCCGCGTAGGTTTTTTCCGAGTGCGCGGGCTGATGTGTATGGCACTTTCATCCCGGAAAACGCGCGCGAAAATTTTATCTACATTCTTTAGTTGGCGGGTTAGATCGAATGCAAAGTCGATCTGCTTGCGAGGAACTTTTTCGCTGATTTCTTCATCCGCGAGCACTAACTCGTGGAAGTTCAGGCCGTCTTTCCACGCACGCATGGCGTGGCCCTGGACTAATCGATAAGCGTCTTCGCGGGAAACTCCGTGCTCTACAAGATCGAGCAGGAGCTGGCCGCTAAAGATCAGTCCGTGCGTACTCTCCAGATTGGCCAGCATTCGATTGGGATAGACGAACATAGTCTCGATGAGCGTGGCAGTCTTGTTTAGCAAGTAATCGATTAAGGTTGTCGAGTCCGGCAAGATGACCCGCTCGGTGGAAGAGTGCGAAATATCACGCTCGTGCCACAGAGCAACATTTTCCAATCCAGCTTGTGCATTGCCACGCAACACTCGCGCCAGGCCGCTGATTTGCTCGGCTGTAATTGGATTGCGTTTGTGCGGCATGGCGGAAGAGCCCTTTTGCTTTTCGCTAAAGAATTCCTCGGCCTCGCGAACCTCGGTGCGTTGTAAATGGCGGATCTCCGTCGCGATCTTATCTAGCGTGGACGCAATCACGGCCAGCGTACAGAGATACTGCGCATGGCGGTCGCGCTGGATTACCTGCGAGGATACTGCCGCGGCTTTTAAACCCAGTCGCGCACAGATTTTCTCTTCGATCTCCGGCGTGAGATGCGCGAAGATACCTACCGCGCCAGAGAACTTCCCTACTCGCAGGTCCTCAGCCGCAGCCGCAAAGCGCGCAATGTTCCGCTGCGTTTCGGAATACCAGTTTGCCAGCTTGAATCCGAAGGTGATGGGCTCGGCGTGAATGCCGTGCGTGCGCCCCACCATGGGAGCGTCTTTGAATTCCCACGCCCGGCGTTCGAGCACTTGTGCGAGGCGCACAAGATCCTGGGCAATGAGCGCCGATGCTTGCTTGATCAATAAGGCCTGAGCTGTATCGACTACGTCGTTGGAAGTAAGGCCATAGTGAAACCACCGCGCGTCCGGTCCGACGATTTCCGCGACGGCCGTGGTGAAGGCGATCACATCGTGCCGCACCTCGGCCTCGATTTCGTGGATGCGTTCCACGCGAAAGTCGGCGCGCTCGCGGATGGCTTTGGCCGCCGCTTTGGGAACCATGCCCACTTCGGCCAAGGTTTCCGTGGCGGCCACTTCCACGGCCAGCCAAGTACGAAAGCGGTTCTCATCGCTCCAAATGCGGCCCATGTCCGGACGGGTATAGCGGGGGATCAAGGGGGATGCGCCTCCTCATTAATCTATTGATAGCCGGACATTGGATTCTAACTGGAGGACGAAAAAGAGGCCAGCGAGGGTGCCGTTCCAGATTTCTCGATTTCAATCATATATCGTATTACGATATACTACGCCGGCAATCGGATCGCGACACGATACAATCAGCGGGATGAAAAAGCTCATTTTGTCGGATTACCAGGCATTAGCGGAGTTTCGTTATCAAATCCGGCGGTTTCTCCACTTCAGCGAGCAGGCGGTTAAAGGCGCCGGGCTGGAGCGCGGCCAGTATCAGCTGATGCTGGCCATTAAGGGCATGCCAGCGGGTGTGCGGCCGCGAATTCGCGAATTAGCCAGCCGCATGGAAATTCGACATAACAGCGCCGTGGAATTGGTGAATCGCCTGGAGGCGGGGGGATTTGTGCATCGCACCCGCGCACAGGATGATCGCCGCGAAGTCCTCCTTGCACTCACGCCGCGAGGAGAGAAAGTTTTGAGCGAACTGGCGCTTCACCATCACGACGAGCTACGCAGTGCGGGGCCTGAGTTAGTGGCCGCACTACGGCGAGTCATGCGGGAAGGCAACGACGGCACTCCATAGATTTGCCCACTCAAGAAAACTACCCGGACCAGCAATCGAACCAGAAATACTTATGACCAAACCAGCTACAAGACAAAGGCGAAGTGACCGACTCCTGCGCCATCCTTTGTTGGGCAAATATTTTTCGCTGGTTCACGAAGATCTCACCGCCGTGTATGCGCGCGATCTTCGCAAGTGGCTCATCATTGCGCCGGTAATTGGTTTAACCACCGGCCTGGTGATTACCGGCGTTGTGGTCATCATTCTGGAAAAATTGTGGCCTCCGGTTCTTGGTTACTACCTGCACCATCACTGGGCGATTGTGCCCGGAATCACGCTTGGATTTATCGTCACCGGACTCATTATGCAGTTTTTGACTCCGGATCCGAACGAGCATTCCACGGAAGAAATCATCCGCTCTTACCACGAACATGAAGGCAAGGTCGATGTCCGTTCCTTTGTGCCGAAGTTGATCGCGGCAATTACTACTGTAGGATTTGGCGGTAGCGCTGCGCTGGAGGGACCCAGCATTTACGGTGGTGCGGCCATTGGGTCGTGGCTTTGGACGAAACTTCGCCGCCTACGTTTGACCGATCGCGACCGGCGCATCATGTTGATCTGCGGTGCAGCGGCCGGAATGTCCGCGGTTTTTCGCGCCCCGCTCACTGGAATCGTTTTTGCACTCGAGATGCCGTACCGGGATGATCTGGCACATGAGGCTTTGGTTCCATCGCTCATCGCTTCGGTCGTCTCCTTCGTGACACTGAGTTCTTTCCTGGGCGCTACCCCTCTGTTCAATTTCAGCGGCTCTACCACGTTCGAACGCCATGACCTTTACTGGAGCGCACTCCTGGGCTTGATTGTTGGTTTGGTTGCGATGGTGTTTGTCATTACTTTCCGCAGAGCGCGAAGTTTTTTTGTAAGGTGGGCGATTCCCCATTGGTTAAAGCTCGCCATTGGTGGATTGCTGACAGGGCTTTGCGGGCTTCTTTTCCTGCATATTTATCCAGGCAATCTCGTGCCTATCGGTCCGAACTATGAAGCGGTCGGAGAGATTTTGGGAACGCAGCACGGCACGGCACAACTCATAATTTTCAGTGTGCTGAAGCTCTGCGCAACTCTTTTTACGCTGGCTGCGGGAGGAGTGAGCGCTATGTTTGTCCCATTGTTTCTAACCGGGGGAAGCATAGGGACGGCCTTTGCTCAATCGGTGGTTCATAGTCCCACCGTGGATCTTTACGCCGCCGTTGGCATGGCTTCTTTCATCGCCGCGGGCTATAAAACTCCACTCGCCGCGGTTGTTTTCGTCGCGGAAGCTACCGGTGGTCATGCCTTTATTATTCCTGCTCTCATTGGGGCGGCGGTGGCTTATGCGGCTTCCGGCGATGCCTCAGCCTCGGGAGATCAGCGTCTGCATGAAGGCGAAAAGGTGAGGGAATTGTAAGGCTGAAATCGATAATTTGAATTTCCCATTAGCATTTATTCTGGCTGGATACCTGGACTATGTGTCTGCAACCGCACGGGACCAGTATTAGTATTGCCAACTGCCTCCCTCTTTCAGTATCCTTCCGCAATCCTCAGAATCAAGGGTATTCTGCGCGGGAAGCGTGTATCTAATGGCGACGACTGAACCCAAGGGATCACGGCAGGGTCTGCGTAACTCACTCGTGCGTACGGGCGCACCCAACGGCTGCACGAAATCTTTGTGTTGTCGATCTCCTTTTCTATCCGTCCAATACCCGATTCAGCCTTAGCGAACAATTCCATTCTGAACTCAGGGGGAGAGGCAATGCTGAAACTTCAAAGTAGGTTGATTTGGATCAGTTTTCTAGCAACTGCATTTATTGCCCAGGCTTTGGCTCAAGGGGGCGCCACGGGTGCCATTACCGGCACGATTCAAGATCCCAGCGGAGCCGTCGTGGCCAATGCTGAAGTTCGCATCACCAATCAGGAAACCGGAGTGCTGGAACGCAGCGTCACTTCCGGCGCGGATGGCTCATTTACCGCTCCGCTACTACCGGCGGGCGAGTATACGGTGAGCGTTCATGGAGCCGGTTTTGCCGAAGCAACCTTCCGCGACATCGCGGTGCGCGTGACAGAAACTACGCGACTGATTGCGAAACTCAAGACTCAAGCGGTGCAGCAACAAGTGGAAGTGCAAGCACTGGTGCAGGAGGTAGACACTACCGACGCCACAACGGGACAGGCCATTGAATCCAGTACCATCAAGAATCTGCCACTGGCCACGCAAAACTTTCAGCAATTGCTAACGCTCTCGAGCGGAGCGCAAGGCGAATTAAATGCGGCCTCACAACTGGGGCGCGGAAACGTTCGCATTGAAGTGAACGGCCAGCGCGAAGATAACAACAACTATCAGATCGAAGGCATCAGCGCGACTGATTACAACGTCGCGGAATTGACGACGACCCCGCTACCCAATCCCGCGGTGATTCAGGAATTCAAAGTTCAGACCTCGTTGTACGACGCCTCCCAGGGTCGCAACGGAGGCGGCGACATCAACGCGATTCTGAAAACGGGAACCAACACATTCCACGGCGAGGCTTACGAATTTTTCCGCAACACCGTTCTCGATGCGAACGACTACTTTCTGAACGGAGCCGGCGAGGCGAGACCGGTGATCCAGCAGAACATTTTCGGCGGCGATCTCGGCGGACCGATCGGGACCGGAGGAAAACTCGGATTCTTCTTCGTCAACTATTCAGGAACCCGCCAGCGCAGCGGCGATTCGGGGGGAACCATCATCAGCACGCTTATTCCGTATATTCCTGCGGCTGATCGTGGACCCACGGGCCAAGCCGCTTTGGCATCGGCTTTTGGCGTCACCAGCATCGATCCAGTTGCAGCGTCGCTGGTCGCATTTCGCAGCAACCAGTTCGGGTCCGCGGCCAACGGCTATCTGTTCCCCTTGCCCAACGTCGCGGCTGGAACTCCAGCCGGTACTGTGGTCCCATTTACGACCAGCATCCCGGGCAGCTATACCGATAATCAATTCACCGCTACGTGGGATCGCGAGTTCCGCAACTCTCAGGACAAGCTATCCGTGCAATTCTTCTTTCAGAATTTCCAGTCGAACGTGCCGTTTGGCGCAGGCGGCCTGACGGCCTCTCTTGGCGGCAGCATCAGCGGCGGAGATCTCAACTTTCCCTACCAGCTTCCGGTGAGAGATCGAGTGTTCTCACTTACCGAGACTCACGTATTTTCCCCCACGCTGGTGAACGAATTTCGGCTGGGCTTCATTCGCATCAACTATAGCGACATTAACGTCCCGCCGGTCACTGCCAGCCAAGTTGGCATTGACCGCCCCACCAACAATCTGACGGACAGCATTTACAAATTTACTTTTGTCAGTTCGGGATTTCAGTTTGGTCCAACGCCGCAGGCCAATCAATCTCAGGTGCAGAACAACTTTAATTTCATTGATACGCTGGGCTGGGTTCGAGGAAAACATAATTGGCGGTTCGGCGGCGAGTTTACTCCGGTCGCTTTGAATAAGCAGTTTCCGCAGGTGTTCAACGGCCAACTCTACTTTGGCAATTCGACCGTCACGGATTTTGCGAATTTCCTGCAGGGCAGTCCCGAATTTAGTTTCGGCGGAGGCGGCGTCTACAATCACAACTATCGTCAGAAGAACTCCGCACTTTTCGTGCAGGATGACTGGAAGGCTACGCAGAACCTTACGCTGAATCTGGGACTTCGCACCGAATTCTTCGGCGCGTGGACCGACAATGCTTGCCATATCGGCAACATGGAATCGGACCTGACCAAAAGCGGGCAGTATCCCTTTGTCTATCCCAAGTGCGTGGACAAACTGGGAGTGCCTGGCTTGACCGGAACCGCAGCTGGATCGACGTTCAACAACAGCGTTTCTACTGGAATTGGCCCGCGCGTGGGCTTCGCCTACGATCTCTTCGGTCATCACAACACGACGGTTCGCGGTGGATACGGAATCTTCTACGTCCGGGAAGATGTGGGAGCGGTGGATCAGCTTAGCTTCCAGTCGCCGTTCATCCCGATTGTGTTTTTCCCTTCGACGCCTGGGTTCACCATGTCCGACTTCTTTACCGGAACGCCGGCCACAAATTCCAACGCAGTGCCGGCGGCGGGGCAGTTGTCTGGCGCGTGGCTGCCGTGCCTGGCGCATCTCACCAGCTTCACTCCGAACAGCCCGACCGGACAGGATGGGACGTATGCCTGCACAGGTGGACCCGGAGTAAATTCCACTCAGAATCTATTTGTGCTGGAAGTCCCCCGGCACTTCGTGGTGCCGAACACGCAGCAATGGAACCTCACTGTGCAGCGCGATCTAGGCCGCAAGTGGGTAATGGAACTTGGCTACGTGGGCACCAAAGGCACGCACTTGCGAGAAACTCGTGACGCCATCCAGTCTGTAAACGCTACTCCTGCTAACCCGTTCACGGTTACGGACACCAGCGGCAATAGTTATCAGATCACCGACAATACTTTTTCCAACGCGATCGTTCGCACCCCCACACCAGGATTGAACGGCTATTCGGGGTATCAGATTTTCGCCAACGACGCCTATTCCATCTACCATTCGCTGCAGGCCACGGTCTCGCGGCGTTGGGATCGGGGATATATTCAAGCAGCATACACGTTCTCTAAGAACATCGATGCAACGTCCACTGGCAACACCGCCAATAACACTGCGTTCAACGATGAGAGCACGATCAATGCCTCGCGCGGCATTTCTGACTTCAATCGTCCGCAAGTGTTGAAGATCAGCTACGTTTATGATCTGCCGTTTTTCGCTCATGCGAGCGGTTTTGAGCAGGCAGCGCTGGGAGGATGGTCGGTGAGCGGCGTCTCTAGCTTCCAATCTTCGTTGCCGTTTTCAGTTTTGGATTCGAACGGTGGGAATGCGTTCCTGGGAGCCGGAACATCGCCGGTGAGCGCGAGTCTCGCCCCGGGTGCGAGCATCGCCAGTGGCACGAGTTCCGGCAGCGTTACACAGCGCCTCAATGGATGGCTGAATCCTGGGGCGTTCGCGACCGCCCCGCTGCTTTATCCTGCTCAGTGCGCGACTGACACCAACTACTGCACCACTGGCTTCGGCAGTCTCGGCCGGAATATCTACAGGGGACCATTCCAGCAGAATTGGGATTTCTCCCTGATCAAGCGTTTCAGACTTACCGAGCGGCAAGATCTGCGCTTCGCCGCCGATTTCTTCAATCTGTGGAATCACCCGAACTTCGGCACGCCGTTGGTCACGGATTATGAGCAATACCTAGCCTGGACGGGTTCTGGCCAGAGTGGTCCTGACCCGTTTGGCCGGATCGTCAGCACCACGGGAACGCCGCGGTTGATTCAATTCTCGCTTCGCTGGGCATTCTGATCGGCAAGCTAAGACAGAGGGCCGGGAAGCTTGCTTTCCGGCCCGCCAGTTTTGTAAGTGTTTTGGGACTATGGCCGTTTTTCAGCTTCGATGATCAGCGGGCGTAAGGCGTCTATTGAGAACCCAAGCGAGCCACCCGAAAATCCATCGATGTAGGCGGAGTTCACTCCAATCACTTCCGCATTGGAATCAAACACTGGGCCGCCGCTGCCGCCATGCGCGGTGGGTGCATCATAGATTAGCTTTTCTCCCACCACATCGCCCAGATGCCCGCAAGTGGTCGAAGGGCGAATCAGCGAAAGCGCGGCCAGTTCGCTCGCCGCCGTAATGTCGTTGTGCCGGTAGGCCAGCCGCTGATAGATGCCAGTCGGCGACTTGGCCACCATGCCTGCAATGCCCATGGGATAGCCGATCACTGTCACCAGTTCTCCCGGTGACGCAATTCCCTTGGCCAGCGGTAGGACTGCAAGTCCGCGCACTGAACTTTTATCTTCGATCCTCAACACTGCCAAATCGCCGGTGGACGAGACTGCACCCGGAACCAAGCTGACCGGCGTCGTCGAATTTGGAAAGAACACAACCAGACTTTCCAGCATGGCGGTTGCCCCGCGATTGATCAGCGCCTCGGCCTCGCTGTCGCCATACCACGGTTCCGCCACATGCCGATTGGTCGCGAGCAATCCATCGCCAACCAGAAATCCGGTGCCGGAGACGCGCGCCCGAATCGCGGCAGGCTGATTCACGAAACCAACCTCGTATACGCCATAAATGTAGCCAATAGAGTTACGATACCGGCTCAATACCAGGGCAGGCATGCCCTGTTCTTTCTCGAGTTCCGCCACTTGCTGGGTAAGAGCGTGTACCTGCTTTTGCAGATCATCCGGCTGGGGACTCTGAGCCGTGGCAGGAGCATAGTAATGGAACATTGCCGCCGTGCCGATCAGCAGCACCGCTCCAAGGACAGCCTGAATCGCCTGCTGCCAGCAATCGGTAACTTCGGTTGACCCCTGTGGACTCTCTGGTTCGGACATGGATGAGGAAAACTGCCCGTGCTTGGAGCTTCGCGCCGAGGGGAAGGCGCACTAGCGCTGAAAGCCAGGGAGTGCCATCTTCCCTTGTCTGGCAAGCCTTTTCCACGGTACGGAAGGCGATGTACGGGGGATGTTTAGGGATTAGTAACAATGGCAACCGAGAGTGCCAGAACCCTTAGAATGCTAGATTTAAGGCTTTCCGACGCCCAAGCGCTTGGCCATTTCGTCGTAAAGAAAGCCTTCGCCCGGCACATACGGCTGCACCCACTCGCCATCGATGACGAATTGGGGGATGGCACGTTTGCCCGTTCGCTTGACGATTTCATCCACCGCTCCCGGCGTGGTTTCGACGTCGATGTCTTTGTACGAGATATTGTGCTTCGCGAGAAAGCGCTTGGCCTCACGGCAATCCGGACACCAGGCTGAAGAATACACGGTAAGTTCCATAGATGGTTAGATAGATCGGCTAGATCGGCCCGGCCCTCGACGCAGCATGAAGCGTCTCCCAGGTGCTTATCCTACACACGTTCGAGTTGCGGCATGGTGCGTTCGTTCACAATATTGCCCGTGTTCAGCGTGGAAGCCGGTTCGAAGAGCAGAATCCAGCATTCTTCGTCCGCGACGGGACGATGTTCCACTCCCCGCGGCACGACAATAAACTCACCTTCCTCAATCCACTCATGCCGATCGCGGAATTCCATTCGGAACCGGCCTTTCACCACCAGGAACATTTCGTCTTCATGTTCGTGGTGATGAAAGACAAACTCGCCTTTTAATTTGTCGAACTTGACCAGTTGGCCGTTCAGCTCGGCGGCGATGTAGGGTTTCCAGTACTCGGAAATCTTCGCGAAGTTTTCGGCAATGTTGATTTTGTGCATCATGCACTTCCCTTCCAAGCCTAACTCGCATTTTGCCCGGTACCAGTTTAAAGCTGACCTGTGCCACCATCAACATTCAAGTCGACGCCGGTGATGTAGGATGCCTCATTGCTGGCCAGGAACAGCACAGCATGTGCGACCTCCTCGGGAGTGCCGAAGCGCTTCATGGGAACTCGCGCCTTGATGCCAGCCGCAAACTCATCCTGCGCCGCCTGCGGCAAGCCGCCTTTCTCGAGAATCGGGCAAAACAAAGCCGTCAGCGCGGGCTGACGGCTGAAGAGCTAAATTGAGAGCTAGCTGTTCTCGTACAGGAGCACGCCCTCTGTCTTTTCGGCATCCACCGGACGGTAAAACAGCTTGTTGTCTTCGAGGAAGACCTCAATAAAGGCGGGACGCGTAGTGATCGTTCCCTGAATCAGCGCCTCCGACAGCGGGTCTTCAATGTATTTCTGCAATGCCCGGCGCAGCGGCCGCGCGCCGTAGGAGCGATCCGTCAGAGTCTGATTCAAGATCCACTTCTTGGCTTCATCCGCCACCGTGACGGTGATCGATTTCTGCGCCAGGTTCTGGTTGAGTTGCGTGACCATGAGCTCGAGAATCTGAATCAGGTCGGCCTCGCTCAAAGCTTGGAACAGAATGATTTCGTCCAGGCGGTTCAGGAATTCTGGATTGAAGGTGCGCTTCACTTCACCCTTTACCAGTTCTTCAACCTTGCCTGAAACCATGTCATCCGAAGTTGACTGGAAGCCAAAGCCCTCGCGTTTTTGCAAGTGACGAGCCCCAATGTTCGAAGTCATGATGAGGATCGTGTTCTTGAAATCGACTGTGTTTCCCAAACCATCGGTCAACTGGCCGTCTTCAAAAACCTGCAGCAGGATGTTGAATACATCCGGATGCGCCTTCTCGATTTCATCCAGCAGCACGACCGAGTACGGCGCACGCTTCACGCGCTCCGTGAGTTGACCGCCCTCTTCGTAGCCCACATATCCCGGAGGCGAGCCGATCAGCTTCGAGACAGAATGTTTCTCCATGAACTCGGACATGTCGAATCGGACCAAAGCTTTTTCCGTTCCGAACATGAACTGAGCCAACGTGCGAGCAACTTCCGTTTTGCCGACGCCCGTTGGACCGAGAAACAGGAACGAACCAATCGGCCGGTTCGGACTCTTCAATCCGGCGCGCGAACGCCGGATTGCCCGGGCCAGCGCGCTGATCGATTTATCCTGCGAGATGATCCGCTTGTGCAGCTCTTCTTCGATTCGCAGCAGTTTCTGCGTTTCTTCTTCTTTGATCGAGGTGATGGGAACGCCGGTCCAGCGCGAAACTACATCTTCGATATCCTCGCGGCCAACGACGCCGGTGGACGATTCATCGAGGTGATATTTCTCGCGCAGCGCGCGCAGGTTCTCGCGTTCCTTGCGTTCTTCGTCCGAATAGAAACGCGCCTTCTCGAATTCGTGGTTCGCAATCGCATTTTCCATGCGGTGCACGATGAACTTGATGCGCTTTTGCACCTCGGTGATTTCTTCGGGCTGCGAAGTCTGGCGCAGCTTTACGCGCGCGCCGGCTTCATCCACCAGGTCGATCGCCTTGTCCGGCAGGAAGCGATCCGGAATATAGCGGTTCGAGTGTGATACCGCGAAGTTGATAGCATCGTCGGTGTAAGTAACGGCGTGGAATTTCTCGTAACGGTCTTTAATACCAAACAACACTTTGACGGCGTCAGCCTCATTCGGCGGCGGAACTTTCACCGCCTGGAAGCGTCGTTCGAGCGACCGGTCTTTCTCGATCGACTTGCGGTATTCGCCCGGCGTGGTTGCGCCGATGCACTGGATTTCGCCGCGCGATAGCGCCGGCTTTAGGATGTTCGCGGCATCCAGAGAACCTTCCGCCGATCCGGCGCCGACGAGAGTGTGCAACTCGTCGATAAAGATGATGGAATTTTGCGACTCCATCAGCTCTTTCATGATGGTTTTGAGGCGCTCTTCGAACTGCCCGCGATACTTTGTTCCGGCAACGATCAAGGACAGATCGAGAGCGAGGATCCTCTTATCCGCAAGGAAGGACGGAACCTCGCCATCCGCAATCCGTTGCGCCAAACCCTCGACGATAGCAGTCTTGCCTACGCCCGGCTCGCCGATCAGTACTGGATTGTTCTTGGTGCGCCGGCACAGAATCTGCACTACGCGTTCCAGTTCGCCATCGCGGCCGACCAAGGGATCGAGTTGGCTGTCCATTGCCGCCTGCGTAAGATCGCGGGAGAATTCGCTTAACAGCGAAGACTCACGCTGGCGTTGCGGCTGCGCTTTTTCCTGACTGGTGCGGGCTAATTCTTCCCGAATCGTCGCCAGCCGCAATCCGCGTTCGTGCAGGATTTCTGCCGCAAAACACTTTTCCTCGCGAAGCAATCCCAACAGTAGATGTTCGGTTCCAATATGGCGATGCGACAGGCGCTCCGCCTCTTCCGCGGCATAGGCTAACACGCGCTTGCACTCATTGCTAAGCGGGAGATCAACTGAAGTCGAGACTTTCTCCCGAATCGTGGTGTGACCTTCAATTTGTTTGCGAATGGACTCAACCGAGGCGTGCGAACGCAGGAATCGATTGGTCAGGGCTTTATCTTCGCGCAGGAGCCCCAGCAACAGGTGCTCGGTCTCTATATAAGGAGACCCGAACTGGCTCGCTTCGTAGCGCGCAAAAAAGATGACGCGCCTGGCTTTCTCCGTATAACGTTCAAACATAATGCCCTTCCCCCTGTGCTTCCGGCCGAGAAGGCAATCGCCTGCTCAAACCTACCGAAACCCTGGCCCGTTAATGTTCTTTGCTTGCATCTGGTCTTCCGTCTTCACATTATGCAATCAAACGGCCACCAAACCCAAGCGGAGAAACGTTATTACAATGTTACCGAAGGAACCTGTTGAAATCCCTCGATTTGCCGATAGTCAATTTCTTGCACTTTGTCTAACTAATCCTTCGCATTATCCTCCACTAATCGTTCCCAGGGTTCACCCCAGTCGTTCAATTTACCGCTTCTACCCTGGCAAAGAATCCGGTGCAATTTCCTCAACCCGTCCGCGCTGCAGCCGCAACACTCGATGGCAACGTCGGGCAAATGCTAAGTTATGGGTTGCAATCAGAGAGGTGAGTTGGTGCTCGCGATGCAATCGCGCGATCAATTCGAAGACCGCTTCCGCCGTCTGCCCGTCAAGATCCCCGGTAGGCTCATCCGCCAGCAGCACCTTCGGACCAGTAATGAGCGCCCGTGCCAAAGCTACTCGTTGCTGCTCGCCGCCAGAAAGCTCTCCGGAACGGTGATGCCCGCGTTGGGCCAATCCAACTTCGCGCAGCCAGCGCGAAGCCTCCGGAGCCGCCTGTGTCCAGCTGAGCCCTCGCACCAGCAAGGGCATGGCAACATTCTCCGCAGCGGTAAATTCCGGCAGTAAATAATGAAACTGCCAGACAAAACCGGCTTCGCGATTGCGAAACTCGGACGCTTCGTCCGCCGACAAAGAATTCAGCTTCAATTCGGCGCAGTATACGTCACCTGCGGAAGCATGATCAAGAGCGCTGAGGATGTGCAACAAGGTACTCTTCCCCGCTCCCGACTCGCCGACAATGGCGAGCATCTCGCCACGCTTCACCTCAAACGATAGATTCTCAAAGAGCACCAGATCCGATTCGCCGGACCGGAAAACCTTCTTCAATCCCTGAACCCGTAGCAGCGTTTCCGATCTCACCGCTTGGCTAGTTAGATGCACTCTGGCCTCACTCGGGTCCATCCTGTCCCACCCCTAGAAATCCCCAGGCGGAAACAGTAGAACTCGGCCATCTTCTCATACCGTGGTCCCCGGCTATATGGCCCGTTTGAACCATATAGTTTTTGATGCATACGGGTTGCCCGCTTCTCTGGAGATCGGCGGAAGCTTCCCTAGACCTGACCGATGATCTCGTGGCCTCCGATGTGACGCATGTCACGGAGCACTCCAATGGATGTGGGCTCTGCAGCCCCTGGCGGGCGTTCTTCTCTAGACTTCAACTTTGGATTCCGCGCCCGCGAGCGATTTTAAGGACTTTGAGTAAGGCTCGCGAGCAATGCCGCGCTCGGTAATGATGGCGCTCACGTATTTTGCTGGAGTTACGTCGAATGCGGGGTTTTCGATGGAAACGCCATCGGGAACCATCTGTTTGCCTGCGATATGGCTGACTTCCCTCGGATTGCGCTGCTCGATCGGGATCATGTCACCGTCGGCGCAAGTGAGGTCCACCGTCGAAATCGGCGCGGCTACATAAAATGGAATCCCGTTTTCTTTCGCCAAAACCGCCACGCTATACGTACCGATCTTGTTGGCAACGTCCCCGTTGGCGGCAATCCTGTCAGCGCCCACGACGATGGCACCAATCTTCCCCTGCCTCATCATGGATCCGGCCATGTTGTCCGATATAACCGTGGTCGGGATGCCATCTTTCATCAATTCCCAGGCGGTGAGTCGAGAGCCTTGCAGAAACGGCCGGGTTTCATCGGCATAAACGCTGATTTTCTTACCCTGCTCGACTGCGGCGCGAATCACTCCCAATGCGGTGCCATACCCTGCGGTAGCCAGAGCGCCGGCATTGCAGTGGGTGAGCACGCCGCCCTCGCTGGGCATGAGCGTAGCGCCATGCCGTCCCATAGCCTGGTTGGCGGCAATATCTTCGGCATGCATCCGTTTGGCCTCTTCAACCAGTTCCTGCTTGATTTGCACGATGGGGCGAATGCGCAAGCGTTCGAACTTCTCCTGCATGCGGCGGATGGCCCAGAACAGATTGACTGCCGTAGGCCGGGTTTTGCCCATGTTGTCGCAGATCTGGTCGAGATCGCGTTTTAGATCGCCAACTGTTTCGGCTTTCGAGTCCTTTACGCCGAGCGCAATCCCCATAGCGGCAGCTACGCCAATCGCTGGTGCTCCTCGCACGATCATGGTGCGGATCGCATCGGCAATTTGTTCGTGAGTTTTGCAAACGACGTAGATTTCTTCGGTGGGCAACTTCGTCTGGTCGATGAAGCGCACGCCCTTTTCGGTCCATTCAAGAGTTTGGATCATGAAAGAGTTCTGGGACTTTCTCTCAGTGTTTGTGAGCCTCGCAAAGATTTCGAGGTTTGTTAGTCACTGCATGGCGGCCGCAGACTTCACACGTCGCGGCCACGGCAAAGATTGAAGGTTGAGTATCGTCAGTCTGTCGAATGTGCTCGGCGCGGACATCACTCGCCCTGAAGATCGCTACGAAAGGAGCAGGGGTTGCGGCTTTCTCCACGCTGGGCCGTCCCTTAGCTTCTTCGCGCTCCACGAGACACATGACGCTGACCACCTGGAATCCAAATTCGCGGGCAGCTTCGATGGCCTGTACGGTAGAGGCGCCAGTCGTGCAAACATCGTCGACGATCACCACCCGCGCGCCTTTCTCGCGAAAGCCTTCAATGCGCTGTCCCGTTCCGTGCTGCTTTTCCGCCTTACGAACCAGAAAGCCCTGCAATTCGCCGCTTACTATTGAGACGGCCACTACAATGGGATCAGCACCCATCGTAAGTCCGCCGATAGCTTGCGGCTTCCATCCCCGCTGCCGGATCTCGTCGAAAAACACCTGCCCGCTCAGTCGCGCGCCCTTGGCGTCAAGGGTGGTGCTACGGCAGTCGATATAGTAGTCACTGGTGCCACCTGAAGACAGCTTGAAGTCGCCCAAACGGAAAGACTTGTAGGCGAGCAGGCTCAGCAGATCCTGGCGCGGAGTGTCCATGGAATTCTACGATACCATGGAGAATCGGCCTTCGGCGCGGCCTGCGCTAGGCTTGGACCTTCGCCCGGGAGCCTGCGGGCGTGGTAACCTGACTTTATCTCCACCACTTTATATCTTCACACCGAAGTCTCGAGGTCTGATTTTGCACAGCACGCGAAAGTTTTTCTTCCTTCTCCTCACTGCTCTCCTTCTTTCCAACTTCAGCAGGTCCGGTTTGGTTTTGACGGCCTTTGCCGAGGGTACACGCACCTGGGAACAATCGAAATTCGATGAACTGATCAAAGGCACGGCTACAGGCGTGGCCATTCGCAGCGCCGGCGGCCTGGAACTGGCGCCTACCTTCAAGAGCCTTTATGCCACGCCTTCCACTTACATTTGGGCGATCGCGGCTGATGGCGCAGGCAACGTATATGCAGCGGCGGGCGCACCGGCCCGCGTGTACCGCATTACTCCGGATGGTAAAGCGACCATCATTTTTGAGCCCAAAGAACTGCAAGTGCAAGCCCTGCAGATTGGCCCGGCAGGGACCATCTATGCGGCTACCGCTCCGGATGGCAAGGTATACAAAATCGAGCAAAAGCCGGACTTCAAAGGTGCGAAAACTGAGACATCGCAAGCAGTGACTTCTGAAAGCGGCAGTTCGAAATCCAGCGTGGATGCCTCGTGGACTTCATCCATCTATTTCGAGCCGGGCACGAAATATATCTGGGACTTGGCTCTGGATAAGTCCGGCAATTTGTATGTAGCGACCGGGGATCATGGCGAAATCTTCCGGGTTACGCCCAAAGGCGAGCATTCCGTTTTTTTCAAAAGCGACGAAACTCATATCCGAGTGCTGGCGTTCGATGCTCAGCAGAATTTGATCGCCGGCTCGGATGGCAGCGGGCTGATCTACCGCATTTCTTCCGCAGGCGAAGGTTTTGTGCTTTACAGTGCCCCCAAGAAGGAGATCACAGCTCTGGCGTTGGATCGTGAGGGAAATATCTACGCGGCGGCGGTTGGCGAAAAGCGAGGAGGAACCGCAACCAGTTCCCCGGGCATGGCCGCTCTCTTGTCGATGGCCGCGGGTGCGCCCGGGGCTGGCGCGCCACAGGTTCCGGGAATGACAATTACGACTGCCCCCACTGCGCCGGCAATTACCGGCCCATTTCCATTTCCGGGCGGCGCATCAAACGGCGGATCCGATATCTACCGTATCGCTCCCGACGGTTCGCCAACTCGCCTGTGGACCTCTCACGAAGATATCGTTTATGCGCTCGCTTTTGATTCTCAGGAACATCTGTTGGCGGGCACGGGAAATCGTGGCCATGTTTTTGCCATCACCGGTCTGGACGATTTTTCTGACCTGCTCAAAGCGGCAGCTTCGCAAGTGACGGCTTTTGCCAAGGCGCCGGGCGGCGGAATTTACGCGGCGACTAGCAATTTGGGAAAAGTGTTTGTGCTTGGACCGGGCCCCGACGCACAGGGAACATACGAGAGCGACGTTTTCGACGCCAGAATTTTTTCGCGCTGGGGACGCGTTGAGTTTCGCGGCGTAGGCAACGTCGATCTGTTTGCGCGCAGCGGCAACGTGGATAATCCTGACCGCAACTGGAGTCCGTGGAAAAAGATCGATCTGGGAAAGGACGACGAAACTGGAATTCCTGCAGCACGCTACGCGCAGTGGAAAGCTTTATTACATGCGGGCAATCCCGCGCCTCTTGTGGACAGTGTGGCTCTCGATTATCTGCCCAAAAACGTGGCCCCAGAAATCGACGACGTCACCGTGCAGGTAGGTGTGAAATATCAGTCTTTGCCAAAAGCCACGGGAAGCTTGGCATCCGACTCCTCGAGCACGTCCGGTTCACATTTCGAAGCTCCCACTCCGAGTTCCCATGATCGCGATTCCATCGGCGTGAAGTGGAGTGCGCACGATGAGAACGACGACCAGCTCGTTTACTCCATCTACTATCGCGCCGACGGTCAGAAGCGTTGGTTGTTGCTGAAGGACGATGTCACCGACAAGGCATATTCTTTCGACGCAAGCCTGTTGCCCGACGGCGGTTACGTCGTGAAAGTGGTCGCGTCCGATGCTCCATCGCACTCGCCCGGTGAAGCTTTGACCGCATCGAAGGAAAGCCGCCGTTTCGAAGTGGATACAACACCGCCTCGCATCGAGAATTTGTCCGCGAGTACTGAAGGCGATCAGATTCACGTCACGTTCCGCGCGGTAGATGGTTTTTCTCCCCTCAAACGCGCCGAATACTCTGTGGATGCCGGCGATTGGAAGTATGTAGAACCGCTCGGCCAGCTCTCCGACGCCAAGACCGAGAATTACGATTTCAAGGCCACGCCCGAAACCACGAAAGACGGCGGGACTCCTTCAGAGCATGTGGTGGTGGTACGCGTTTACGACCGCTACGAGAATATGGGAGCTGCCAAAACATTGATTCATGGCAAGTAAACCTTATCGCTCGTGCTGAGTACTGGCTTCCATAACCTCCAGGCGGAAAGATCGCGATGCAGCATGTCTTCAAGCTCCTCGATTTCCGGCTCAAGCTTTTGGTGGAGTTGGATCAGCAATTGCTCCGATAGTTTAGGGAATGGCGCTCCTCCGCCCAACACCAGTTTGCGAAGAGGCGAATTCTTGAACGCGCTAACCACCCGGTCCATGCGCCGCGCCTTGCACCAATTCGCCAGCATCGTCGCCGTGCGGGTGCGGTGGTAGCTTCGGGGCTGACTCATCCGCTCGGAAGCGTGCACGAATCCGTAATGCCAGTCTGCGAGCGGAAAGCGTGAAACGCCAATAAAATCCACAATCGAGTCTACAAAAGCCTGAGGATCTTCGCGAAGATCATCGTAAATAGTAGCGAGCACATTTTCCAGGCCGAACGAGCGCTGCCAGCGTTTGAGGGTGCTGGCGTATCGGCTCGATTCCATCAATTCGGGGTCACGCTCAAGCGCCTCCGCAAGGCTCCATGGAATCCAGCCGTAAGCCCGCTTCACCCTATACAGTGACACGATTCGATCCACTGGGTGGCGGAACACACAAACAATTTTCGCCTGCGGCGCCGTCAGCGCTATACGTTCTCGCGCCGCGGCCGAGGCAAAATAAGTGGGCGCCACTTCTCCCACGCGCTGCGATTCACCTGGTTGTCCGTAGTGAGCTAGATACCATTTCATCCCGCGATGAAAGTGAGTATCGAAAAATCTCGTCTCCTTCGACGGACTGGGCAACGAAGTGTAAGGCCGCAAAATTTCGTACAGCCAACTGCTGCCGGTTCGCGGCGGACCAACTACAAAGAATGACGGAATGGAGCGCTCATCTTGAGCCGTAGCCTGATTGCCAACCTGAGCCGTTGCGTAGCTGATTTGTTCGCAAGCGACCTCGGCCGGGTCAACACGGCCAATAACCTCAATCGTTCGGCGGAGTTCGTTCATTTCGCCCTCGTGCACGAAGGTTCAAAGTTGTAACAGCATTTACAGATTTGCGGCCGATGGATCTGCCGCTTTACAGAAGACGAGAGTGGCAAACGTGCAGCTCAGTACGGGGAAAAGCTTGCAGTCTTTACCCAATGATCGTACCGGGTTCAGATGAGTACCGATTGCGCCAGGTTGTCGAGCTTTTTGTAAACTTCTACGTCAGACCTTCGCCCTCTTCCATATCGCTCTCCGCCAGAGCCGTCTTTAAGCTGTTGAGCGACCCAAGACGACGCAGATCGGGGAATATCCACGCCCAAAGCGCAATCACGAGCAGAGTTCCGACGCCCCCCAGCACCACGGCTGGGACGGTGCCGAACCACTGCGCGGTCAATCCAGACTCGAACTGCCCGAGTTCGTTGGATGTGCCGATAAAAACCATGTCCACAGCCATCACGCGCCCGCGCATTTCATCAGGCGTACGCAACTGTACCAGCGTGGCGCGAATGATCACACTGATCATGTCCGCTGCGCCGAGGCAGATCAGTACGATCAGTGACAGCACCAGACTGCTTGAGACGCCAAAAAGAATCGTGCATACACCGAATCCAGCTACTGACCACAGCAGCAACGGGCCCGCCCGACCGCGAAGCGGTCGATGAGCAAGGGCGACGGCCATCACGGCCGCACCCACGCCCGGGGCGGTTCTTAGCAAACCTAATCCCCACGGCCCGGTGTGGAGAATTTCGCGGGCGTAAACGGGCAATAAAGCAACCGCACCGCCGAGAAGTACCGCGAATAGATCGAGTGAGATCGCGCCCAGGATTAGCTTCTCCCGCCAGATGAAGCGCAATCCGGCAAAGACCGTCTTCAACGTCATAGGTTCGCGCCGGCGTACCTGTGGCCGCGTTTTGATGCGGAAGGCGGAAACCAGCGCACCCACAGCGGTGATCATGGCCGTCCCGTAAACTGCGGCTGGCCCGCGAAACGCAGCGTACAAAATCCCACCAAGAGAGGGTCCGATAATCGTCGCAGCCTGAAATGCCGTGGCATTCCATGCGACCGCGTTGGAAAAATGTTCTTCGGGAACCAGTTGCGGCAAAATCGAGCGGCTCGCGGTTCCGTTGAAGGAGCGGACAACGCCCAGCAAAATCAGTACCAGATAGATTGGAAGAACTGTGTGCGTGCTACGCACGGCTAAAAGTAACAGGAGGCCGGAACAAACCGCATATCCCGCATAGCAAGTTCCGAGAACTTTGCGCCGATCGAACCGATCGGAAGCGTGACCGGAAACAAGAAATAACAGAATTCCTGGCAGAAATTGCGCCAGCCCGACCAACCCGAGGTCGAGGGCGCGCTTGGTGATGTCATAGACTTGCCATCCAACGGCGACCGCCTGCATCTCGACCGCGGTCACGATCAGGAAACGCGCAATTTCGAACAGTACGAAGTCAGGATGCGTGAATGCTACGCGTCCAGCTCTGGAGTCGGCAGGGGGCGGCATCGATTTCTAATGTGATCTTCTCATGTGCCTTAGAACGATAGCACTTGCATGATCGGTGGCACGCGGGCGCTAGAATCCAGTTATGCAATTATTGTTGCGAGATGTCGCGTGGATTGCCTGTGTCATCTACTCCACGATCCCGGCATTTTGGTTGCTGATTCATCCGCGGGCTGATTTTTGGCGTTCACGAACACGGTCTCCATATCTCACTCTGCTGCCGATATGGATCGGAATGTGGGCAGCTTCGGCAGCTATCACTGCCCCCTGGAGCGGCGTCGTGCTTTATGAAGGGCCCTCGACTTGGATTCCTGCGGTCGGATTGTTCGGCGCCGGATTGTTGCTCTACAAACTCTCTCACGACCACTTCACTCTAGCTCAACTAGGTGGATTGCCTGAAGTGCTCCGCGGGCAAAACGAACAACACCTCGCTACCAACGGTATTCGCGCTCGTGTGCGTCATCCCGTTTACCTGGGCCACCTTTGCGAGATGCTGGCTTGGAGTCTAGGCACGGGATTGGCGGTCTGCTGGGCGCTGACAGCGTTCGCGGCTTTGACCGGCGCAGTTATGATCAAAATGGAAGATAAAGAACTCGAGAAAAGGTTCGGAGAAGAATATCGGCAATATCGATCGAGCGTGCCCGCGGTACTCCCGAAAATAACAATATGAGTTTGGCCGCCCGAATTGCTCTCACTTCTCCGCCCTCCGCGGGCCGATCTCAGCGCTCTCCGCGTTACGGCTTTTAATTGTGACAATCCGCACGCAAACAAAGCAGTAGTTATAATCCGACTTGGCCAAGAGCTGAGAGCGGACAGATAAAAGCCAGCATGCGTTTCGAACTCTTCATCGCGACCCGTTACCTGCGCGCCAAGCGGAGGCAAGCCTTTATCGGCATCATCACGGGTATCTCGATTCTGGGCGTAGCCGCGGGTGTCGCTTCGCTTATCGTCGCTCTAGCCATCAACAACGGCTTTCGCCAGGATTTGCAGGAACGTCTTATCGGATCCACTTCGCATATCAGTCTGCTGCGCGTGGCCGACGACGGCATCAAGAACTGGCCTCCGCTGCTTGAGCGTCTTTCAAAACAGCCGCACGTGGTCGCCGACGCCCCGGCAATTTTTGAGCAAGTGCTGATCTCTCGTGGACCTCGCGCCCGCGGCGCCGTGCTGAAGGGCATGATTCCAGCCGACGAGCGAAAAGTTGGCGACCTCCTCAAGACAATTAAAGAAGGTTCAGCGGCGGCTCTCGATGAAACTCCTCCGGCAGCAGAGCAAAACTCCCAACCTGAGATGCAGAGAAATTCCGCAGAGGGGCAAGCAAACGAACCACACGAATCTCCCGATTCTCTTGCTGGCGTTCATGCCCGCGTAGCCGCTATGCCTCCGATCATTCTCGGCAAGGACATGGCCGACAATCTGGGTGCGACCGTTGGCTCCGTCGTGCTAGTGACCAGCCCGCAAGGCGAACTGACTCCCTTCGGCATGGTGCCAAAGTACAACCGCTTCCGCGTGGTAGGAATTTTCAACTCCGGCTTCTACGATTACGATTCCTCGTGGGCCTTCACGCGCCTTTCCGACGCCCAACGCCTGTTCGGTCTCGACGATCTGATCTCCGTGATCGAGTTCAAGATCGATGATATCTATAAAGCCGACGAGGTTTCTCACGAACTCGAAGATGCGGCTGGCAAAGGTTTCATGACCACGAACTGGATGGAACAGAACCAGGCATTGTTCCACGCGCTGCGCCTGGAACGCTTAGTCACATTCATTACTATCGGATTGATCGTCTTCGTCGCCGCACTGAACATCCTGATTTCTCTCATCATGATGGTCATGGAAAAAACGAAAGACATTGCGGTGCTGATGTCCATGGGCACGCGCAAGGCGCAGGTGCGAAACATTTTTATCGCTCAGGGAGTTCTGATCGGAGTGATCGGCACCGCGATCGGCCTCTTGCTGGGCTATGCCATCTCCTATGCTGGCGGCCACTACCACATTATTTCGTTATCTCCCGAGGTCTATTCCATTGACTATGTGCCGTTCGCTCCGCGACCCATGGATGGCGTGCTGGTCGCCATTGTTGCGATCGGAGTTTCATTTATCGCCACGATTTACCCGTCCTGGTCCGCAGGCAGAACTCTGCCTGCCGAAGCACTACGCTACGAATAGTC
>JBAWBG010000209.1:0-3009 GCA_049589695.1 Candidatus Sulfotelmatobacter sp. | reverse complement strand
CGGAAAATCCTTTTGTATTTGGCGAAATTATCGACGACGCGCGATTTGTCGATCGGACGCAGGAGTTGAGCCAACTGGTGCGGGACTTAGCGGACGGTCAAAAAGTCTTCCTCCTTTCGCCGCGACGTTTTGGCAAGAGCTCCTTGGTGGCAGTTGCCCTGTTTAAATTGAAGAAGCGGCACATACACACCGTTAATCTCACGGTAAGCAGCTATTCCAGCTACGCGCAGTTTCTCGAGAAATTTGCGGAAAAAGTGCTGCGGGCGGCGGGTCCGTGGGAGCGGGTGAAGGATTGGATTTCGCGCTTCGGGCGACAGGTCAAGCCCGATATCAACTACAACATCAACACGGGTGAGGTAAGTGTTTCGATTGGTAAAGGGACTGGCTTCGACCCCGCCCCCATCGCCCCCGATGTTTTTGCGTTGCCTGGCGAACTGACGAAAAATGCGGGCTTCCGCATGGCGATCTGCCTCGACGAATTTCAACAAATCTCGGAATTCGACGGAGGCTCGATCGAGAACGCAATTCGAAATCAAGTTCAGCAACAAAGGGAAGTGGGCTACGTATTTGCCGGGTCCCAGCCTTCGCTCATGCAGGAGATGCTTTCTTCCAAGCGCCCTTTTCACAAAGCGGGTCCGCAAATGTTTCTGGATAAGATTCCTGCCGAGGCTTGGGAGGAATTCGTAACTTCTCAGTTCCGCAGGCGGGGAAGAACAATCGATGGGGAAGCTGTGTCTGTTCTGCTCGCTACGGCCGATCTAATTCCCTATGACGTGCAGCGCATCGCACACGAGCTTTGGGACTACGCGGAAATCGCCGACAAACGGACATTGAATATTTCGGATGTCGAGAGGGTCGTCCGCAAGCTGGTGATCGGCCAGTCCACCTACTACGAGCTCCTTTGGGAGCAACTGCCCGCGCGACAGCGTGCGACCTTGCAGGCGCTGGCCCATCGGGGAGCGTCGGAGATCTATTCCCAGGGTGTCCGTGGCGAGTTTCGCCTCGGCCCAGCGTCAAGTGTTCAGAAAGCGCTCCAGTCTCTGGATGCGCGCGATATTATCGATCGTTATCGGGGAGAGTATTTCTTTCTGGATCCTTTGCTCCTCTGTTGGATCCGATCCAACGTCGCATAGCCTATACGCCGTTCAGCGTTACGCCAGAAGGCATAACCGTTTGCTCCTCTCTAACAACCGAAACCTTCAGTGCGGACATCACGAAGTGATTTTTCGGTTGACGGCACATGCGTACTTAGCGAGAGGTTCCTTGGGGCAGACCAACTCACGAAAATCGCCGCATAGTCGCGACAATTTGTCCGACGACTTCCGCATCCTGATGCAGTCGGTACTGTGCGGTGCGATGAAAGTCCCGACTGTAGGGGTGGATCACCAGCATGCCGTCTTCAACCGAGCAACAGCAGGCCAGGTAAACCCCTTCTCTCATAAGGATGATGTACAACGGCTGTTGCCACCACGCTTTCGATGCCAAATGAAAAGGCGTTTTGCGGCGGCGGTTGACCATGACCAACAACCCTTCTTCGAGGTAGGGGTGAAGCGGGTCGTCGTCGCCTCCGACCCAGAAGAAATCATCCAGGGAAACGTGTGCCGAACCAGCGAAGTATCCCAATGAGTCACGCAAGAACAAAGGGACCTCCTGCAACTCTTCGAGGAGTTTCTCAACAGGTCCCGTACCGGCACTCTCTAGGTCGCGTCTTTTGGCTGCCACAGCCGGCTCAGCCCGGGACAAATAGCGGTCCGGCATCGATTCTGTGCCCGCCTCCGCGACATCAATTCCCATTTGTTTCATGACTGATTCAAACTGCACGCTATAGATGGAGCAAAGTGTGATGATCTTGTGGAAGTCCCGCGGTGGGATGTTGTTCAGTTCGTAATCGCTGAGCGAACTCGGCGAAGTTGTGTATCGATCCTCCTTCAGGACTTCAGCGATAGTACGGCTCATCGCAGCGGCCTCGCGAATAGAAAGATTCATTCGTGTGCGTGTTCTCTTGAGCAGTAGCCCAAACTCTTCGTGTGTGGGAAGCTTCTGAGGTTTCCACTGCCGGGCCAGATCCTTTTGGACTTTGGGTTCCTCGCCGAGCACCAGCGGCCGGAACTCTAGATCGACCGCGCCCCAGAGACGAGCCTCCTGCGGGCAATGCAGTTCGACCTGCGCATAAGGGAGTCCATTGTCGAAAGGGACGATGACACCGCCACCCAGAATGCGGATACGGCAACAACAGAAGCCCTTGCTGTGTTCCAGGAGAAATAGCCGGTCAGAAATGCCGGAGTTCTGTCTACCTACCAGGTCGGCGGTGACATCTGGGTTCACGCGTACGATGCTCCCGGGGATGAGTTCCGGAAACGCAAGTGCATCTTCAAATCCGATCTTGGCATAAATGAAATGGCGGTCGCGTGGCGACACAGAGGCGATTCGCTTCCGAGGCCCCAACTCCAGCAGCCGCGCGATTGGCGTGATCGATGGAATAGGTTCGCCGAGCGGCCGGTTGCGAAGCCAGGGTATCCATTGGTTCGGGTCGGTAAGCGAAGTATCGAGGACAAAGGTCCGTTTCGAAGGGAGCACGATCTGCAAGCGTGTAATATCTTCGAGTTCAAAGCCAAAGACCCGCAGCCAGTCCGCCACACGGTAGCCGGAAATGCAACTCAACGCGAAGATCTGATGAATGCTCGGCCGGAAGGACCCCGAGCGAAGATCGTAATAGAGATGGTGCGGGAGGAAGTATGGGGAAGACAGGCCATACAGTGCGACGGATTGCTGAGATGCTCGATATAGCGTGAGTCGCTTGCTCGCAAGGATGGATCGAACTTTTTCGGCGACTGCGGCGCTTGTTGACGAGCCCTCCCTCGCATGCGACGGCACGGTCCCTCTCGCTGTTGGTTACTGCGAGAACTTCTGTCCCGCGCCGATTACTCGCCAAGCGCCTACACATTAGTAGGTCGCGCGTAGAGTTTCCCCTTACCCGGATGCGCTCAAGAATCACTGCTCGCAGATTTG
>JBAWBG010000208.1:0-2614 GCA_049589695.1 Candidatus Sulfotelmatobacter sp. | reverse complement strand
ACTTTCTTTGCCCTACCACATCGGCAATGGTGTATTTGGGGGATTGTTGCCGCTCATTGGCCTCTCGCTGGTAGCGGAAACCGGCAAGATTTATGCCGGCCTCTACTATCCTATAATCGTAGCCGGTATGACGTTTATTGTAGGGAGCTTTCTGCTGCGCGAAACGCGGTCTACACGCATTTGGGATGAGGCCGGAGGACGTGCCACGCCGACGGAATGACATCAGCGGTGTTCTGTGTCCCGGGATCCCTGCGGTAAAGCTGACCTCGCGCGCTCAAGGGTTTTTTCGAGGAAAATAACCATGCGGCGCGACTTCCGCGCTGTACTTCGCATTTCTTGAACCAACGTTTACGATGCGCGGCACCCCGCGTTTTCCCAGAATGCAAGGCACTTCGCTTAGAATCTACGTGGACGACTATGCGCCACGCTATAAATCGTGTGTGAGAGAGTGTGATGGACATGACTGAAATTCGAGAAAAAAGCAAAGAAGCAGTCGAGACTACTCAGGCTCAGATCGCAGTTCATTGGCGGGAGGAGGAATACTATTATCCCTCCGCGAAATTTGTCGGCCAGGCGAATCTTAGCGATCCTGGCGTGATGGAGCGCTTCGGCGAGAAAAACTTTCCCGAATGTTTTCGCGAGTACGCCGATCTGTTGAGCTGGGATACGTACTGGCACACCACACTCGATACCAGCGATCCTCCATTCTGGAAGTGGTTTGTAGGCGGCAAGATCAACGCCTCGTACAACTGCGTGGATCGTCATCTCGCGAAGTACAAGAATAAAGCTGCATTCATCTTTGTGCCGGAGCCCGAATCCGAAGCGACTGTGTCTGTCACCTACCGCGAACTCTATGTAAGAGTGAATGAATTCGCGGCCTTGTTGCGCGATTTCTGCGGCCTGAAGAGCGGAGATCGCGTCACCATTCATATGCCCATGGTACCCGAGTTGCCGATTACCATGCTGGCCTGCGCCCGCCTGGGCGTGATTCACTCTGTCGTGTTTGGCGGATTCAGCGGCGAAGCTTGCGGCATGCGCGCTGCCGATTCCCGCAGCCGTGTCCTCATCACGATGGATGGTTACTATCGCAACGGCAAGATGATCGACCACAAAGCGGGCGCTGACATCGCGTTGAATGAAGCCAAGAAGGAGGGGCAAAACGTCGACAAGGTTTTAGTCTGGCGGCGCCATCCGGGCAAGAATGCGTCCGCATCGCCATTTGTTGAAGGCCGCGATGTTTTCGTCGACGAGATTCTGCCGAAGTACTCAGGCCAGATCGTTCCTCCCGTTCCTATGGATGCAGAAGCGCCGTTGTTTCTGATGTACACCAGCGGGAGCACAGGAAAACCCAAGGGCTGCCAGCATCGAACCGGTGGCTATCTCGCCTATGTCGCCGGCACTTCGAAATACATTCAGGACATTCATCCTGAGGACGTGTATTGGTGCATGGCCGATATCGGCTGGATCACCGGCCATTCCTATATTGTTTACGGGCCCTTGGCATTGGCCGCTACGAGTGTTCTCTACGAAGGCGTTCCTACTTATCCCGATGCCGGGAGGGCGTGGAGAATCGCCGAGCGCCTGGACGTTAACATTTTTCACACCTCTCCGACGGCGATTCGCATGTTGCGCAAGGCTGGCCATGATGAACCGACGAAGTATAACTACCACTTCAAGCACATGACTACCGTAGGTGAACCTATCGAGCCGGAAGTGTGGCGCTGGTATTACGAGACGGTGGGGAAGCGCGAAGCGGTGATTGTGGATACCTGGTGGCAAACCGAAAACGGAGGATTTCTGTGCAGCACCAAGCCGGCCTTAGATCCGATGAAGCCGGGAAGTGCGGGTCCGGGTATGCCCGGAATCTATCCGACGATTATGGATGAGAACTCCGAGGAAATTCCGGCTGGATCGGGGAAAGCGGGAAACATTTGCATTCGCAATCCGTGGCCGGGAATTATGCAGACCATCTGGGGTGATCGGGACCGCTTCGTTAGCCAGTACTACAGCAAATATTGCAAAGATCGAAATAGCAAAGATTGGCATGACTGGCCATATTTTGCGGCGGACGGCGCGGTGCTGGCGGCGGACGGCTATTTCCGGATACTGGGGCGTGTGGATGACGTGATCAACGTCGCCGGCCACCGGCTGGGTACGAAAGAGATCGAGTCTGCGTGCCTGACGGTTCCCGAGGTGGCGGAAGCGGCGGTGGTGCCGGTGGTGGACGAAATCAAAGGCCGCGTTCCCGAGGTTTATATCGCGCTACGACCCGGTGTGCAGGCGAGTCCGGCGATCGTCGACAAAGTGAACAAAGCCATCGAAACCATGATTGGCAAAATTGCCCGCCCGCGCAGAGTTTTAATTGTTCCGGATATGCCGAAAACCCGCTCTGGCAAGCTCATGCGCCGGGTCTTGGCGGCACTCTCGAATAACATGAACACCGGCGACATCACCACTTTGGCGAATCCCGATGTGGTCGAAAAAGTTCGGGAAATGGTGCAAGGCAAGAACGCGGTGGCTCTGGCGGATGGACCGGAGGATCTTAAGAAATTTGGCGAGGAATGAAATATTGCGCCATCGAAACACTTACGGTTTGAGATTCTAGAAGCGGCTA
>JBAWBG010000207.1:0-24193 GCA_049589695.1 Candidatus Sulfotelmatobacter sp. | reverse complement strand
GGTAAACCTCGGCTCCCAGGCGGCAGGCATAACGGGTTTGCCCGCGGCGATTATCCGTTCCGTCACGAAGCCGCGCAGCCGCTTCTCCGTCGCTCCCCGTGACATCCTGTTTTTTACCGCGCGCGTTCGTCAGCACCCCATCCGCATCAGGTCGGATGGAAGACTCCACTTTCAATTTTTCGGAAGCCAGTTGCGCTCTTGCAGCGTCTTCCGTGTTCATTCTCAGCCAGTCTTGTAGAACCCGCCTCGAAGTTTGCGGCACATCCACAAACTGAATTCCGGCGCGTCCGTTCCAGTCCTGCCAAACTACCTGACCGGAGAGCCGAACATTTGCTGTCTGTCCTGGCAATTGAAATTGAAAATAAACTTTACAGGTTGGCGGGAGCCGCTTGCCGAAATTCACCGCCATGCCTTCTTCCGCCAGATTCACCAGGGTTGCTTTGGCCTGTTCTCCGCCAGCGTAATCAATGGTGGCATGCGTATGTACCGGAGCCCGCGCCTTTCGGCGCTTATCGCGGTATAACACGCTCTGCGCCGCGCGCAAGCTGCTCAATGCGCGTTCGTGAGAGACTGGTTTGTACAGCACGAAATTCACGCCCAGAGAAAATATCTCGCGGATATTCTCCTGCCCGGACACTACGGCAACGGCCAAGCTCGCATCGTTCAGGCGCGAAGAGCGGCTCTCATGCAATAAGGAAGTGACATCCGCCTGGGTTTGGCAATCGAGGATGATTAGGTCAAAGCGCTGCTGCGCCAGCCTTACGGCAGCCCGCGCAACCTCCACGCACAACTCCACCTGGATGTCGAGTTCCTCGAGCACACGATTCAGCACCTCGACTGAAGCTTCGTCTGCGCAGACCAGGAGCGATGAGAGAGTCATACCTCCATGCATCGTAGGGTCACTGCGGTTCATCCGACAAGTTACCGGAGTCATTCCAAAAGCCACCGCCGTTAGCTACCAGTCAGCTAACTGTCGCCGCCTCAAGCAGGTGACATCGGTCACCACAGTGATTACAAAAGACCAATGCTTTGGCGTTACACCGTAGTGCTTTGACGCTACCCGCGCCCCTCCCTAGTATGAAGATCGACTAGCCATATCGAGATGCGACCAGTCTGCTTTGCGAGCGGTCGCGCTTTTCTCGACGCGGTCAGGCCTGAAGGAAGCTTATGGTATCGCGAAAGAAGACCGGGTTTTCGCTGCTGGAGTTGATGATCACGATCACCATTGCCCTGATTTTGGCGGGCATCAGCTACATCGCTTTGGGGCCTGTACTGAATCAGGCGCACATCAACTCGGCTTACGACACGACGTTGATGGCCCTGCGTAATACTCGAAACCTGGCGATCACTCAAAGCCACGAATACTACGTCAATTTCAATCCTGCTGGATTTCCGGCGGGCACTATACAGGTCGAGTATCAGCCCGGGCCGGTTGGCGGGATAGCACAACCGATACAGCAAGTGATCACATATTCGATTCCTTCAGATGTGAGTTTTGCGGTGCAAGCGGGATTCCCCGCCAATGCGCCGGACGGTTTCGGTGCTGGCGTCAATGCCATTGACTTCGGACAGGGCCTGGCCGGTGAGCCGCTCAACTACGTCATATTCATGCCTGACGGCTCTTCGCAGGCCTTCGTGGTGGGTAACAACGGTACTTACAACAGTGGCGTCGTTTACCTGACTCGCCCCGGCGACAACATGTACAACAGTTCACGCGCCATTACCGTCTGGGGAGCAACCGGAAGAATCCGCGGGTGGCGATTGGGGCAGACGGGTACCTGGGTACAACAATGATCAAGAGAGAACAATCCGACAGGAAGAGTCCAACGGAGAGCGGTTTCTCGCTCATCGAAGTCATGATTGCGATTGTCGTGATGACGATTGGGCTGCTCGCCGTAATGGCTAGTTTCGCAACAGCGATAAGCGCCACGGCTTCGGCGCAAGAAGACCTGATTGCGCGGCACAAAGCACTCGATGCCATGGAAAGCATCTACACTGCTCGCAACAGCCAGCAGCTTCCTTTCTCGTCTCTCCAAAACATCGCCAACGGCGGAGTCTTCAAGAGCGGAGCTCAGCAACTAAAGTGCGCCGGACCGGATGGCATCGTCGGCACTGCCGATGACGTCGCCTGCACCGCCCCAGACACGGGCACGGCTTGCCCGGGAGGAGTGGAGTGCCTGGTCCTGCCCGGTCCCGATGGTATCCTCGGCACCGCCGACGACGTCACCCAAAGCCTTAGCAACTTTACCCGCACCATCACTTTCAATGCGGTGGATCTGCCCGCCGCCCAGGGTGGTGGAGTCAACGCGAATCTCATCGCCGTCACTGTCTCCGTTACCTACCAGAAACCCGGCTGGCCCGCCCGCACTTACTCGGTGAACGGGTTGATCTCCAGCTACCACTAAGGCGGAGGACCCAAGGAACCATGAAGATTCCCATCGCAAACTCGCAACGCGGATTCAGCCTTCTGGAATTGATGGTGGCCTCCGCCATCGGCCTGATCGGGATTCTGGCCATGACTAGCCTTTTTCGCCAGGGAATGACCGCCACTTTCACAGTCACACAGCGAGCCGAAGTCCAGCAGAACATGCGCGCCGCCGTCGAGTTGATGACCAAAGACATCAGCATGGCGGGCGCGGGCTTGCCCTCGGGGGGCCTGCAGTTGCCCACCGCCGGTGGCAACACGAAAGTCGCTTGCAACCAGGCCGGCACCTGCTATGTTCCCGCCGACACCTACCCGACCGGAAACTTCATGTATGGCATTCTGCCCGGCTATGGCAACGGCGTCGAGGGCGGCGCGGGCATCACCAGTGCTCCCGCACCCGTGGTGAACGACAGCATCACTTCGATTTATTGCGATTACAACTTTCCGCTGAACAATTTCAGTTTTACCTTTCCCAGTACAACCCAAGCCACGGTGGCCCCGGCGACCACTATCACTGCGGGTTACCCCACTAACATCCTTGCCGCAGGCGGCCTGAACGTCGGCGACCTGCTGTTCTTTCTTGTCAGCACACCCGGCGCGGGCACGGCCGGCAGCAGCGGGGGTACCAGCTCAGCTCAAACCGCCGCCGTAGTCGCCGAAATCACCGGCCTTCCCAACAACACCACCATCGACTTTGCGTCCGGCGACGCTCTCAATTTCAATCAGACCGGCGCCAACAGTCTGGCCAGTACCATTTCCAGCTTAGGACCCGCTCTTGGTGGGGGCAACACGGTCAACGTGTGCCGCCTCAACGCCGTGACTTACTTTCTGCAAGTTCCCGCCGCTGGAGGAACCGTCCAGACCCCGCGCCTCATGCGCCAGGTCAACGGACTCACTGCCGTCCCGGTGGCCGACAACATCATCAACCTGCAATTCAGCTATGACGTGATCAGCTCCACGAGCGGCCTGATGAATGCGAACTTATCCAACGTGGCCGCATCTGGAGACTCCCCCGGGCTCATTCAAAAGGTCAACATGTGGGTGATGGGCCAGAGTTTGACTTCTGGAGGAAATAAATCCCAGAGCATGTATTTGGCGAGTTCTGTCTCCGCTGGCAACATGAGTTTCTGCAATTCTTATAGTGACAGCACCAAAGTTTGCCAATGATTGGCAATCTGAAGTCCGGCCGGTCTGAGATTTCGCTTTTGACGTTGGAGGGGGGAAACATGGGGAAGAGCAAACGAGATTCGCGAGGCTTCACGCTCATCGCGGCGCTTTTGCTGACGCTGCTGCTGTCGGCCATGGCGGTAGGCCTTCTGTATCTGGTCAATAATGAACAGCGCATGGGAGGCAACGATCTGGAAGGCAACCTGGCCTACTATGGCGCAGAGTCGGGCATCGAAAACCTGACCGCCCAGCTCTCCCAGCTGTATCAGTCCTCGCAGTCGCCGACTGCCACCTCCATTGCCGCTCTCACCGCTCCCGCTAATTATCCGACTGCTATTAGCGGCTCGAACATCACCAGCATGATCTATACCGAGCCCCCGATCACGTGGCCGAAGTCGGACGCGAACGGCAACCCCGCGGGTACCTGGGATATCGTCGGCTCCGGCTCGGACCAGGGGATGGTGGCAACTCTCATCTCTTTCAACCTGCAAGTGACGGCTACTCGCGCTTCATCGGCAGGTGAGGCCACGAACAATGCCGCGATCACACCCACCGGCGCATCTGTAAACCTGACCCGAACCGTAGAAGTTGCCTTGCTTCCTGCCTTCGAATTCGGTGTCTTTTGCGACGGCGATTGCGATTATTTCGCCGGCCCGCCATTCAACTTCGGTGGCCGCGTTCATACGAATGGCAACTTGTTCCTGGCTGCCAACGGCGGTCCGTTGACCTTTACCGACAAAATTGCCGCTGTAGGACAAGTGATTATCTCACAGCTGGAGAATGGCACCGCCGCCGGCCCCACTGCCGGCTCTTATAACGGCTCGGTTTACATACCGAATGCCTCGGGTGGCTGTCCTGCGGCTCCGACCCCTGGGCCAGGATCAGGCTCGAACTGCCTGGCTCTGACCACTGGAAGCTGGAGCGGCGGTTTTGCTCCTACCGTCGGCACGGCAAACACCACGACTTGGCCCGGCGTTTCCCAAGGAACCTTTAAAGGATTCGTCGAGAACGGAGCCACCGGCGCCACCAAGTTGCAGTTGCCGTTCGTGAACAGCTCGAAGGTGGGTGCGATCGACATCATTCGCAAACCTACACCCGGCGACAGCGCGCAGGTATCAGCCTCGCGGCTTTACAACGAAGCTTCGATCCGCATCTTGTTGGCCGATACCGAGGCCGAACTCTATCCGGGTGAAACCCGTTCCGACAGCGCCACGCAGGACATTCAGATCGGAACGCCGTTCGGAAACCTCGGCAACGCCACCGGCTATGTCACCACTACGCAGACAGTGCCGGGTGGCGTCCCCGCGATCGGCAATATGTACTTCGCTACCGCCCTGAAAAGCACCAGCACAAACGACTGGGCAGCGCAGGCGCCCACCGGATGCACCAGCACGCTGGCGTCGTGGCCGCTATTTGGCCAGGTGACGGTGTCCGGCAGCCAGTGCAAGGGAGCATGGCTTCGCGTGGAATACTGTCCGACAACCGCCACAAATTGCGGAACCAACCCCACTTCATGGGTTGGCCTTACAACGCAATGGTTGGGCTACGGTTTTGGCCGCAACTACAATCAGCCCCCGACGCACCCGTACAACAGTTCCGTAACCACGGCTCCGTTGTGCAAGAACTTTCCTAACTACCCCGCGGCTCAGTGTCAGAATGGAATCAGTCCGGCTATCCTGATTCTGCAGCAACTACAGGAACCCGTGGCCACAAGCGGCGCCATGGAGAGCGATACCACTGACTCGAGCGGAACGGCTTCCCACTGGCTACCGCTGAATCTTTATGACGCACGCGAAGGCGAACCGCGCGACGCGCGGCCTTCGGGAGATCCTGGCGGGACGGGAGGCGCTAATCCGAATTGCAGTCCGGTTGGAATCATGAACGCTGTTGAACTCGACGTAGGCAACCTGTGGCTGTGGCTGCAGGGATCGACACCGTATTCGGGCGGCAGCGGCAAGAAAGTCAACGCTTCGACCTACAACGGCTACATTCTGTACTTCTCTGATCGCCGCGGCATGTTGCCAGATCTGTATCCGCTGACGACGTTTTACGCCCCCGGCCTCTCAGGCATGTCAGGCTTGAACGACATAGTCAACTCTGGCTCTGCCGTCGGTGTACCCGATGGAAACCTTGAAGCAATGAGCTATTACGCAACGATCACCTCCACCACCCCCGTTCCCTATTCCCCGGAAGACACGGCGGTAAAGGGTACAACAGTAAATGGAGGAAAGGTCGACAAGTGGGGAGAGACAAATCTGGGCGCCGGCTTCGGCATCACAAACACGACTAACATGGCCTTGCCTTATTACATTTACGGGTCGGTCACGGCCAGCGCGGTGCGATGCTCGTCGTACAACTCGGGATACGCCGCAAACGGAGTCGCTACAGCCGAATGGAACATGGTGACCGGACCGCGCCATGTGCTGCGCCTAGTCGATGGCGGTATGGATAGTGCCGGCAACAGTTTCGTTCCGCCAACAGGCGGAACCTTGACGGCCAACGGTAACGGTTTCACCGTCGCCTCGGAAGAGCCCGTGTACGTCTGGGGCGACTACAACACGGGAGTTAAAGATCCCTTTTGGACAGTCTCGCCACAGGGCTCGGACGGCACCACTCCCCATTCGGCGGCATCCATCATCGCTGATGCGGTTACGCTATTGTCGAACCCGCCGGCGACCAACACGGCTCCGACGACCAACACTGGCTGGACAGACTACGAGAGCTTCGAGTACCCCGGCTGCGCAGCTAAAACCGGCAACTGCACCGTGGGTCGATATGGAAACACTAGCTACTATCGGGTGGCAATCATCGCGGGGAAGAGCATTCCCTTCCCGAATCCTTCCTGGTCGACCGAAGCGGACTTCGGCACCGACGGGGGCATGCACAACTTCCTCCGCTATCTTGAGGACCGCTCCGACAACGGAAATGGTGCAGTCGTCAACTATGCCGGGTCAATGATCAGCATGTACTACTCGCAGTATGCGACCGGGAACTTCAAGTGCTGCACTTCGGTTTACGGCGCCCCCAATCGTAACTATTTCTTCGACACGCAATTCCTGAACCCCGCCAACCTGCCTCCCGGAACTCCAATGTTCCAGGACGTGGTGAGTTTGGGCTTCCATCAAAACTTCACCCCACAATAAACTAAAAAATATAGTGCCCCGGTCCCGCTTCGCGGACCGGGGTTTTATTTTTTTGTACTATTCCCTCGTTTGACCTTTCTCTTTTAAAGTGGCCCGACTCAAAGCTATGGAATAAACTTATTTTGCCGATCAGTCGCTTAACTATGAGGCCCTCTCTTACAACTGCCTCCCGAAAAAACCGCCAGCAAACGCCATACTACCTCTGGATCGGCTTTTCTGTCTGCGCGTTCACTACCATCGGGTTATTCCTTATACCCGCGTTCATTATTCAACCATTTAGCCGTCAGGCGCCACGCGCACTCCTGGTCGCAATGGCGCTGCAGCAACGGGCTCCGCTGGGCACCTTGATCGCGGCTATCGCCTGTTTCATTTTTGCTTTCGCATTGTGGAAAAGCACGAACCGCTGGCGAAAATACGCGCTGGTACTCACGCTGCTCGTCGTCGCTTTTTCCGCTGTCATGGCTCGCCTCAATTACTTTGAATGGATGTTCCATCCTATTTCTGGAGCGCGTTTTCTCGCCCAAGCCGATAGCCAAACCGACTCGAAAGAAATGATCATGTCCGTTCGCCTGGGCAACGATGCGCGCGCTTACCCTATCAGCCAGATGGCTTACCATCACGTGCTCAACGACGTTGTGGGGGATCTGCCGATTGCCGTTACATATTGAACGCTCTGTCACACCGGTCTGGTGTGGACGCGAACCGTAAACGGACAAGTTCTGCACTTCCATCTGGCTGGAATCAACAACCAGAATTTCCTCATGCGCGATAAAGAAACCGGAACCTGGTGGCAGCAGATCACCGGCAAGGCGATCTATGGCTCGCTGCAGGGCGCCGCGCTAAGTCTGGTCCTCAGCGACGAACTCACTTTCGATGAGTGGAGAACTGAATATCCGTCTGGTGAGGTGCTTGCGCCCGTCGCCAAATATACAAAGAAGTACGACAGCAACTGGGAGTCGGAGGTTGCCAAACTGCCCGTTGTTATCGCCTTTCCCGGCACGGAGCTGAAGTCGCGTGATATCGTCATCGGACTCACGACTAACGGAGCCGCCCGCGCTTATCCGTGGGAAGCTTTTGCAAAGCACTCTCCGGTTGTGGATCAGGTCAACGGTACGCCGTTGCTGCTCGTCCTCGGCCCCGATGGTAAATCATTCCGGGTCTTCGTCAGCCGCATCGACGGCCGCGACGCCGAGTTCTTCCTGCAAGCTGACAGCAAGGACTGGATGCTGCTTGACTCCACTACAGCCAGCCAATGGAACTTTCAGGGCTGCGCCATTTCCGGTCCCGCGCAAGGAAAATGCCTTGAACGGATCCCCGCTTTGAAGGACTACTGGTTCGATTGGCGCAACTACCACTCCGACACGACAGTCTACAAACGATGAGTGCTTGGGAAGGCTGTGACGCATGGACCAGTAGAAGACTCACCACCGAACTTTGTGCCGGATGCACCCGAGGCGACGATGTCGCAAACGTCACGATGAATAATCTAAACTGATGGTTAGAAAAAAAAGAGAGGGATCGATAAGTGTCTGACATTCACTCCATCTTCTGGGATGTTGGAGGAGTTCTGCTTACCAATGCGTGGGATCACAAGGAACGCGCCGAGGCATTGGAGCACTTTCATCTCGACCAAAAAGAGTTTCAAGCACGGCATGAGATGGTTGTGTCGTCGTTCGAATGCGGCAAAATCACGCTCGACGAATATCTGGATCGCACCGTCTTTTACACAGCCCGTCCGTTCACGCGCGAGGAGTTTCGGGATTACATGTTTTCCTTGTCACAGCCGATGGCCGACGTTTTGGCCTTCGCGCGTGCTCTTG
Organism: Candidatus Sulfotelmatobacter sp.; assembly: GCA_049589695.1. Classification (GTDB taxonomy): domain Bacteria; phylum Acidobacteriota; class Terriglobia; order Terriglobales; family Acidobacteriaceae; genus Sulfotelmatobacter. The sequence goes on along the minus strand of JBAWBG010000207.1, from coordinate 15,638 downwards.
CCGGTTCCGGCAAGTACTTTATGGGCACGATCAACAACGAGTCCCGCGAGTTAAATGTATACCGCATCAAAAAATTCGGCTTGCGGGAAATCTTCCGCGTGTTTGTCAGTTCCTGCTTCGTGGGACTGCGCAAGCCCGAGAGCGGTATTTACCATCTCGCCATCGAGATCACGCAGATCGATCCCGAGCAGTGCTGTTTCATCGACGATCGCGCCCTGAACCTGGAATGCGCCGCGAAGCTCGGCATGCGCACGATTCAGATGCAAACGCTGGATCAATTGCGTAAGGATTTGGAAAATCTTAGCGTAAGGCCGTGAGGGAGATTTCTATCCCTTGCGGGGCAATGCCTTTGACGCAAGAGGAATCGCGGGCTTCGGAACGTCGGATTCCGCGCTGGCAAGAGTGAGGTCGCTCGACCAGCATTCCGAGACCAGCTTCCAATCTCCACTGCTCTGCTTGGCAAAGACCCACAAATACTTTCCGCGCTCCTCGCGGCGCTTGCCAGCGGTGCCTGGAACCAGCGCGCTGTAGCGTCCCACTTCGTGAGCCAGGTCACCCAGAACCTCCACGCGGATAGGTTCCACCGCCACTTCTCCCAGACCGGATTCGATGGCCGAGAAAAAGAACTCGCGCACAGCCGCGGCTCCCCGCAGCACTGGCAGGTTGGAGCGCACCACCACGGCGTCGGGAGCGTAGAGATCAAGTAATTCATCGAGTTGTCGCGTGTTGCAGGCCAGCACCCACTCCTGAGTCACGCGCCGCACCGCAGCCTCACTGCGGCTCATCGGCTCTCCTTTGGCGGCAGCCGCGATCCTCATCCGGTCTGTCTCGCGAACGCTGTCGGGCGCATTACCTCGTGGGACTGCCGGGGTACCTTCCACCCCGCCCTGAAAATAGTGGTGATGGTAATGATGGTGATAGTGATGCTGACTCGCCGGCGCACCTGCAGCAGGATGCGCTTCGCGTTCGCTTTCCTGCGCGGCGTAAGGTACTCCAGACGGGGGCCGCTCCTCCCCGAATGCTGCTGAAGTGGCACCCGGTAGGCCGAAATTTTGCAACTCGAGCTCTGGTAATTCGGAACCCGGCGATTCATCAGGTGAGGCTGCTACCGGAAGTCCGCACATACCGCAAAATTTATTGGCTTCGCGGTTCTTATGTCCGCAAGAGGAGCAAATAATAAAAGCGGTGCCAGTGGTTTGCGCCGCACTATCCTCGGCGGCGGATTCGGAATCCATCTTCATGGTAAGACGTTGCATGGCCTGAAGAGCCGCCGCAATCGCCTCCTGATTGGGCTTGGGGCGTCGCATTTCGGGGAAGAGACGCTGACGGGTTTCTCCGGATGCTGAATCGTCCGGGCCCGCGCCGGGCCGTGTCTCGAGAGAGTCCTCCGCTGGCGCCGCGCTGGATGGTTTGCCGAGTTGGTTTTCGCTATCCACGATTTGGACTACGCTCTGAGTCGGCGAATAATGATTCATTCTAGTCCAAGAGAGTGCTAGCGGCGGGAAAACTCAATCTTGCCCTCGGCCTCAGTCGGCACGCCGTTACAGGTAGCCGGACGGTAGCGCCAGGTTCCTACGGTTTGCAGCACATTGCGGTCGCCCATAGTGCCGCCGCTTTGCAAGATAAGAGGGCTGTGCACGCGGCCATCCGTCCCGATAATGAAGCTTACCTTTACTCTGGTGCCAGAGACCACTGGAACTATGAGCGGGTCGGGCGTAGTCAAAGCTTCTGGTGGGTGCGTATCCTCGCAACGCGCACGCGCGCTGACGTGAGGCACATCGCTATACTCGGAGGCGCGAATCGGAGTCTTCCACAGTTTGTGTTCCCGCTCGGATAAAAGAGCTTTGCCGAAACGCGGGACTACAGGCCGCACACTAGCAGCGGCAGGAAGCGCGAGAATTAGAAGCAAGGGCCAGATGCGACGACGCATGTTGCAACTCAGAGGAGCAGGTGAGTGCGCTTTATTTATGGGCAAGTCTAGTGCCAGCGTACGCATATCCTAAAACACGTCTTATCAGTTGGTTGCGGTGGGGTAAAAGCTGTTGCCAGGCAGCTGTGTGAAGGCAGTTGCACTTCGCAGGCAGGTATAGAGCGTCCTTAACTCTCGCTCTTCTTGGCCCCTCGCCCGACATCATCCTTTCTGAGTAGACCGAAGGGTGATGAGAGTAATTTCCGGAGGGCAATTCAATCGCACAGGGATGTTGACGGTCCCGATGCCAGCATTGGTATAGAGCGGCAGCGGACCGACCTGGTAGGTTCCCATCACATACTTCTTTGCGAGATCGGGCAAGTAAAACAGCGGAATGAATGGAATCCGGATCTGGCCTCCATGGGAGTGCCCGGATAGCTGCAAATCGATAGGAAATTTAGAAGCATCATCGGCGAAGTCTGGTTCGTGAGCAAGCAGGACGACGGCATCATTGGTGGGGATACCAAGCAGTGTCTCCCCAACGTCGGCAGTGCCGCTGAGGACGTCATCCACGCCCGCTAGCCAGAAACGCGCACCATCATGCTCAATCGCCTGCGATTGATTCTCAAGCACTCGAATGCCCTCAGCCTTAACCGCGCGCGTAACCTCCTCCGGATCGGTTTCGCAGTCATGATTTCCCAGGACCGCCCACAATCCGTGTGGAGCGCTCATCTGGCGGAGGACTTTAGCGCAAGGTTCGGCGGCAAATGCGGCTTTGGAAGGTTCTCCAAGAGGAGGTACGGAAACAAAATCGCCCGTCAAGGCGATCAGATCGGGACGCAGCCCGTTCACCAGCGGAACAGCCGCATGAAGCGGATGAACCGAAAAGTAGGGGTCGTAATGAAAGTCGCTCAACAGGGCAATGGTAAAGCCGCTCAGCCGCTCCGGCCAGCGCGCTAATGAGAACTCCCGACGAACAATACGAGGGCGATTTGGCTCCAGCAAGACGGAATCGCCGCCAATCGCAAGCGCACCCGCCGCTGCGGCAGAGTAAAGAAACTTACGTCTTGTAGTGGGAATGAGTGACAAACGGAATTATTCTGCGGGAGTTTGCGACTTGGCGCTCCACGTCTCAGGATAACCCGAACCGCGGATTCTCGTGTAGAACCCAACGGTGACCGACTAGAAGTTGAAGGTCGCTATCAAATCGATGCGACGATTGGCCGCCCCGTTCGAGAACGGTCCGTTAGATGCTAGCCCGTTCGATGTGTCAAAAAATCGTGAACCTAAGATGCCACTCGGATTTCCAAAATTCACTTTATTAAAAACGTTGCGCGCCGAAACCCCAAAAGAGAGACTGTAGCGGCGGTCAGACCCTCCGCCCAACATTCCGCCCGGTCCGCCGCCGAATAGCGGTCCACGCGGACCACCGCCGCCGTGGCCACCACCTCCGCCACCACCTCCGGCGTGGGGTTGATTTCCCGGGCCGCGAGTGATCTTGGGACCAAAACCGAAGGCCCTGGTAAGCCGCAGATTCACAACCTCATGCGACGGACCGATCGCGTAGTTGATCGGAACGAGTTTTTCTCCGGCGGTCGGAGCTGCGTTAAAAGTTCCCAGCGGCGTGCAGTATGTATTTGAAGTCGGAGTCAGCGTCACCGATGAGGAGCAGGTTGCAGTTGAGACCAGTCCGGGACGGTCGTTGAAAATGGAATCGTTGTTGAGATCGTTCCTGGTGGTGATATCAAACGGCGAACCAGAACTCAGGACCATGAACGGGCTGAGACGGAAGTTATACGGGAGAGCGAACGAGCCCGCCAGGAAGAATCGATTCCTGTAATCGAAAGAAGCGCGTCCGTAATCCGCGCTGATGTTGTAAGAGTTTGAGGGAAAACTGGAAACGCCGGAAGTATTGCTATTGGCGTAGTTCAAAACATAGGAGCCAAAAAATTGCACCTTCGATCCAACCCGCCAGTTCGTGTTGGCAATCAATTGATTCTGGCGGAAGTCGGCCTCAGACACATATCGGTAAAGATTCGAGGTGGGTATTGCGCAAGCCGGACTGCACGGAGTTCCAGGGAAGGGAGCGTCGGCGTTAATGGTAAGCAACTGGTCAAAGCCGCGTGAATTCAGATAGGTGACGTTCAATGTTGAAACCTTCGTCAGTTGCCGCTCCACGCTGATGGCGGTTTGAGTGGTGTAAGGCGCATGGAGGCGCGGGCTGATCTGATAAGTTGTCGGCGTCGCAGGTATGACCGCGCCCGTGCAGGAAGCAAAATCCGTAAGAGACGGGCATTGGGGATTATCGATGACAAACTGCTCCTGCGTGATCCCGTTCAACCGCTCAGCTTCCAGGATTTGTGCTTCCAGGAACCGTTCATAAAAAATTCCGAAGCCGCCACGCAGAACAACTTTGGGCGGAGCGCCTTTGCCACCCACCCCCCAGGCAAAGCCAAAGCGTGGCGCCCAGTCTGCGTGATCCTGAATGCCAGTCTGGGTTTCAAAGCGCAGGCCGTAGCTGAGAGTGATGTTGGACCGCACCTTCCAATCGTCCTGGTAGTAAAGTCCCCCGTCGAAATTTCCCACCACCAAAGGCGGACTGCCCCTCGTATACGTAAGCTGCGTCGCGATCGGCCTGGTCATGTTTCCCATGTTTTGAATCGCAGTCGCATAGGAAATCGGGCAGGGCGCTTGACCCGGAGTCGGCACGCAACCGGTCTCTTGCGCATCGGGCACCAGCGAAGAGAACGTAAATTCTCCGTTGAATCCCGAGGTCTGGCTGTTCGCGTCCCGGATGCCGCGCAGCCGCACTCCAAACTTCACGGTGTGATTGCCGTGGATGATGGATGTGTAATTCTGCAATTCGTAATGATCCTGGTGATCGAGAATATTCTGCTGATTGTTGCCTCCGCCGTCGAACGATCCCAAAACATTGAGCGTTGGCTCGGTACTCTGTGCGATCTGATTATCCAGCTCGCGCAAGTATTGGAACCGAAGCTCGTTCACGATCTTTCCCCCAATGACTTGTGTATCGCTGATTTGCAGCGTGTGCTCGGTCGAGTCCGAGTCGTAGGCCTGGGAAGGCAGTGTGAATTGGCCAATGCCGTCATTATCCTCAGTGTCGCGATAGTACTGATAGCGCACGGTCAGGGTGTTGTTTTTGCTGAGCTGGTAATCGATACGGGGTGTGAGATTGGTTCGATGCCTGGGAAACGGCACTGCCTCAACAATGGGAACCTCGGTGAGAGTTGTGGGATCGAGCGTAATGGCATTGACGGCAGAAAGATCGTTAATGTTCCGCCGCTGAAAATCGAAAAAGAACGATGACTTCTTATTGAGAGGTCCACCAACGCTACCGCTGAACTGAGTGGAGTAATAACCGGGCTGGTCGGCGCCGCCAAACGGATTGGGGGAGTTGAAAGCTGAGTCGTTTCCATTCACCTGGAGCTGCCCGTGAAACTTATCGGTACCCGGCTTGGTGAAGACCTCGATACGCCCGTAGCCGAGCTTGTCATACTCAGCCGAGAAAGGATTCTGGTTGATGCGAATTTCACGAATTGATTCCTTTGGAGGAAGCTGGCCTGCGGTGAAACCGTCGATATAAAGCTGGCCGCCATTGGGTCCCGCGGAGGGACCGGCCAGAGCCTGCAGGTCGGTGAGCAATTCATCGGGATCGTCAGGTAAGGCCTCCAGTTCTTTGCCGGTGATGGTGATGGCTCCTGCATTGTTCGAGGGATTCACATCGACGGTGGGCGCCGTATCCTCGACCTGAATCTTCTGCTGCTCGACTTCGATGGTCATCGGAACATTGAGCACTAGAGACTGATTGGCGGGTATGACAACATTATCGTTTTCGTAGACGGAGAATCCCTGGGCGACAGCATTCAATGTGTATTGACCGGGCGCAAGCCCTTTGAATTCGTACTGCCCTTGACCGTTCGCTTGCGCTTTAATTGGTGTTGAGCCAGCGGCCGCCGGGGTGAGAACCACGCTCGCGTTCGGAATAGCAGCGCCCGATGGATCGCTTATTTGCCCGCGCAACGTGCCCGAAGCGGTTTGAGCCTGTGCGACGCAAAACTGAAGCAGCAAGAAAATTAGTATGACGTAAAAGTACTGCCTTGCGTTCATCAAATATTCCAATCCGTGGAGTAAGCCTCTGCCATATCTTTTTCCCGCCGGTTTCGTTGATTGAGATGCGGACTACGGGCCGCCATTATCGGCGGCGGGCGCGCCCAGGCTCCAAGGCGCAAGCATCATTGCCTGGCCGGCGTTTGGTGCGGCTTGCAGGATGGGCTCAACGCCGCTCACCAATTGGATCGCGGTGCTCGCTCCCGAGTCCGTCCCTTCGGTCGAGAGAATGACCACCGCATCACCGTTGTGCAGATCGGCCACTGAGGTCACTGGGACGTGGTTGATCAACCGCTGCAAATCGGGCGCGCCGCCCGAATGTGAACCCATCCCGTTTCCCCCGGGCGCTCCTGCAGCGCCCGCCCGCTGCCCATTCTGTTCGCTTCTTGCTGTGGAATTGGACGACCCGCCTGTCATAGCGGCAGTCGCCACTCCCTTCAAACGCTTGGCCATCATCTGAGCCATTTCGGGGGGTAGCTTTCGCAGCTGGGAGTCTGAAGTGATTTTGATGGATACATTTTTCTTTGACAACACATCGTGAACGTTGATTGTCGAGGAACTTGCATCAACGGAGTTGACGGTACCGGCAATATTGCGGAATGTTCCGGAGACAATTTCATCGGCGGTCAATTGACTTCCGTCGGCGCTACGGTCACCCCGCGCGCGCACTTGATCACCGGGAAGAATCTGCTGCAATGTGCTGGGTTTGGCGTCGTCAAACTTCACGGAATCCGGAGCGTACCGGCGAATCACAGTACTGCCGGAGGTGTGAAGAACGACATCCTTGCCCCGCGCAGAGATTGTCACGGTACCCGCCGCCGCATCTACTGCCTTAACGAGTCCATCCACCCCGCGCTTTTGCCAGTCTTGCAGATCCTCCTGGTGTTTCGCCTCAAGGTCGGAGCGCTTCATCACCACGACGGAGGAGGCCAAGAGTGACACTTTATCGTCAGAAAGTTTACCGCCGACCAGAATGCGGTCGCCGACCTGAATATCCTGTAGCTGAATTGGAGTTGCATTCTTCAGGCTCTTTTCGCCGGGCGCGATGCGGACAATGTGAGTTGCAGGTTGCACCGTGGCGTTGACGTCGGCCCCGGAATCGGGCGTCAGCGTGATCACCGTCCCATTGATCGTTTTGACGACGCCGATACGCCTGCTAACTGCGGCCGGAGCTTCCTGGATTGGCGAACCGATCGGCACCGCGTGGCAAGCCGGAATCAAGTTGGTCGCGGCCGCAGCGCAGAATGCAATCGCCAGAAAGCGGATTGTGGCTACCTTCATACCTTCCATTAATCTACATTGCCGCAGCTCAAGAAACGGGGTGTTTACAAAGTTTTACTTCGAGATGAGAATTCTTTCACACGAGAAAGACAGGCGACGGAGGAACCCGCGATGATCCGATTGTCTTGCGATGCGCTTACTCTGGGATGCGCTTATTCTGCGATGCGCTTATTCTGCGATCAATAGATTCTCGGCGAATGGCCACTGGTCGTCGATCCATTGAACCTCGCAGCGAAAGCCCGCGGTCCTGGCCATGTGAAAAATCTCGTCGGGAGAGTACTTGTGACTGCTTTCGGTCCAGATTGTTTCGCCCTCGAAAAACTCGACGGTAAGTTCAGCGGCGGGAATATTTACGGTCTGGTGACGCGTGGAGCGAAGATGCATTTCCACACTGCGAGTGTAGTGATTGATTTTGGCCACGTGCTCGAAACAAGCAAGATCAAAATCGCCTCCCAGTTCACGGTTGATGCGGGCCAGTAGATTCAAATTGAATGCGGCCGTAACTCCCAATTCGTCGTCGTAGGCTGCCAGAAGTTGGGAACTAGGCTTTTCGAGATCGGTACCCAATAGCAGAGAATCTCCCGGCTGAAGAATGCGGCGTACCTGGTTCAGGAACTTGAGTCCGGCCATTCGATCGAAGTTTCCGATAGTGCTTCCCAGAAAAAGTACAAGAAGATGCTGGCCGTGACGCCTCTGCGCGGCCACTTCCAGCAAGCCATCGAGATATTCACGCTCGAAGCCAAGGATGCTGATGCAATCGATATCGCTGAGTTCACGCTCACACATGGCGAGGGCCGTGGGAGAAATCTCGATGGGATAGTAACGGGTGCGCTGACGGCGACAGAGAGCTTCGAGAATCTGGCGAGTCTTCTTGCCGCTGCCGCTGCCGAGTTCGGCGACGGCAATGGGAGTGGCAAGACGCTCCACGATATCGCCAGCGTGCCGCCTCAGTAAACGCTCGTCGGCTCGCGTAAGCCCATACTCCGGCAGGTGACAAATCACTTCGAACAATGCCGAGCCCACATCGTCGTATAAATATTTCGAGAGTAGTTCTTTCTGGCCGGGCTTGGTGAGGCCAGCGCGAACGTCCGCTGCAAATTCGTACTGCAGGTCGGCAGTGATGGCGTGAACTAGCATCTTGCGGCTCCTTATGACGAGTCAGCGGCTTACGCAACGAAATCCGGTGTAGATAAATTGGTAGTGCGCCTGAAACCAGTTGCGGAACGTAGGCCGCAACATACAAGCAGCGGTGCGCGCCGATCCGCCTTTCATGGCAAAATGCTTGCCATCGAAGAAATCGGCGGAGTATCCGCGATAGAACGGAAACGGCTCGAAGCCAGGGAATGGCGCGAATTCGGTGGAAGTCCACTCCCAGCCATTACCCACCATCCCTTCCACCCCAAAGGCGCTGCGGCTCCGTGGAAAAGCATTCACCGGTGCGGGATCCCAGCTGACAAAATCAAAGTTGCCGAACTCGCTCGAGGGCAATTCGTTGCCCCATGGGTACGGCCGCTCGTCTCCGTTGGTATTGGAATACGCGGCTCGCTGCCACTCGGCTTCCGTGGGTAGCGACTTTCCTTCCCATTTCGCATAAGCCTTCGCTTCTGCCTGGCTTACGTAGACGGGCCAATCCAGCGGAAGAGGGATGTCCTTAAACATCGTGCGATACAACCACTGATTGCCTTCGCGTTTCCAGAATGCAGGATGAGAAATACCGTGTTCGGATTTCCAGTTCCAGTCACTTTCGTTCCTCTCGGTCTCATTCCCCTCTGCAACCCAGAGAGAACGATTTTCGTAGCCACCGGCATCAATGAACGCCAGGTATTGCTGATTCGTCACTTTGTATTGATCGATAGCAAAAGCAGGAACGTTTACTGTGTGGGCTGAAAACTCGTTATCCCAGCCAAACAAATTACCGGTACGCGACAAACCAAGCGTGATTTTCCCGGCAGGAATTTCTACGCTGCGATGATGAACGGGAGCACAGGTCAACCTTGTAGTTTCTGCCTGCCGGATTTTGCGATCCAACGGAAGCTGATGCAACATGTACGCCAGCGTCTCCGCATGCATCAGCCGGTGTTCGACGGCAACATTGAGCAAAGTGCTGAGTGGAAACCCATCCCTGCCGGGGGAACTGGAGCTTAGCGCCTCGGGCAATTTTTCATCCAACGCTGCTCGACCTTTTCGGACATATTCCCATACCGCGGCAACCGATGGCCACTGCGAAGGCTGATCTGTCGGCAAACCACCCCCGACCGGATCGATCCCAAAGGCAAAAAGACGGTCGAACTCTGGATGAAAGCTTTTCAATCCAAGCGCACGATCATGCAAAAGATTCCAATCGAATGCTTCAAGATGTCCGATGTAGAAAATGATGCGATGGCGCTCGGCAATAGGGCGATCGTAAACGGCGTCGGAGTTCACGATGGCGAAAAGCTCATCGGTTTTCTGGCGCGCAGCGGATAGCTCTTCCATCAATTGGTGACGTGCGGCGGCTTCGCTATAAATGGCAGGCATACCCGTCTCCGAATCGGAAATCTAGTGACGAACGAGAATGGCCTCGGCAAAACAGACCAGGTTGCAGTCTGACGATTCTACCCGCATCTCGCTCCGCGTACGATAAGGGAATGTCGATTGCGATATTTCATGTCGATGCGTTTACTGCCAAACCGTTCGCAGGCAACCCGGCCGCAGTCTGCCCCCTCGTGGAATGGTTAGATGACGAGGTATTGCTTTCGGTCGCCGCCGAAAACAATCTTTCTGAGACCGCTTATTTCGTTCCCCTCGGTGAACATTATGAACTTCGCTGGTTTACACCGCGCTGCGAGGTAAAGCTTTGCGGGCATGCGACCCTGGCATCCGGCTTTGTGCTGATGCAAATTCTTGCACCTGGACTGGAATCAGTACGATTCGAAACCCGTTACTCGGGAGCGCTGACCGTTTCCCGTGATGGCAGCTTATTCGCAATGGATTTCCCATCGCTCGCGCCTTGGCCATGCGCGGCCCCACCAGCAGCGCTGGTCGAAGGCCTGGGAAAAACTCCAGATGAAGTGGTGCAAATCGGGGACAACTATTTCGCCGTTTATCCGAGTGAGCAGGAAGTCAGAAGCATTCGTCCTGATTTCAGGTTGCTTGAGAAACTCCATCCTTCCGGTGTCGCCATCACTGCTCCTGGGAAGGATGCTGATTTCGTTTCGCGTTATTTTGCCCCCAGCTACGGAATTCCCGAAGATCCAGTGACTGGCTCGACGCACTGTTCGCTGACCCCTTATTGGGCAAAGCGACTGGGCAAGAGGACGCTGCACGCACATCAGGTGTCGGAACGCGGTGGAGAAATCTGGTGCGAAGTTGAACAGGAGCGAGTGATTCTCAAAGGAAACGCGGTACTGACGTTGCGCGGCGAAATGCTGATCTAGGCAAGAGCCGTAAAGAAACCTAGTGGATCAATCCCTTGCCGCGCAGGAATTCCTGTGCGACGTCTTTGACATCGCGGCGCTGCCCGTCGAGCGCGTAATTTAGTCTCTGCATTTCCTGATCGGAGATTTTGCCTCCCAACACGGCAACCGCTTCGCCAACTTCGGGATGCTCCTGTAACGTCTGCTGGCGAATCACCGCGACCGCTTCGTACGGAGGAAAATAGTGGCGATCATCCTCCAGCGCGAACAAATCAAACGCCGGAATCAGGCCATCCGTCGCATTCCCCGCAGCAATATCGATCTGATGATCCCTTAGCGCCGGAGCGAGCAGGCCCAAATCCATTACCCGCGGCGGTCCGGCAAAGTGCAGGCTATAAGTGGCAGCCAGTCCAGCGTACCCGTCGGGGCGTTCCATGAATTCATAACCGAAACCGGCACGCCATTGGGGAGCGAACGCGGCGGCTTGCGATAGCGTTTTGATATTCAGACGGCGCGCGTCGGCACCGCGAATCTCCATTGCGAAAGTGTCGTTGAAACCGAATGTAGGACCGAGGGTAAGCCGAAAACGCTGTTCGTATTCGGTTTTGACTTGTTGATAAGCTGCCGTGCGATTGCCTTCTACTTTCTGTTTCAGGATCGCGGTGAGAGCGGTTCCGGTGTATTCAGGGTAAATGTCAATGCGTCCCGCAAGCATTGCCTGTTGACAGATGTAAGTTCCAGCCAGATAGAAGCGCCGTTCGACTTTCAAATGCGTGCGCGCTTCGACAATCTGGGCTAGAAGTTCGCCTAGCATCAGCGACTCGGTGAAGTTCTTGGATCCGATTACGATGCGGTTCGCGTGCGACGGGGCACAGGAAGGCAGCAAGAAAAAGAAAAGAACGGCGAATACTACGATTGCACGCCTGCCTCTCGTCATTGCGGTTGCAGGCGCCTCTCCAGCCATCCCAAACCGAAATCGGCGGACAGTGCCAGCACAGCGGCGGGAATTGCACCGGCGAGAATCAATTGATTATTCACCATGGCCAGACCGCGGAAAATAAATTCGCCCAGGCCCCCCGCGCCGATCGCAGCTGCAATCGTCGCAAGGCCCACGGAGACTACCACCGCAACTCGCACCCCGGAAAGGATCACGCTGACCGCGAGCGGCAACTCCACTTGAAACAAGAGCTGTCGATCAGTCAGTCCCATTCCGCGGCCGGCTTCCACGACGGATGGATCAACTCCACGGATTCCCGTGTACGTGTTGCGAATCACCGGCAGCAGCGCGTACAGCGTAAGAGCAAGAATGGCCAGACGATCGGCACGAGCGCCAATCCAGGGCACGGGCAGCAGAAAACCAAACAATGCGAGGCTGGGGATGGTCTGGATAATGTTCGCGCTGCCCAGCACTGGCTTGTTCCAGACCGGCCAGTGGGCGCTCAGTATACCCAGCGGAATCCCGATGAGCACCGCCAGCAGCGTGGAAATTCCCACCAGCCACAAGTGCTCCAGTGTGAGTTCCAGAATTTCTTCATGATGCTGCGCGAAAAAGTGAATGAGGTTCATTCCGTTCCTCGAGTCGCCACCGAGCTCAGTCCCTCTCCGAAAGCTTGCAGATACGCCGCAGCCAATGGTTCGCTGGATCGCAGGAAATCCTGCGGCGGCAGCACCGTCACTAACCGGCCCGCTTCCATCAGCGCAATGCGCGTGCCAAGACGCAGAGCTTCACGCAAATCGTGGGTGACGAAAACCACTGTCTTGCTGAGTCGTCGCTGAAGCGCCAGAAATTCGCGCTGCAGTTGATCGCGGGTGAGCGCGTCGAGGGCACCGAACGGTTCATCCATAAGCAGGATCGCAGGATCCGCGGCCAGCGCTCGAGCAACGCCCACGCGCTGCCGCTGCCCACCCGAGAGTTGGTGAGGATAGCGGGAACGGACTTCGCCATCCAATCCGACTAACTGTAATAACTCTGCAACGCGAGCATCAATGCGGTCGGAATTCCAGCCTTCGATTCGGGGTACGAGACCAATGTTGCGCTCCACCGTCAGATGCGGGAACAGGCCAATATCCTGGATAACGTAACCGATGCTTCGACGCAGGCGAATGACGTCGCTCTTAGCGGTGTCGGCGCCATCGACGCGAACTTCTCCGGCACTGGGCTTCAGCAAACGATTGATCAGCTTCAACGAAGTCGTCTTTCCCGACCCGCTGCGTCCCAGCAAAACCAAAGTTTCGCCGCGTTGCACCTGGAGATTCAAGCCGCGCAGTAATCGTCGGCCATTAGGCAGGGCGTAGTCCACGTCTCGGAATTCAATTACGGCTCCGTTCGTTGAATTTGCTTCCATATTCCGGTCAAATTTCTGGTCGAAGTATTTTTGATCGAACTCAGCGCACAATCTTCATGAACTTATGTTCGTCAGAATGTGATGGCCAAGCATACCGGAGTTGGCGTATACGCCGCAGAAAACTATCCCAGCCGGCGCGAAGCACTTCGGTGCGAGCGGCACCCGCGGAGCTAATAGACGATCGGACTCCCTGCCGTTACGATTCTCTGAGGACCAGTGCGGAAATTAGTTTAGCTATGAGTGTGTCCGTTTTACGCAATCTCGTTTCGTGGATGCTGATCGTCCTGCTTCCTGCATCGCTACTGGGAGCGGACACAGGTTCGGCCCTGTTACATAGCAATGGCGGGGTGTGGGTAAACGGCGCAGAGGTAGCTGATTCCACCGTCATATTCCCAGGAGATTCGCTGGAAACTAAACCAGGATTCGTGGCCAATCTGGACTCTGAAGGCTCGTCTGTGCTGATTCAGGGACAATCGATTGTGAAGTTTGAGGGAAATTATCTGACCCTGGAGCATGGAAGCATCGCCGTAGGAACTTCTACATCGATGAGCGTGCACGTGAACTGTCTCAGGGTGGAGCCGGTGTCGAGTGACCGGACGCAGTACGAAGTGACAGATGTGAGCGGGTCGGTTCAGGTGGCAGCGCGAAAAAACGACGTTAATATCAAGCAGGCCAGCGGCCTCCACAAACCATCTGCCGAGTCCGGTTCCTCCCAATCCGGAGTGGTTCATGAGGGCCAGCAAGCAAAACGCGAAGAATCGGAAGTCTGCGGAGCCCCGGCACTGCCGGAGGGTGCCGGCCACGCTCTCAACACAAAATGGCTCGAAATTGGCGGAGGCGTGGGCGGAGGAGCGCTGGTACTCTGTCTGCTTCTGTGCAAGGGAAAGAGTCCGAGTAATGTCAGTCCTTCACAACCGTGAAGACTTTTACGTAACTTGTCTATGGCATTCGTGCGCGCCGAAACTTCAGCAAAATCTACGAATGCAAGGTATACTGAAGATCTTAACCTCGAAGACACCCCGACAGAACGTTGCGCCTTCGCGATTGAGAATATTCTCTGAAAGGCGATAACGTGGTCGCTCCCAATACTCCCGGAACTCACTTCTGCCGTTCCTGCGGAATATCGTCTTTAGAATGGCGAGCGGGGTTCGGTTGGGTTGCTAGTCCACTCCTGGAAACAATTCACGGTTCATTGCGCGCGGATTCTTAGCCCGACGGTGCCGCCCGGTTTTTTTACTTTAGCCAGCCAGAAAGCAGGCGACAAATATGTCCGGAATCAATGGCGACAAAGCGAGATTCAACCGGCGACGCAGGCAAAAGATCAGCCGCCGAATGAGCAATCAGAAAATGTTGAAGACCCTGGCTGAGAAGAATCTGGTGCCTGCCGGGTCGCAAGCAGATCAGAAAGAGAAAACGGCATGACGGCATCCATTGCGGCATTGCCAATCTCCGCCGCGAACGGGGGCATTGCCAAGAAAAAGCGAGTGCTCCTGTTGGATACCTCGCAAACGAAACGCGACTTGCGGGCTGACGTAATGAGAAAACTTGGCATCGAGGTCGATTGCGCTGCGGACGTACTCGAGGCCCGATGCTGGTGGCGAGCCGATTTATACAATCTAGTTTTGATTAACGCGAGCGCCGAAGCGGAGAGCAGGGACAAGTTCTGTACAGATATTCGCGGTGCGAACCCGGCTCAGCAAATCGCGTTCTTTGTAGGCAGTCCGCACTATCTCGCGGCGGCGCCGCATTCCGATGTTGCGCCTTCGGAGGTGAACGCGGACGCGCTTCACAAGGATATGGTTGCCGCAATGCTTGCTGAGAGTTCGGGAAATCCGTCGCAGCGTTGGGGAATATTGGAAGCTTGCAAGAAAATTTCTTCGGTGCGCGCGGTCAGCGAAGCTCGTTCACGAGCGATACGGGAAACGCCTCGGCCGTCGCGCTGGGCGGAAGCCATTGAACGGCACTCTGAAGCTGAGGACTTGCGCCCTCAACCAACCTTTTCAGCGGCAATTGTGGCAGAAGCAATCCCGACAGAAAGAGAAGAAATACTATGAAGAATCTGTATGTTGGCAACTTACCTCACAGCACCACTGAAGCCGAGTTGCGCGGCGCTTTCGAAGCCCATGGCGCGGTCGAGCGGGTCAGCATCGTTACGGATCGTGAGACCGGCCGTGCGCGAGGCTTCGCTTTTGTGGAAATGACCAACCCGGCGGAAGCGGACAAGGCCGTCGCGGCCCTGAACGGCACCGAGATGGGCGGGCGGGCGTTGAAGATCAACGAGGCTAAACCTAAAGCCGACTCGCCTCGCGGCGGAGGTGGAGGAAAGCGTTTTGGCGGTGGCGGCGGGGGTAGTCGCGATGATTATCAAGGTCATGCGCGTCAGCCGCGCGAGCCCCGCTGGTAGTTGGGCGGCTTGCAATACCGCTGATCGATGAAATCATATCTATGAACATGTCTATGAACATGGAGCAGCTTTATTTGTAGTACATAGCTGTGACTTGAGTTCTGCACTAAATAAAAAAGCGAAGCGCTTTAGCCGCTGAGGTTAAATAAACAATTGGAGATGGGGAATGCCAGGAC
>JBAWBG010000206.1:0-9813 GCA_049589695.1 Candidatus Sulfotelmatobacter sp. | reverse complement strand
AGCTCAACTCCACGCTTCGACCAAGTCGGGGTCGGAGAGCCTTTTCGGCATGCCGCTTCATAATGGCTATGGTGTTACAGAGTGCTCTCCAACTATTGCCCAGACCCGAGTGGAGTCTCCTCGTACCGACACTTCGATCGGACCACCGTTTCCCGGCGTTGAAATCAGGTTGGTTGGGACAGACCGCAAAGCTGTACCCGAGGGAGAAGCCGGTGAGCTATGGGTGCGCGGACCGAACGTGATGAAGGGCTACTATCGCGCTCCCGAGGAAACAGCCGCCGCTATCAACGGCGAAGGATGGTTTAACACTCGCGACCTCGCCCGCCTAGAAGATGGAAATCTGTTTATCGTTGGCCGGACTAAGGACTTGATCGTTCGGCGGGGCCTCAACGTTTATCCAGCCGAAGTTGAAGCGGTATTGAATGCTCACCCTGCAGTCGTTCAGTCCGGAGTCATTGGACGCTCAGTGGAAGGAGACGAGGAGGTTATCGCCTTTATTCAGCTCTTGCCGAACACGGCGCTGACAGCTACAGATATTGCAGAGTACGCGGCACAGCACCTGGCGCAATACAAACGACCGTCGCAGATTCTTCTCGTTTCTAACATGCCACTCACACCGACCGGGAAGGTTGTCAAAGCCGAGCTTGCCAAGATGCTCGAACAGTCTTCCGTCCACTGAAGAACCTAGGAACTTCCGGCCTAGAGCGGAACTTCGATCAGGGTGGGACCTTCGCTCTCAAATCCCTCCCGAAAGGCTTTCGCAAGGGAAACTAAAGGTGACGCGCATTACCCGAGTCATCAGCCTGCGGTAATCGGTGAGGCCAGTCGGCACTGCAGACGGGTTCAGAAATGTGTTTCCGCGATCCAGTCTCGTTCGAAGAACAATTGGAATTGCTTGCCTTTGCAGATCAGGCAATTATCTAGCTTTATCAATCCCAAGCGGCTAAGGACGTAATCAAAGCAGTGGAATACTTGGACGCTTGGCAATCCGCTCTTACGCCTCGCTCGCCTCTTTCCTACGCCAGCGCCAAACCAAGCCCATCGCTCCTAGTGCAGTCAGCACCAAGGAAAGGAACGAAGTTTCATCTGGAACGGCCACCCGAGTGGCTACACTCGACTCACTGGTGGGATTCGGGTGCATGGGCGTCGCGTCAGGCCCGTAAGCGTTGTCGCAGGCCGAGCTTCGACAAAAGAATAGGTCGAAGTACAGGGTGTTGATGCCCTCTTGGATTCCGGTCAGCGGCTCGAAGCCGTTGAGGTCGATCTCGTCGCCTTGGAAGTTGGTAAAGCCGATTTCCCCTTGGGTAGGGACTTGTGCCGGATACGGCGAGAAAGTTCCCAGAAAGCCCGAAGCGCTAACGGTGATAGGACCGACAGTACCAAAAATCCCGGCAGTACTGCTTCCTCCTGTGGGTTCGGTATACAAGAAGTTTACCCCAATAGTTTCTGTGCAGCTAGAGGAGCAGGGTTGAGTACCCGTGAAGGTAGCCCAAGCACTTACATCCAGTTCGATACTGTCCGCCCATGTCGTTGCGGAGCAAAACGCCAGGGCAGCAACAACAATCAACAATCTGCGCATATAGGATCTTCTCCTTACTCCTAGGAGATTATCGAGTCACGCTTGAAAGCCACGGGAGCAAGGTCGGCGGATTCCAACGAGGGGGAGGAATTCGGACTTGAAAGCGATTCTGCTTCTCATCTGAGCTTCTGTCAAGATGAACGTGCTTGCAACCGGTTGCAAAGGCTTGCAACGTTTCATATCGGTACGATTGCGCAGAGAACCTGTCTACCGGGCGGTGGTAGCTGCCGGACACGAGCGGTCTTGTCTATCCATCTATCCACGGATGAATGAATGGCAGTCGGAGCAAACAGCGATTAGGTTTCCCGGCTTCTGGTGGTTACCTAGCTCATATGAGGTAACTGTTTCACGGCAGATCCTTAATAGACTAAAAATAAGCATGCTTCATTAACTGCGCTTTAGACATTTCGTTGGATAAGGCGCTATTATTTCCATTAAGCCGAGCGCTGAAAAACTTGGCGGGATAAAAACATCTTGGTGAATAATCGTAACCGAGAGAAACGATTGACGGAGGTCTTTCAAGGGCGGCCGCTACAACGGTACTTCGATCAGGCTAGGACCTTCGCTCTCAAATCCGTCGCGAAGCGACTTCGCAAAACCCTCCAACGAATCCACGCGCGTCGCCGGTACACTCATGCCCCGTGCCAGGTATACCCAGTCAAGATCGGGACGCCCGATCTCGAACATGTCCAAAGCGCGTGGGCCTGGGCTCCCCACACCCAGATAAGAAAATTCACGCTTGAGGACTGCATAGTCTCGATTGGCGAAGACCACCGTCGTGACCCTGAGGCCCTGGCGCGCCATCGTCCACAGCGCCTGGAGTGTATACATTCCGCTGCCATCGGCAGTAAGGCACAATACTCGACGGTCCGGACATGCGACTGCCGCGCCCACGGACAGAGGCAACGCGATCCCAATCGATCCGCCCGTGTTGCCGAGCCAGTCGTGTGCAGGAGCGGTTTTCGTGGCGGCCATCATTCCTCGTCCCGAAGTCATGGACTCATCCACTACGATCGTATTCTCGGGCAGGAGCGCGCCTACTACCGCTGCGAGGCCCTGCAGAGTAATGCTACCGCTCGGAAGTGCAGGCCGCTCAGTCTTCTGGAGAGCCGCCAGTTCTCGGTGCGGCGACAAGGCTGACTCGACCGCTTCCAGAGCGCCGACATAATCCTCACCCGGACTTGCCAGCGCGAAGATCTCACAATCCGCTGGGGTGAAAATACTATCTTTTTCAGGTTGAGCAAAATACCCGATCGGAGCTTGAGCACCTACCAGGATCATCTGACGAAAATCCTTTAGCTGCTCGACCGCCATTTCACGAACATATTGAATTCGCTCGACCGTGGGAACACCTACGCCTCTCTCAAGCCGCGGCAGAGGATACGGCGCAAGCAGTCTTGCGTGCGTAGCGGTCGCAACGCGACCAGCAACAACGAGACCTTTGCCGAAGAGCGCATTCCCGGACACCAAAATTGCGGTTGGCGTGCCCGAGCGGAGCATGGTTGCTGCGCGGTCGACCGTTGCTGCCGCAGGTAACGGAGCCTTAGGTAAAGAGGGAAGCGCTGCCACCGACCCGCCCTCAGTCCAGGCCAAATCGGCGGGAACGATCAACGTAGCAATCTGGCCGGGCGCAGTGCGTGCAGCAACGATCGCGTCGGCTGCATCGCGCCCAACTTCAGCCGACGAGAGAGATGTGCGCAACCATTTGGAATAAGGCCGCGCGATTGCTTCGATGTCGGAAGCCAGTGGAGTGTCGTGGCGCAGATGATAAGTTGCGTGTTGGCCAACCAGATTGATGATCGGCACCTGAGCCCGGCTGGCATTATGCAGATTCGCGATACCATTCGCCAAGCCAGGACCAAGATGCAGGAGCGTGCAAGCTGGCTTTTCAGCCATCCGGGCGTAGCCATCTGCCGCGCCGGTGAGAACTCCCTCAAAAAGACCGAGCACGCAATGCATGTCCGCGACCTTGTCGAGCGCGGCGACGATATGCATTTCGGATGTGCCCGGGTTCGTAAAGCAGGTATCAACCCCTCCGGCGAGCAGCGTGCGGATTAGACTCTCAGCGCCATTCATCTTTGTCAGGCATCCCTCTCCGCAACGTAAAACCGATCGGGACTCGTGTGAATAACTCCAGCTAGCGACCCGCCAGGAAACCGCCGTCGAGGACCAGGGTCTGGCCAGTCATGAAAGATGCGCGGTCCGAGGACATCCAAACTACGGCTTCGGCGATTTCGAGCGGCTTTCCCAAGCGGCCGATGGGATGGCAACTGAGAACGTGTTTGTGAATTTGCGGAACTCGAAAGATCCGGTCGGCCATGGGAGTTTCGGTAAATCCGGGGCAGACGGCGTTGATTCGAATTCCACTCTTGGCATTTTCTAGCGCTGCGCTCTTCGTTAAGCCGATCACTCCATGTTTGCTCGCACTGTACGCGGCTGCCCCCACAGAACCGATCAGTCCGGTGACCGACCCCATGTTTACGATCACTCCGCCATCACCCTGCTTGAGCATCTGCTGAATTTCGTACTTCAGGCAGAGCCAGACCCCCTTTAGGTTGATGGCTATAATCCGATCCCAGTCTTCTTCGGATTGTCTGACGACTGGTACCCAAACGCCCTCGATCCCTGCATTGTTAAAGGCGATATCCAAGTGGCCAAATTTCTCTGCCGCTGTTCTTATAAGCCTTTCAACTTCGGAAGGTTTCGAAACATCGGTCTTCACAAACAAGCTGTCGCCGCCCCCGGCACGGATCAGTTCGATAGTCTCTTCGCCTTCCGGTTCGCGCCGCCCGGCAACTACCACCTTGGCACCAGACTTGGCGAAAAGCACGGCCGTTTCACGGCCAATACCCGAGGTTCCGCCAGTCACGAGCGCAACTTTGCCCTGCAATTCCGTTCTCTTAGTTTCCGGCACGAATCAGACCTCTCAATGCGGAACGGAGAGTGTAGGCTGGGGATGAAGCTTCCGTCAAACGGATATGTTTAAAGCCTTCAATCGAGAAAAGTTGTGAGCTCACATGTTATTTTCAGAGGCAGGGGCACGCTCGTACATAGAGTCGAGAGGAGAATGAAGGATGGAAACGGGCGCCGTTTCTGCCGGTGTAATTGGGGATGCAAAGGACAAACTCGTGGGCGCATGGAAGTTGGTGTCTGCTTCGAGCACAACATCCAGCGGAGAGCGGAACGAAACTCCCTACGGCGCGAAGCCTTTAGGTTTTCTTGCTTATACAGCAGACGGTAGAGTCACAGCCATGATTAGCTACGATGGCCGAAAGTCTCTTTCTGTTGGGGGCGGGACACTCGAAGAACAGGCTGAGGCCTTTAAGACGTTTCTTGCTTATGCGGGACGTTATACGTTTAGTGGAAACCAAGTGATTCATCACGTCGAAATCTCGTCGATCCAGAACTACGTAGATCGAGACCTGGTCCGAAGAGTCAAATTCCAAGGTGATCAAATCACATTGATCACACCGCCGACGCGGGTGAACGGAAAGAATCAAACTATTGAATTGGTTTGGCAGCGCCTGCCAGTAGGTTCCTGATGTGCGGAACCGCGGATAGGAGTCGATGGTATTGCACTCCAATTGTTTTCCTTTAAGTGTTCTATATCGCACTAAATCACAATGTTTTTGTAGTGCTCGCTGCCGGAATTTCTGCGAGAATGCTGTGCTAGACTTTACTGTTTGCGGCGTATTTCTCCATGAATGAAGTCTGATCATCCTGCCAGCAGGTGAAGATTGTCCAAGGCTATCGCTCCGGTCAAGAAAGTTGTTTTCAGCGAGGAAATTCCACAAGACCCATATCCCACGTACGCTCGCTTGCTCGAAGAGGGTCCGTTGCACTACGTGGACGTCGGCAGCAAGTGGGCGGTCTGGTCGGTTTTTAGCCATGCCGAGTGCTCCTCCGCTGCCAAAGATCCCAGGCTTTCCGCAAAGCGCGCGCAGCAAATGTTATTGCCTCTACCACTCAGCCGTCAGGCGGAGTTCAGCGAGCTTGCGCGCATGCTGGGATTGTGGCTGATCTTCATGGACCCGCCGGAGCACACCCGGCTGCGTAAACTTCTCAACAAAGGATTTTCGCCGGCAGCGATCGAAGCCTTGCGTCCACAAGTCGAGACCATCGTCGATCGAATGCTGAAGTCCCTGCAGCAAAACTCCGAAGTCGAACTCATGCGCGAGTTCGCAAACCCCATGCCGGTACGGATCATTTCGGAAATGCTCGGAGTGCCACAGGAACTGCATGACACATTCGTCAATTGGTCACGAGCCATCGCCGTATTTCGAGGCAGTCCAAATCGCACAGTGGAGCAGGCAGAGGCGGCGCAAGATGCTCTGATTGCGTTAACCGATTTCTTCCGCCAGACCGTGGCGGATCGAAAACGCAATAAAGGGAACGACCTGATTAGCCTTCTCATCGACATCGAGGAAGAAGGCGAAGTACTGACTGAAGAAGAGCTTTACGCTCAATGTATCGCGCTGCTTTTCGCAGGACACGAAACCACCCGAAATCTGATTGGTAACGGAATGTATACGCTGCTGCAACACCCGCAAGAGACGACAGAGTTACGCGAGAAGCCTGAGTTGATCCGCACGGCTGTAGAGGAACTGTTACGTTATGAAAGCCCCGTGCAGTTCACGGCTCGCGTGCTCAAGGAAGATATCGAGATCTGCGGCCAGCGCATACCGAAAAAGTGGTCGATCCTATGCATGCTCGGCGCGGCTAACCGCGATCCCAAACGATTCGAGGAACCGAACCGCCTAGATCTGAAGAGGCTGAACAATCAACACCTCGCGTTTAGTGCAGGTCCGCACGCTTGTATCGGAGGCCAACTCGCACGTTTGGAAGGCCAGGTTGCTTTGCTAAATCTGGTGCAGCGCTTTCCCAAGATGAAGCTCACAGGCCCACGACCGGAGTGGGCTTCCACGTTTGGATTCAGGGGTCTCAAGAGTCTCCCGGTAGTTCTGTGAAATATTCGCTTAAGGTGCCGAGGCATAGCTCGGAAAGTTATTAATAGATTTCCGTGATGAAACGAAGAGGTGCGGGCTGTTTAGAACTGCTATCTTTCACGAACCCGTGATTGACGAGCATTGGCGGATTGCCTCGAGTAGCTGCGATCAAAACATTGGTAACCAAAAGCGAGCATGCGCTTAAATCCCTGCCTTAGCAAAAGTGCAAACCATGCCGATCTCCCAATCGGATCGCGGCTGGCAGACTTCCACATTGCTGATAAAAGTTTCAGTCTCTCCCGGTGAGTTAAATGAATTGAGACTCCGCTTTCAGCAACGGTCGTGTACATTCGTCGCTCCAGGTAGGCGGACCGAAAATCCTTGCGCAGCGATCCTAATAAAGATAGAGGAATGGAATGTTCGACAATTGCATCGGGGACAAACAACGGCAGCTCCCCAACTTGCATTAAACTTGCCAGCAAGAGCGTATCTTCGCCTCTGAGTGCGAAAGGATCAAACACGGCAGTCTCCATATCCGCTCTCGTGCGTCGAATCGCGAATCCAGCCGTGTTTAAGTATCTAATTCGGCCATCCGGCTGAAGCACGTGATCCTGAAAATTTATCAATCTTAGTTCTTCTGCTCGTCCGACCAGGCTTGAGCAATCTCCACTAAGCCGCAGCTGAAAGCAACTGTGCCGGGGAGATTGCGAAATCGCTGAGTGTAATGCGGCGAGACAGTTGGCCCGCAGTCTGCCATCGGCATCCACAAACAGCAGCACATCGCCGTGCGAAGCCCTCACCCCTCGATTCCGCGATGCCGGGATGCCGGCATGGGATTGTTTGATTAAGGTCAACGGATGATCATCGTTCGAGACTCGAATGAATTCTGGAATAGGGTCCGTACTACCGTCATCTACCACAATGACTTCGAAAGTGGGCGCGTCGGTCTGGTTGCGCAGGGATTCCAGACACTGAACGAGCGGACCCCAATCATTGTAGACGGCTACGATAATGCTGAATTCTGGAGCCATGGACGAAGCGAACGATCGTGAACCATCGCTCCTAGTTTGCGATAGTCAGCCCAACACCTTGCTGACTGTAGGATTGCACACTCAACAGGAAAACCCAATCCTGTTTGCGTGACTTTGGTCACACGCCTGGTTACTCTGTTCAATCCTCGAAACAGCTGGTAGTGTTCGAAGCAAGGAAGCAAGAAAGAAGATGCGTGATACGTTACGCTTGACCGGACTTGGTCTGGATGGAGGACCTGGGGATGCAGGATCGAAATGACCTTATTCCGTGCGGCCCCGGCCTGGGACCTGCAACAAGCCTTGGCGATAAAGGTTGTCGGGCAGATTGTTGGGACCGGCACCGCGCATGGACAGCAATCCGCGTTTCTCTTGACGTCGTGGCGCGCCGAATGACTCTGACTGTCGATGAGTTCCTGCGCCGCTTCCTGCTGCACCTGCTACCGCGCGGCTTTATGCGCATCCGCAACTTCGGCTTTCGCGCCAACCGGCGGCGAGCAGAACTCCTACCGCTTTGTGTGCGGTTGCTCCAGCCATCCAATCAGCCGGCAGTATGTGCCGCTTCGCTGACCACGCTCCCCGCTCACTCAATATGGAACTGTCCGCTCTGCGGCGGAACCATGCAGGTTGTCGAACACCTCTCCGCCGCGCACCTTCTCCTCCGATCTCCGCCTCATCAGCCGGTGTGCCTCATGAATCCACATCTCCAGCCTCGAATCTCGCTCGTGCTTCGGCGCGCACACTGGTTCTCTGTCTCCCACTCCTCAGAATGCTGTATGGTGGTGCGCTCCAGACTCTCTAACGTGCCGCCCCACGATCATTCTCTCTGCCACCAGCAACTGAAGCGGAAGCGCACCGACAGCCAGCGCCATCTCGCAAACGACAACGACCCGGCTCATCGGGATACAAATCCCATAGTCCCCCGGGGCGGCTTCCTTCAAGTCGCTATCTGAAGCGCCCCTCCACAGCGTCTCAACTCCCAGCTCTTCGCTTGGGGGCGCTTCAGATACAGCACTAAGACTTTTAGGGAGTCAGCGAGATTTCATTTGTTCGAGTACAGGCTTGTGACCCGGCATAACTTCTGGGGGCCCATTACTCGAAATCGGTCAGTCCGGGCTCTGCGCGCTAACGCCTCGACGGCGCTCATGGACTTTCGGAAATCGCGATATTGGTGGATGTGGCGATCGTCTCTTTGATCTTTTATCTCTAGCGAATTCCTTGAACGAGGTATTCCGTGGAGATCGCCGGATGGTAGGTGTAGGCGTAGCTTTTTTCATCGCGGGAGGAGACCACATTTAGTCCCCTGGCGACAGCGCGCGCTCCGGGAGCGCTGAGGCTGCGGAGCAGCGTCCGCTTGCCGGTCGCCAACTCCAGCCGCCAGATTTCGATCGCACCGTCCTTTCCTGATCGCCGCAGCAGGATTGCCTTATCGTCCGAAGTGAAATCTTGTGGAGTGTCGCCTTTTTGCAACTGAGGCAGCGCCCGCGGCTCCCCGCCATCTACGGGGAACAACTGGAATCGAGTCGCATCGAGGTCGGACACGATCAGGTTCTTGCCGTCGGTAGTGACCGCACGGGCGAGCATGCCCTCAGGCGTTAGCGGCTTCTCGTTGCCGTCCATGTCGACGAGGTAGGTGCGTTCGGGGTGTCCGGTTTCGTTTCCATCGCAGATGATGCGCCCGTCAGGCAGCCAACGCCCGTACAAATGACTAACATTGGAGTGCGTGAGCTGGCGCGACTCTCCCGTTCCCGTAGGCAGCAGGAGAATCTGGTTAGGTTTGGAAGGCAGGCGGCTGATCGCCCACTTGTTGTCCGGCGAAAGATCCATGGGATCCCCATCACCCAACCGCACGGCCGGAGAGCCGTCCAGGTTGCGGAGAAACGTCCCATAGTTATCGCCGCTGTGCTGGTCGCCAAAAAGAAGCGACTTGCTGTCGGCGGAAAATCGCGCTCCATACGCCCAGTCCATCCACGTAAAATCGCGGCCTTCCGGATGGTCGGGGGTGAATACCATAAGTTCGAGACGCTCGTCGGTTACGTTGAGCAGAACGTTACCGTTGGGAAGCACGTCCTGAATATCGACGTTTCCCGGTGCGGCAAGCAGAGGCCGCTCGCGGCCGCGCAGCGAGGTCGCGTAAAGCGAGCGGTAGACGCCATTCTTGACCGCGCTGAACCAGATCTCCGATTGATCCGGCGACCATGCCAACCCTTGGGTCGAACCGAAGGTACCGCTGAGTTGCTTGTGATTCCCCTGCAGATCG
>JBAWBG010000205.1:0-4185 GCA_049589695.1 Candidatus Sulfotelmatobacter sp. | reverse complement strand
CTGCAGGCAAGAACACGCGGATCGTTACCCGGCGGGAAGTCTCCTCTATAGGTAAGAACCAGGCCGGGGTAATCAAAAAAATAGTCGACGCCGACGATGATGACGGGAACGCCGAAGAATCACAACCGGAACCGGCAAAGCGCAGCGTTCCGGCCAGCAGGAAGAATTTGCTGGCCTCGCGAAATGTGGGTGTGACCAAGAAGGTTGTAGATAACGATCTCTCGGACGAAAGAGAAGCCCTGGAGTCCGGTCTCTCTCAGACTAATGGAAGCGATCCGATCGAGCCGCCACGTAAAAGCGCTACACGCACGCTCGCGTCGAATCGAGCGCGGCGCACATCCCGCCCGGATATTCGCGAAGCGCAGCCCACAGCAAGCGGCGACCGTTCTTTGATTCGCGCGCTCGGGCTGAAAATCGGCAAGATCGTGATCGATCCAGGCCATGGAGGCCACGACACCGGGACTATCGGTCCTAACGGTCTGGAAGAAAAAGATCTGGTTCTCGAAGTGAGTCGCCGTCTGGGGAAGTTGCTCGAGACGCGACTGGGGGCCGAGGTGGTTTATACGCGGAAGGATGACACGTTCGTTCCGCTGGAAACTCGCACCGCAATCGCAAATCAGGCGCGGGCCGATCTTTTCGTTTCGATCCACGCAAACTCGAGCCACGATGCTGCCGCGCGCGGAGTTGAGACCTATTATCTGAATTTCACCTCTTCCCCGGAAGCTCTGGAAGTGGCGGCGCGCGAGAACGCGGTTTCGGAAAAATCCATCTACGAACTGCAGGATCTGGTAAAGAAGATCGCGCTGAAGGAAAAGATTGAGGAGTCGCGGGAATTTGCCGGAGATGTACAAGCGTCGCTGCACAGCGGCTTGGCGATGAAAAGTCCGGCGATCCGCGACCGCGGGGTGAAGAAGGCTCCATTTATAGTTCTGATCGGCGCCAACATGCCGTCAATTTTGGCCGAGATCTCTTTCGTCAGCAATCCTACCGACGAGCATCGCCTCGCCACCAGCGAATACCGCGAGCGCATCGCCGAGTCGCTCTACCGCGGCATCGCAAAATATGTGAACGGACTGAGCGGAGTGAAAGTGGCCAGCAAGATGGACAAGGCTGGCGGACAGTAGCCGACATGGGTCTTGCCGGGTTTCGTCGCTGATAGCCAATATCGATAAGCCGCGACAGTTGTTCTTCAGAAGCCACTTCCGGAAACTTTTTCCCGTCCCGTGTGGTCTAATTGACTGAGGGATTCTGTGTCTCGCGGTGTCTTCATGGGTGTTTTCAAATCCGTAGCAATATTCGCTGTCGTTGTTTTATTCCAGAGCGTGGTCTTCGCCGCAGCCGGCGATTCGACTCCGCCGCCGATTCTTCCCAACCAGTTTGCTGGGTGGCAAATGCAGGGCGCGGCTCAACCGAGCAAAGACTCCGCCGTCGCCGATCCTACGAACGCGGCACTTCTCAAGGAATACGGGTTCAAGGACTTCGAATCTGCCACTTATAAAAGTGACGATGGCCGCAAGCTGAAGGTTCGGGCCGCGCGCTTTGCCGACGCCAGCGGCGCCTTCGGCGCCTATACCCTCTACCTGCAGCCGGGCATGGCGCGGGAGGAGATCGGCGATCAAGGTGCATCCGCTGATCGGCGGGTGTTGTTTTATCGCGGACACGTAGTAGTCGATGCGGTTTTCAACGAGCTATCGGTAATGTCAGCGGCGAGCTTGCGTGAACTGGCCGGCGCATTACCGCGGCCGGGGGGGAATGCCGGCAACCTACCGCCGATTCTCGCCTTCATGCCGCATCATGGATACCAGGCGAACACGGAAAAGTATGCCGAGGGACCCCTAGCCCTCGGTGCGATTGCGTCCCCAATTCCTGCCAGCCTCGTGGATTTCAGCACGAACCCAGAAGTGGCGCTTGGTCAATACTCAGTTGGAAGCGGAGAAGTCACGCTGATGCTGATCGAGTACCCAACGCCGGCTTTGGCCGCCGAACATTTACGCCGCATCGACGCTGCGAATCATGCCGCGCAGCCGCAGGCGGGAGTGGAGTCCGTGGAAAACATCGGCCCATTTTTCGACAAGCGCACAGGACCAATCGTGGCGATCGCCGCCGGGACGCTTTCGCAGAGCGAAGCGCAGACTCTCTTGGGCGCCGTGAATTACGACGCCAGCGTTACCTGGAATGAGAACACCTACTTTGACAGGAAAAATAACATTGCCAACTTGCTGGTCAATATCATTCTTCTTAGCATCATTGTAGGCGCGATCTCTTTAGCGGCCGGAGTTGCATTCGGTGGCGCTCGCGTATTGCTGCGGCGCTATTTTCCGGGTCGGGTTTTTGGTAGCGCTGATCAAACCGAATTCATTTCGTTAGACTTGAGTGAACCCGCGGCGCAGACATCTTCCACCCGCCCCAGTAGCCCCTCAGACGCGTTGAAGGGTTCTTAAGTCTCTCAGGATTATCGGTTTACAGTCGTTCCGTCGGTTTTTAGTCTCAATTTGAAACATTTCGCCATTGTATTGACCGATTGTGTAAGTTATTGAAAGTAAAGACATTTATTTGCTAAAAATTGCTTGACACCCTGCTTTTTCGGCCCATAAGATTTTGGCAGAAAGTTTCGACGGAATTTTCAAGCCTCTGTTGGAACTATTCTCCCTTGAAAAAGAAGAGGTCGCCCTGTTGCCGGGCGGCCTTTTCGTTTTTGGACTTGATCGATTTCACGAAATCTTCACTCCGCAACTTACTCAGAGAAGATCAACTGCGGCTTAGGGAACTCTTTTTCTAAATCTACGTATCTTCTGTTGAGTGTTGAGCGTTTGTTTGTGCAACGGAGGCGATCATGTTTTGCGACGGATGCGGCACTGCGGTGCAACCTGGGCAAGCCTTTTGCAGCTGTTGTGGCAAGCAGGTCGTTGGGCCGGTGGCGGCGTTTCAGCCTCGGCGAAGCCGCGTGCAGGAGCACGTTCATCTGCTTGGCATCCTTTGGCTGGCAGTTTCAGCTTTGACTACGATCGGCGCAGTGGTTCTTTTCATTATCGCAAACACATTGTTTCCCCACCTACGCGAAATGGGAGCGCCTCCGGAGATGCCGACCAGATTTCTGCATGTATTTTTGAGCGCCATCGCTCTCTTTGTGCTGATCAAGGCAGCAGCGGGATTCATTACCGGCTGGGGTTTGTTGCAGCGCGAGCCCTGGGCCCGGGTCCTGGCGCTGGTTATGGGATTTATCTCGCTGTTCAATATTCCGTTCGGCACCGCGGTAGGGGTGTACACCATGTGGGTTCTATTGCCGGGTGCGGCGCAAGCGGAGTACGACGCCTTAGTCGCGTCCCGCGCCGCATAATTGCCGCAGCAATCGGCATCATTTTCTACTTCCTCCTCTAAAGAACCCAGGGACTGGGACTTCTGCCTTTGTTTCTCCGATGATTTGATAAACTGTGAGCGTCTACCGAAAGCCGACGTAGCTCAGTTGGTAGAGCAGCCGATTCGTAATCGGCAGGTCAGCGGTTCAAGTCCGCTCGTCGGCTCCATATCTTCGTTACTACCGTTGGGTTCTGCGAGAAAAATCGATCGGCTACTCTTGACCTTTAGTGGGAGTTGTTTCCGTTGGATCGAGCTGGCCGATTAGCCGTAGTCTTAGTATCCTTTCCAAGTGTCTTACCCGGACGAATCTTATCTCGACGAGCAGCAGGAACGCCATCGGTTGGCGGCGAACTATGCCGGTATGACGGATGGTGAACTCCAGCGGCTGGCTGGCAACGCCGAGTCGCTGACGGACTTGGCCTGGGACGCATTGGAAGATGAGATGGAGCGCAGGCATCTGGAGTGTTCCGACGAGCCTGCGCCGGAGCCGCGGCAGGAAATGGAAGTGCGTGAACTCGTGACCATCCGGCAGTTTCGCGACCTGCCGGAGGCTTTGTTGGCGAAGGGAAGTTTGGAGTCGATGGGCATCGAATGTTTTTTGGCCGATGAAAACCTGGTGCGGCTGGACTGGTTCATTTCTAATTTCATTGGCGGGATCAAACTCAAAGTGCGTGCGTCTGATGCAGCCAACGCGCAGAAACTCCTCGACGAGCCGATTCTCGAAGGCCTTTACGTGCAGGGCATCGGGTTGTATGAACAGCCGCGCTGTCCGCAGTGCCAGTCATTGGACGTGAACTTCCAGGAGCTTGATCGTCCTATCTCTTACAT
>JBAWBG010000204.1:0-25078 GCA_049589695.1 Candidatus Sulfotelmatobacter sp. | reverse complement strand
AATGCGCCCAGGCGATGTCATAGCGATTCTTTCCAACGGCGGATTCGGCGGTATCTACGAAAAGCTTCCGGCGCGATTGCGAGCGCTGGCTGGCGAATCGAATGCTGTTGATTCCGCGAGCGCAGCAGGCAACCGATGAAGCCTTCTGTTTTCACACGCGCTCTGGCATACCTTCCGATTCGGCTGATTCTGCTCGTGTGTCTAGCTTCGATTCCTGCCTCCGCCATAACAAATTACACAGTCTCTCTTGTAAATCCCGACCAACATCTCGTGGAAGTCCAGATCATCCTTCCGGAAGGATCCGCGCAACGTGACTTACAACTTCCCGTCTGGAATGCGCTTTATCAGATACGCGACTTCGCGCAATACGTAAACTGGGTTCGCGCCAAAGACCGCTCTGGCCGCCCGCTCCCGGTGCAGGAGTTAAACGATAGCCGCTGGCAGATCACCGGCGCACAAGGGGGAGCCGTCATCGAGTATCAGATCTACGTCGATTCTTTCGGTCCATTTGGCGCGCAACTCAATCCGCACCATGCTTTCTTCAATCTCGCACAACTCTTAATGTATCCGGTGGACGCTCGAAATCAGCCGATGGCAGTACATTTCAACCAGCTTCCCGCGGCATGGCACATCGCCACGCCGCTGATATCTGCACCGGACGGAAGCTTCACCTCCGTTGATTACGATCGCCTCGTCGATTCTCCGGTCGAGATCGGTACCTTTCAGGAGAATGATTTCGACGAGGGCGGCGCGCACTATCGCGTCGTGATCGATGCCGAATCCGGCGACTACGATCCCGCAAAGATTACTGTCATGCTGCACAAAATCGTCGCTGCTGCGACCAGTTGGATGAATGATCGCCCTTTTGATACTTACATGTTTCTGTATCATTTCCCCCGCGGGCCCGCCGGCGGCGGCATGGAACACTCTTACTCGACCGCCATTGACGTGCGGGCCGACGCGCTGTCACGCTCGCCAGAGATGCTCTCCTCGGTAACGGCGCATGAATTCTTCCATCTGTGGAACGTCAAACGCATTCGCCCGCAAACTCTCGAGCCGGTGGATTACACGAAAGAGAACTATACCCGAGCGCTATGGTTCAGCGAAGGATGCACTAGCACCGCTGCAGATTTTATTCAGCTCCGCAGTGGACTGCTTGACGAACATCACTTCGAACAACAAGTAGCGGCCGGAATCGGCGAGCTCGAGCGCCGCCCCGCACATCTCACTCAGTCAGCGGAAGAATCTAGCCTGGATGCATGGCTCGAAGGCAATCCGTATTACCGCCGCCCCGAGCGCAGCATTTCGTATTACAACAAAGGTGAGTTGCTTGGAATCATTTTGGATTTGGCGGTGCGCGAAGCCAGCCACGGACAAGATTCTTTACGCGAAGTTTTTCAATGGATGAATGACAATTACGCCAGGAAGGGACGATTCTTCCCGGATTCCGATGGCGTGCGCCAGGCCGCCGAAGCGGTTACCCACGCGGATCTCGGTTGGTTCTTCACAAAGTACGTGCAAGGTACCGAGGAAATTCCCTGGAATGATTTTTTTCGCACCGTGGGCCTCTCCGTAGTCATTGAGAAAAATACCGCAGCCGATCCCGGCTTCCTGGCTTCGCGAAATTTCGACGGGCCCATGACTGTCTCTTCGGTCACCGCGGGAAGCGAAGCCGATCGCGCCGGCCTCCGTGTCGGAGATACAATTCTCGAAATTAACGGTAAGTCGCCCGGCCTCGATTCGTCGGACGACATGGCTGCACTTGCTCCCGATGATCCCATCACGCTAAAAGTACGAGGCCGGCGCGGCGCTGAGCGCGAATTGAAATGGAAAGCCGGACGCCGCGACGAGCTTACCTATGACCTCCGCGACGCGGAACACATTACCGCGGAACAACGGGCGCGCCGCGCGGCCTGGCTGAAGGGCGAAGCGCAGCTCCCGCAAACCGCACAATCACATTAGAACCAGACGCGGACCCGAAGGTACGCGAAAGATGTACGCCAAAGAAGTACGCCGAAAACGAAAGCGCGCCGAAAACTGAAATAAAAATGATCCGCACCATCGCCATGCTCGTCTTCTGGGGATTGGCCGCGCCCATCGCGGCCCTCATCGGTTTTCCCTGGACCTTCCTCACCGGCGATATTCGCCTGCTCTACCGCATGTTCATGATCGGCGCATGGAACGGCGTGCGCCTGACCGGAGTCCGTGTGAAAACCATCGGACTCGACAGCATCGATCCGGCGCGCACCTACATCTTCATGTCGAATCATGTTTCAAATCTCGATCCGCCCATCACCATCCCGCTGATTCCACGGCGCACGTCCGTAATGGTGAAAAAAGAGTTGTTCAAATTTCCAATTCTTGGCCGCGCCATGCGTATGGGATCATTAGTCCCTGTCGATCGCGGCAATCGCGATGCTGGCATCGAGTCGGTAAAGGCCGCCAAAGAGGTGGTTCGGCAAGGTCTCAATATGACGATCTATATCGAAGGCAAGCGTTCCTTCGACGGCAAACTGCTCCCCTTCAAGAAAGGTCCGTTTTATCTCGCGATGGAATGCGGCGTTCCTGTTGTGCCGATCACGATCACCGGCACCCACTACGTCATGCCAAAAGGCAGGTTCGCGATCAAACCAGGAATAGTGACGGTGAATTTCCATCCGCCCATCGAGCCTAAAGATTTCTCCAATCGCGAATGTCTGATGGAAAAAGTGCGAGCCGCAATCGATAGCGGTCTGCCTGAAGAATGCAGAAGCAATCCAGCGTCCGTCGAATGATACGCACCGCCTCCGCCATCTCGGTGCGCTCTGCGGATGTTCTCAGCGTTCTCCGCGCTTCAAGCTGTTGCAATAAAATAAAAACAAGTACGATGAAACGATAAATCTATCTCTTGGCCTTCTTCGCCCGCAGTGCCCGCGCCATCTCCGGCAGTTTCGACAGCAGCGCCGAATACTTCAACCAAAGTTTGTGATCTACCGCCGGAGCTCCGCTCACTAGCGCCCCCGCGGCAATATCGTGCGCCACTCCACTCTGCGGCGTAACGATGGCGTCGTCTCCAACTTTGCAATGACCCACCACCCCGACTTGTCCCGTCAAAATCACGCGCTTGCCGATTTCCGTCGAACCCGCAAGCCCTACCTGCGAGCACAACAGCGCATCTTCGCCCACCTGCGACCCGTGCCCCACCTGCACCAGATTATCGATCTTCACCCCGCGCCGGATGCGCGTCTCGCCCACGCTGGCGCGGTCAATACACGAGTTCGCCTGTACCTCCACATCATCCTCGATAACCACCGGCGCCGGCTGGGGAATCTTGTACCAGCGCTTGTCTTCCATCTTCGCAAATCCCAACCCGTCAGACCCGATCACCACGCCGTTGTGCAGCAGAACGTTGTTGCCAATCCGGCAATTTTCCCGCACCACAGCGTGAGCATGCGCAAAAAAATTGTTTCCAATCTTTACACCGCGGTAGATCACCACATGCGCCAGCAGAGCAGCGTTGTCTCCAATCTCCACATTTTCACCAACCACTGCGTACGGACCCAGATGTGCGTCGCGTCCAATCTTCGCAGACGCATGCACCACCGCCGTCGGATGAATCCCTGGCGCATACCGCAACGGCGGATGAAACAGTTCCAGTGCACGCGCAAAAGCAAGATAAGGATCCTTGGCCCGCACCAATACAGCCGACGATGCCCCCGAAAAATCCTCCGCCACAATCACGGCCGCGGCCTTGGTCGACCGCGCCGCCGCCGCGTACTTAGGATTGGAGACAAAAGTCAATTCACCCGGGCCCGCCTGCTCGATGCCATTAAGCCCAGTGATTTCCATATCAGGTGATTGTGTTTCAAGGTGCAGGTCTAAAGTGGATGCGATTGCAGAAAGTTTCATGATCAAGGAGTAGGCTGAGATTAAATCCTACACCACGGCGAGAACACGCCGGTCACACATCCGCTGGATGGAGCGCGCTCTCTTCTTATCTCATCGTTACTGTACGACAAGCGCGAAACCTGTACTGGAAGTAGCCGCGCCGCTGGTTGCGCTGACAACAACGTTGTAACTTCCCGCTGGAGTGCTGACGGCAGGAGGTGGGGTCGAGCTGGATTTGGAGCTGCCCCCGCCGCCGCATCCGGGCACAACACAAATCCCCATGAGGATCAGTCCCAGGAACACTCCTCGTGCTCGCCGCGGTTTCGGCGCCCCCATCAGGACCAGCGAAAAAAGTAAACCCGTTCCAAATAGCCATTGAGCAAAGTAAATACGCCGCGACGGCGGCGGCGATAACTTCGCGGTCGCAGCCGTAGTCGTCACCAAAATGCTCACGTTAGTCGTGGTCGCCGCGCCATTGCCTTTGATCGAAGCGGGACTGAACACACAAGCCGCCCCCGCAGGCAGTCCCGAGCAGGCAAGCGCAATCGTCCCGCTGAATCCCGTCGAGTAAGCGACCGCAACGGATGTGGAACCCGACGAACCAGGCGCGCTAATCGTGACCTGCGATTGACTCGACGGCACCGCCGCAAAAAATCCCGGCTGGATGGTGAAGCTCAATGTTGAGCTTGCGCTGGCATTAAAACTGACATCTCCACCGTAGCTTGCAGAGATTGTATGCGTGCCGGTATCGAACGTAAGCACTCCGTTAGGAGTCGCCGTATTGCCTTGACTGTTCAGAGCATACGGATTGCTCGATCCAGGAATCGAACCGAACGTGTCGGAAAAGGTAACCCCGCCGGTGGGAATTCCGTGTCCCGAAGCTCCCGCTACGTCAGCCCGCAAATAGATGAAGGTCCCGAAAGGCTCACTGGTAACCGGAATTGGATTGCCGTTCTGGTTGAAGGTCAGAACTGACAGCACAGTCGTGCTAGCCTCTGGCGTAACAGTCACTTCAGGGCTGGCCAGCGACGTACTACCCGCAAACGTCGAGTCTCCGCCATACTGCGCCGCAAGAGCGTAGGTTCCCCCCGGCAAACTACTAATGCTGGAGCTCACAGCTCCGGCAGTGAGGGTAAAAAATCCCACGCCTTGCACGACCGGAAATGCGGAAATAAGCAGCGCAACGTCGCCGGTAGGGGTTCCTGTCGCGCTGGTAGGAGCTACCGCGGCCGTAAAGCTTAAGGGCGAACCGTGCACTAGAGTCGTCGATGAATTGAGAGTTAAAGTTGTCGTGGTGGCATTGAATTTGGACGCAGCCGAATTCCACTGTTTTAGCAGATTTGTCACATTCACCGATCCCAGCCCCGACGCCATGTCATAACCAACTCCCGCCTGATAGTCAGCATTGGACAAGCCGTAATTGGCTTCGCCCGGGACCGCATTGTTGCCCGCCGTAACGTCGTTAAACACGCAAGCTGCATTCGGCAAAATGGACGTACTCGATCCGTTACAGAGCCCGGTCAGCGCTGTATTCGCCTCCTGCATTGCCCCCAAAGTATAAAGAACATAGTCGGCTTGACCTTGGCGCGACGTTGCCTGCTGGTCGACCATCCCCATGATACCGGCAAACGAAGGTGCTGCCGCCGATGTTCCCCATACAAAATAAATATAAAAATTTCCTGTGCTGTCCGGTTCGCAGGAGGCTTCGATGCATAGCAGATAAGGATCGTGCCCCGCAGAGGTGAGTGCAACGTCGGGCACGTCCCTGAAACTATCTCCGAAACCGGTCTGCCACACAGGTTTGGGAAATCCCGCAAACGTTCCGCCGCTCAAGATGTTTCCCGAGCTCACGCCACCGCTTCCCGCCCAAATACCTGCGTTCGATCCGCACGTCGTGCTTAAGCAGCTGGCATTCCACACGTCTTCCGGAATATAGGAAATTGCTGTCTCTGCAATGGGCGCAGTGCTGGTCCAGTACTTTGTGTCATCCCCATTCTCGTTAAACTGCGTCCCACCCACCGCAACCGTGTAAGGTGTGGACGCCAGTACATTCACCGACAAGGGCCCGGTCGCCACGGTTTCAGAATCCTGATCGTCGCAGCCCTCTGCTCCATCGTCGCCCGCCGACACAAAATAAGTGATCCCTTGCGCCGCCGCCTGCTCGGCCACAGCATTCACTCCTGCCACTTGCGAATCCGTAGAATAATATTCGCAACTGCCAAAGCTTTCGGTCATGATATCCGCGAGATTGTTCTCCACAATGTACAACTCCGAAAGGTCAATCCCGTCGGTCGTATTCGTGGAAGCGGAAACCACCAGGTCCACCGTCGCGCCCGGCGCGATAGCGCCAGACCACGTACTATCCAACGTCGCTTCCGCTTCCTCACCTCCCCCAAGGTCGCCAGGATCTGGCCCATCTAAGACAATGCTGAAGCCCGGTCTACTGGAATTGTTTGCCGATCCAACCACGTTGAAGAAATCGGAGATATCCGCCCCGCCGTTGTACAGATTGCTCCGGCCAACTACCGCGATGGTCGTTCCGTCTCCATCGTTATCCACGTTGTACACCGGATTGATGTTGTAAATCACCGCGTAATCCTGCGGCGCCAACGCGTAGGTCGTCGGTTGCCCACTCTGCGCCGGGAACGTAACCTGCGGCTTCTTACCCGGCCCTCGTGGCACCAGTTTCGCCGCCACCGGCTGCGGCGAAAAATGAATCTGCGGTTTCTTCAAAAAGTTATGCAGCGTCAAAACTCCCGCCACCGCCGGCGTCAGCGCCGTCGGAATCGACGGATCGCTGGCATTTGCCCAATGTTGTTCTCCCTTCACGATGTACTTATGAATCGTCGTATGGAACGCTTCCTTCACCTGGCTGGCCGAGCCCGAGAACTCCAGCACGCTGCGCCCCTTCGTCGATCCCACCTGAAATCCATGCGACTGCAACCACAAAGTAATCGTTTGCATGTCACTGTCGCTGGGCCCGAACTGCTGGCCGAATTGCGCCGGAGTAAGCCACCTATGGTAGTTGGGCGAACCTTTACTCTGCTGCTCGTCGAGCAGCTTTCTCAGCGCCGCTTCCTGCTGCGGACTCCGCTTCAAAACCAAAAGCATGCGTTGCATCGGAAGCGTCGCCGGCGCCGTCCCCAAGTCAAATGCCGGCCTCGCCAAAGGATGCGTATTGCCTTTCAGAACGGTTAGCTGTGTCTCATCGACCGGCTGAGTAATCAACGGCTGCACAATTAAGACGTGCTGTATCGGCGCCGCAGCTTGGGTGCTAATTTCCTGCGCCAACAATGCGGAGGAAAATTGCATCGCCACAGCAATCACGGCCAAGGCACAAAAATACCGATAGGAGAGGCGGCAGAGAGATAACATGTCTTCGGCACCTACGCTAAGAGATAGCTACGCCCCGGAGAACGGACAGGGTAGAGGAAGGAGTTGGCCCGTCCATCTCGACGCACCGCACTTATCGGCGCGCGGGAGCAGCCTTTTTATCCCAACTTTCCCCGGATTGCAATATGATTGTGAGCCAACCGCCATTTCGACCAATTGCATCGAAGGCGCTCTGAGCTGCGAAAAAGGGAAATTAAGCCATGACGAGAAGTTACTGTCTGCTGGGACCTTTTGCGGTATTACTGTTCACCGCCTGCGCGGCGGCCCAAACTTTCACGATTACGGAAATTGGTTTACTGAAAGGCACCAACGAGAGCAGCGGGTTTTGGCTCAACTCCAGCGGCGCCGTTGTCGGCTGTGCTGATATCGCCAACGGCGAGGGTTATCCTTGCACCGGCACTGGCGCCGGCCAGCACGCCTTCTACTGGACCCGCAGTGGTGGCATCAAAGACCTCGGGGTTTTGCCCGGCGGAAATATCAGCGGCGCCATCGGTATTAATAACCTGGGACAAGTTGTCGGCTACTCCAACACCAGCACTAACCCAGCTGACCTATACAACTTCATCGCCTTCGAGTGGACCTCCACCGGTGGAATGGTCAACCTCGGCAAACTTTCCGGCGGAAACTCCAGTTGCGCCTTCGAAATTAATACTTCGGGAGTAATCGCCGGTGATTCGTTCGTAAATGCAACGATCGTCGATGCGGCCAGTTGGACGGATAAAAAAATCAAGAACCTCGGCGCTTTGCCCAAAAGCATTTTTACCGCCGCGCTCGATCTGAACGATAGCAATGAAATCGTCGGAGAATCGATATTCGGCTACGGCCCTCCCTTTACCTCTCACGGTTTCAAGTGGACTTCAAGCGGCGGCTTGAAAGATCTGGGAACACTCTCCGGCGGCAATACCAGCATTGCCAATGCCATCAACTCCTCCGGCGTTATCGTCGGGCAGGCGAACTCGCGGGCTAACTCGGCCTGGCACGCCGTCAAATGGAGCGCCAGCAATGCCATCGACGACCTCGGAGTCCTGCCCGGCGGAACTTACAGCGTTGCCTTTGCCATCAACGATAGCGGCGAAATCGTCGGCTACGGAGACGTCGCACCCAACGTTCCCCACGCCATGCTCTGGACTTCCACCCGCGGCATGCTGGACCTGAACGACCTGATTCCCCGCGGCACCGGCTGGGTATTGATCAATGCGAACGCCATCAATGCCCTGGGACAGATTACCGGCTACGGCGCCAAAGCCGGACAAAGTCGCGCGTTCCTGTTAACTCCGGTGGAATAAAACAGATCACTCTTCGAACATCGGTACCTGCCGCTGATCGCCCGACGCGCCACGCCGTGGCCGTCGTGTTCCGCCGATCACAGCCAGTACCGTCAACGATTCCAGTGCAGTCCGCGGTACAAAGATTCGCTGCGTGTTCGAGCGCTGGTCGGGAGGATTCACCAGAAAACCTTCTGGCGTGCTCTGGGTAAGGTCGGAGGGCATCAGCCCTTCAAGAATCTCGTTGTCCTTGAATCGCAGCCGAACCCACAACCCTTCAGACCTTGGACGCGAAGTGAAAGTCTTGCGGGTCAGCGATTCCGAGTCGCCGAACTCGCGCACGAAATAAACTCCCTTGATCTCGCGCAGGTCCATCGCCACCACGTTGCCGGCCGTATTCAGCAACTCGAGTTTGCCCTCGTTCACGAATTGCGCGGGCGAAACATACCCGGAGACGGAATCCCGGTCCATCTTACGGACGATCACTTTTTTGTGCGTTGAAGGCATAGATCGGGGCGCGGCTTCCCGGCTTCACGCTAAGCCCGGTACAACTCCAGCCCTTTACCAAATGGTTTTCGTTGGAAAAATCTACAAATACCGGCAGAGCCCCGCTGCGAAGCCCGAGCCCGCCCTCATGATTCTCGCACCATTTCCCCTAAATTGGCCCGAATCCACGATGGCAGTAGCCAAATCGTAAACGTTGTGTTATTCCTTTAAGTTGCCTGAGCGGCACTCAAGTCAGTATAAGTCTATTCTATTGAACGGCTTGTGCGCGATATAAAGCGGATTTTCCGGGGTCAGCCCCCTTTTGGCTGTGGAAATGTTGTGGAAAACATGGTCTGCACATCCAGAACTGAAAGTCTGACTGCTTGAACTCGATCGTTTGACGACGAATGGCTGATTACATTTACACCATGGAAATCCGGTTGACGCCGGATCAGATGAAAGGCGTCAATCTCGTGCAAGACGTAGCACGCGCCGCGGGAATCACCCTCTATCTTACCGGTGGCGCAATCCGCGACATCATCAGCGGCTTTACCATCCGCGATCTCGATTTCACCGTCCAAGGCAATCCGCTCAAGCTCCAAAAGGACTTCGAACGCGCCGGCGCACAACTGGCCGGCCACGACGAAGACGTCCGCACTTTGTTTCTGGTTCTTCCCGGCAACGTTCGCGCCGAAATCGGCATGGCGCGCACCGAAAACTACGAGAAAGTCGGCAAGCCGCCCATCGTCACCCCCGCCAGCATTCAGGAAGACCTGCGCCGCCGCGACTTTACGGTAAACGCCATGGCGCTCTCTTTGAATGACGGATCCCGCGGCCTTCTGCTCGATCCTTTCAACGGCGTGGCCGATATCGAAGCGAAAGTGTTGCGCGTCCTGAATAATTACGCATTCGTCGAAGATCCTTCGCGAATGATTCGCGCCACCCGCTTCGCCGCCCGTTTCCACTGGCCGCTCGAGGAGCGCACCCAGCAGCGTTTCGATTCCGCCAAGGAAAACAACTACATCGAGCACATCTCGAAAGGTGCCATTGGGCACGAAATCGCTCAACTCGCCCACGAAGATGATCCGCTAAGCGTGGTCCGCGCGCTCGAAAAAGAAGGTTTTCTCAAAGTTCTGCATCCCCACTGGACTGTCGCCAAAGTTGATGTAAACGGCGTGAGCCAGTTAATGAAAACCCGCCAGCAGATTGTAGATCTCGGCTATACCGTCGATCCGTCTGCATCCGTCATGCATTTCCTGACCGCACATCTCTCGGAAAAGGATATTTCAGACATTCGTCGCCAGATTCCGCGCAAGGATCTCATCGAAGCCTGGCGCGATATCGAGGATCACGCCAAAGACCTCGCCAAACGCCTGATGGGCAAGGAAGCGGCGACCCCCTCGCGCACCTGGAACCTGCTCTCCTCTGCTCGTCCGGAGATGGTTCTGTTCTTAGCAATAACTGCGAAAAATCAATCCGTCGCGCAGAAGATCAAGAACTTCTTCACCAAATGGCGCGAAGTACAAAAGCGCATTCCTCTACCGGAGATGACGGAGCTTTTGATTACTCCGCAGCTTCCTGAATATCCCAAAATCGCGCGCGACGTCTTCATGCTCCTGCTGGATGGAAAACTGCGTTCGCGCACCGAGACCTTAAAATTCCTAAAGCCGTTTGCCCCACCACCGCCTCCACCCCCACCACCGCCAAGGCGCGGCCGTGGACCCAAAGCCGCTCCTGCAGTCGCTCCAGCCGTTGTGGAAGCACCAGGAAAGCCGGGGAAGGGTAAAGGCAAAAAGGCGGCTGGTGCTGTAGCTACGGCAGCACCCGTGTTGTCGCCGATGGCGGCTTCTGCGAAGAATGCAAAGCCCACGGATAGCCACAAGACCCACTCAAAATCGAAAGCTGCCAAACCCGCGAAGAAGTCGTCCAAACCAGCGCACAAGGCAGTCGCAGCGAAGCATTCCACAAAGAAGCCAGTGAAAAAGTCAGCCTCGAAGAAGGTCAAGAAGCGCTAGCCCTCTCGCCTGAAATTCCCGGTTCGCACAGCCCAAATCCGGCCTATAATATGGTTATGCGGCGCCTCATAGCCATTGCGGCGTTTCTGTTTCTGGCCGCGTCCCTGCCACTGCAAGCCCAGCGCGGCGGCGGACACGCATCCGCCGGAGGCCACGGTGGATTTTCCGGCCACGCCAGTTTTGGCGGAGGTTTCGCCGGCGGCCACTCTTTCGGTGGAATGCGCGGCGGTTCTGGTTTCGCAGCGCACAGCTTCTCCCGCGGATCTTCTTTCCGCGGACCCCTCGCTTCGCGCGGATTCAACTCCAACCGCTTCAATCGTTCCCGTGGCTTCGACCGTTCCCGCAATCGCTTTCGGCTTCGCAGCTATGGCTTCGGAAACTGTTACGCATACGGATGCGGTTATGGCTGGGGCTATCCTTATCCCTATCTCTATGGCGGTATCGATCCCTACTGGTGGTGGGATTCCGATTCGTCCGACGATCAGGATCAGCAAAACCAGATCGGCTTGGCCAATGAGATGAATCAGCAAAGCCTCGAAGAACAACAAATGCGCAACCAGGCCGATCAAGATGCTTATGCCGATGCGCGATCCGCCCCACGATCTCCGCGTCAGGCATCCACCACGGAATCCGATCCCTCTACTGTGCTGATTTTCCGCGATCAGCACAAAGAAGAAATAAAAAATTACGCCATCGTCGGCCAGACGCTTTGGAATTTTTCGCCGCAGGGCACCCACAAAATTCCGCTCTCCAGTCTGGACCTCCCGGCGACCGAAAAAGCGAATGATGACCGCGGCGTCGAGTTCCACCTGCCCGGAGCAAATGAAGGCCAGTAGTTCACGCCTTGAATTACCCTGTGTTTCCCCCGTGCCCCCTGTGGTAACGGTTTGCATTCTGACCCGCGCTAGGCGTCACTTACCGCGCGACGGAAACGCTGTGGATATCTTGCCCGCGCCCTTCCCAACGTTTCCCGTTAGAATGACCGCAAACGTAAAATGACTTCGAGCCCCATGTCCCAATTCGTCCACCTGCATCTCCATACCGACTATTCTCTCCTCGACGGCGCCTGCGATGTCGAAAAACTCTGCCAGCGCGTAAAAGAACTCGGCATGCCCGCCGTTGCCATGACGGATCATGGAAATATCTTCGGCGCTGTCCATTTCGTCAATGCCGCCCACAAGTACGGCGTCAAGCCCATCATCGGCTGCGAACTCTATATCTGCAAAAAAGACGATCACAACATCGAACGCACCCCGCCCGATGGCGACACCTACAACCACCTGTTGGTTCTCGCGCAAAACGAAGAAGGCTACCGCAATCTGGTCAAGATCACTTCGGAAGCCTCGCTGCGTGGTTTCTACTACAAACCTCGCGTTAGCAAAAACTTTCTCGCCGAACATTCCGCCGGGCTCATCGGCCTTTCCGGATGCCTCAAAGGTGAAGTCGCCGAACGATTAATGGAAGGGAATTACAATGCCGCTCGTGCCGCGGCCGCAACCTACCGGGACATCTTCGGCAAAAACAATTTCTATCTCGAAATTCAGGACCAAGGCTTGGCGATGGAACACAAAATACATCCCGGCCTCTTCCAACTCGAAAAAGATCTCGGACTTCCACTCGTCGCCACCAACGATAGTCATTATCTCTGCGAAGACGACGCTCATGCGCAGGATGTCATGCTCTGCATCCAGACCGGCAAGTCCATCCACGACACTGCGCGCATGAAGTTTGATGGCACCCAGTTCTTCGTCAAGAACCACGACGAGATGTATCGCGTCTTCAAAGATTCTCCCGAAGTTTTATCGCGAACCCTCGACATCGCTGAGCGTTGCACTCTGCACCTCGAAAAAGTCGCAACCCCTTTCCCGCAATTCGATGTTCCGCCCGGCTATACCATCGACAGTTATTTCGTTCACGTATCCCGCGAAGGCTTCGCCCACCGTCTCGAAGCCCTGCGCCCGCTGCACGAGCAAGCGAAACTCAAACATTCAATTTCAGATTACGAACAGCGCCTCGAACGCGAACTCGCCATCATCCAGCAGATGAAATTCCCCGGATACTTCCTCATCGTTTGGGATTTCATCCGCTACGCCAAAGAGCATGACATTCCCGTCGGTCCCGGCCGCGGCTCAGCAGCCGGCTCACTCGTCTCCTACGCGTTAGGCATCACCGATATCGATCCTCTGCAACACGAATTGCTCTTCGAGCGCTTCCTCAATCCCGAGCGCGTCTCCATGCCCGATATCGATATCGATTTCTGCATGAACCGCCGCGGCGAAGTCATCAACTACGTCACCCAAAAATACGGCCGCGACAACGTCGCCCAGATCATCACGTTCGGCACC
The DNA here is from genome assembly GCA_049589695.1 of Candidatus Sulfotelmatobacter sp. Taxonomy (GTDB): domain Bacteria; phylum Acidobacteriota; class Terriglobia; order Terriglobales; family Acidobacteriaceae; genus Sulfotelmatobacter. The sequence continues at coordinate 11,707 of JBAWBG010000204.1, read as the reverse complement.
ATGGCCGCAAAAGCCGCCATCAAAGACGTCGGCCGCGCCATGGACATCCCTTACGCCGATGTCGATCGCATCGCCAAGATGGTTCCCACGCAGCTCAACATCACGCTCGATCAGGCCATCGAAGACTCTCCGCAACTTCGCGAAGCCATGGAAAAAGATGGCCAGATTCGCGAACTGATGGAGACCGCGAAGCGCCTCGAAGGCATGGTCCGCAACTCCGGCGTTCACGCCGCTGGAGTGGTGATCTCGCCAAAGCCGCTCACAGAATTAGTCCCGCTGCACAAAACCAAGAACGACGAAATCGTCACCGCCTTCGACATGGTCGCCATCGAAAAGATGGGCTTGTTGAAGATGGACTTCCTCGGCCTCACCACGCTCACGATTCTCACCGACGCTTTGAAACTGATCGTGCAAACCCGCGGAATCCCAATCACTCTCGAAACCGTTCCCCTCGACGACGCCGAGACCTATGAAAAAGTCTTCCACAAGGGCTTAACCTCCGGCGTCTTCCAATTTGAATCCCATGGCATGAGAGACGTCCTTCGGCGCTATCAGCCGAACTCGATCGAACATCTCACCGCCCTGAATGCGCTCTATCGCCCCGGCCCCATGGCAATGATTGACGACTTTATCGAGCGCAAACAAGGACGGCGCAAGATTGAGTACGAACTGCCGGAGCTCAAGGAGATTTTGGAGGAGACGCTGGGCGTCTTCGTTTATCAAGAACAGGTGATGCAGGCAGCCAACAAGCTAGCGGGCTACTCGCTCGGAGAAGCCGATCTGCTGCGCCGGGCCATGGGCAAGAAAAAAGCTGAAGAAATGGCGGCACAGCGCGAACGCTTCGTCGAAGGCGCGGCCCAGCGCAAGTTTCCACCAAAAAAAATCGAAAAGATTTTCGATCTCATGGCGCAGTTCGCCGGCTATGGTTTCAACAAATCGCACTCCGCCGCCTACGCACTGCTCGCCTACCACACCGCCTACCTGAAAACGCACTATCCCATCGAGTTCATGGCCGCCCTCCTCACTTCCGTCACCGGCAGCACCGACGACGTAGTGAAATACATCAACGAGTGCCGCGAAATGGGCATCTCTGTCGAAGCCCCTGATATCAACGTTTCCGACGCCAACTTTACTCCACACGGTGAAGCTATCCGGTTCGGCCTCGCCGCGGTAAAAAATGTAGGCGGCAACGCCATCGAGTCAATTGTCGCCGCCCGCAAAAAGCTCGGCCGCTTCAAATCGATCTACGAATTCTGCGAGAACGTCGATCTCCGCCTGCTCAACAAACGCGTGCTGGAATCATTAATCAAGAGCGGCGCCATGGATTCCCTCGGCCGCCGCGCCCAATTAATGGCCGTTCTCGACCGCGCCATGGAACGCGCTCAAAAAGCCCAACGAGATGTCGAATCCGGCCAGCATGGCCTCTTTGGCGTGTTCCAGCAGGAAGACTCCGAGGCGCATAACGACAAACTTCCCAACATCCCCGACTGGGACGAGCAAGCTCGCCTCGCCTCCGAAAAGGAAATCCTCGGCTTCTTCATCAGCGGCCACCCTCTGGAAAAATATAGAGACAAACTTCAAGACCTGCAGGCGCTCAGTATTATCGAAATCGCCGCAATGACAAAATCCACCGGCAAAGATGAAACCATCCCAACTGCAGGCATCATCGCCAATCTTCGAGTTCTCAAATCCAAGCGAGGAGATTTCTACGCTCAAGCCACGCTCGAAGATATGTCCGGCTCCATCGATATGATCGTGTTTCCCGAGGCCTACAAACGCCTCGGCGACAAAGTGAAACTCGAAGTCCCGGTTCTGGTGCGCGCCGGAGTAAGAATCGAAGAAGGCGCCAACCCCAAAATCACCGCCGCGGAAATTATGCCGCTCGAAGACGCCAAGGTTCCGCTGCCTCGCGCGCTGCGCATTCGCGTCCCTCTCGAAACCGCGGCTGAATCCACGGTGGATGATCTCCACGCCCTCTTTCGGGAGCGCAAAGGCGAGGCTCGCGTATTATTTGACGTGGAACGCGCCGGGGATTTCATGGTAGTGATGGAGGCGCAAGGCTATAATGTCTTACCGGACCGCAACTTCATCGCACGCGTGGAACAGTTATGCGGCCGCGGCAGTGTACGCGTGATCAGCTGATAGCGGCCCGCAGAACAGATCAGCCACAATTCATGGATTCTGATAACAAAGCGCAGCAGGAACTGGAGCAAATCGAGCGCCAGGTGGCCCAGATCGAGGCTTCCACGGCCAGTAGCAACGGAGCTCACCAGCAACTGGAGCAACTCAAGGAGCGCCTTCGTACTTTGCGGGAAGAGATGAATGCGCCGCAAACTGCCTGGCAGAAAACCGAACTCGCCCGCCATCCTCAGCGCCCGCAAACTCTCGATTACATCGAGCGCCTGTTCGCCGACTTCAGCGAAATTCACGGCGACCGCACCTTCGGGGACGATGCGGCCGTTATCTGCGGAATGGCTCGCTTCCACGGCGACGAGATTCTGGTGGTTGGCACGCAAAAAGGCCGTGACATGAAGCAGCGCGTCCATCGCAACTTTGGCACGCCGCACCCCGAGGGTTATCGCAAAGCATTGCGCATCATGCAAGTCGCGGAAAAATTCCGCAGACCCATCATTACTCTGGTCGATACTGACGGCGCATATCCCGGCATTCACGCCGAGGAGCGCGGCCAGGCCGAGGCCATCGCTCACAATCTGCGCGAGATGGCGCGTCTCGAGGTTCCCATCATTGCAACTGTAATCGGCGTCGGCGGCAGCGGCGGAGCACTAGCCATCGCCGTGGCCGACCGCGTCCTCATGATGGAGAATTCGATCTATTCGGTAATTTCCCCCGAAGGCTGCGCCGCCATCATGTGGCACGATTCCACAAAAAAAGAACTGGCCGCCGAAGCCATGCGCATTACCGCCACTGATCTCAGCGAACTCGGCTGCATCGACGATATCGTTCCTGAACCCGAAGGCGGCGCTCACCGCGATTACGAAGCGGCCGCCAATCTGCTCGACGTCAGTCTGCAGAAACATCTCTCGGAATTAAACAAAATCCCTCCCGCCGATTTACTCGTGTCCCGCTACAACAAATTCCGCAACATGGCCCAATTCTTCAAAACCCAGTAACCCCATTATCATTCTGAGCGCAGCCGTTTTTCAGGCGAAGCGAAAGCCTGCCCTGAGCCTGCCGAAGGGAATCTCCCTCTCCTCTGCAGCGACTTCGATTCAAGCAGGACAACGCAGCCCGGGATACTCCTCTAGTTCCCAAACAGATTCCACTCAAACAGCCGATTACCCCTACAAACTCGCCTCCCTTCGCCGTATAATAATCTGTTTCCCTCAACTTAATTCGGGCGGAGCACTCCGCCCTCTGACAATGAAGGAAGGTGTTGGGATGGCCACTACGGATGTCGTGCCCCAGGGAGCAGGCGGTCAATTGGGGCGCAAGCGCATCGTCAATGACATGAGCATTCAGGTCGCCACCGTGAATGGCTCAGGATCACAAAGTTCAAACACAGTTTTGTTGCGCGCAATATTTCAGATGGGCGTGCCCATTTCAGGCAAGAATCTCTTCCCCTCGAACATCGCCGGTCTGCCCACGTGGTATACGATTCGCGCCAATAAAGACGGCTACATCGGCCGCAAGAAAGAAATCGATTTCCTGGTCGCGATGAATGCCGAGACCGCGCAAGATGACGTCATGTCGCTCGCGCCCGGCGGTTCCGTGCTCTATGACGAACCCCTCGCCCTCGATAAATTGCGCAACGACTTGATTTTCTATTCCGTCCCCTACGACAAAATCGTGGCCACGGTCTGCCCCGAAGCCAAGCTGCGCAAGCTCGTCAAAAACATGGTGTACGTCGGCGTCGTCGCGCAACTTCTCGAAATCGAAATGGGCGAAGTCGAGAAAGCCATCCGTAAACAGTTCGCGAAAAAAGTGAAAGCCGCAAATCTAAATCTCGCCGCCGCCCAGGCCGGATTCGACTACGCCAAAGCCAATCTGCAAAAGCGCGGCGTCTTCTACATCGAGCGAATGAACAAGACCGCCGGCAAGATCATCATCGACGGCAACTCCGCCGCTGCTCTCGGCTGCATGTTTGCCGGATGCACCGTCGTCACGTGGTATCCCATTACGCCGTCGTCTTCGCTGGTCGAAACAATGATCGAGTACATGAAAGAGCATCGCATCGGCCCCGACGGCAAAGCCACCTTCGCCATCGTCCAAGCCGAAGACGAACTCGCCGCCATCGGCATGGTCATCGGCGCAGGCTGGGCGGGCGCGCGCAGCATGACGGCGACTGCCGGTCCCGGCATCTCTCTGATGTCAGAGTTCGCCGGCCTCGCTTACTACGCGGAAATTCCCGGTGTCATCTGGGACATCCAACGCGTCGGCCCCTCAACCGGCCTGCCCACGCGCACTTCGCAAGGCGACATTCTCGCCACCGCTTTTCTTTCCCACGGCGATACCAAACACATCATGCTGATTCCTTCTTCGGTAACGGAATGCTTCACCATGGCCTCGGAAGCCTTCAATCTCGCCGAGCAATTCCAGACTCTGGTCTTCGTCATGTCCGATCTCGATCTCGGCATGAATAACTGGATGTCCGATCCCTTCGAGTATCCGACCATCCCGATAAAGCGCGGCAAAGTCCTCGACAAAGATGCCCTCACCAAGCTCGGCGGCTTCGCCCGTTACAAAGATCTGGATGGCGATGGCGTCGGCTATCGTACCCTCCCCGGCACCGAGCATCCCGCCGCCGCCTATTTCACCCGCGGCAGCGGACACAACGACAAGTCCAACTACAGCGAACGCCCTGACGATTACGAAAACAACATGGAGCGCCTCAACCGCAAGTTCGATACCGCACGCTCCTTCGTACCGCGTCCTGAAATTTTCAAAGGCACGAATGCCGGCTCTTCCAATGTCGGCTCTTCCAATGCCAGCCCTTCGAATACTTCGAATACAAAGATCGGAATCATCGCCTACGGAACTTCCCATTGGGGCATAACCGAGAGCCGCGATCAACTCCGTGGCGAATACGCAATCGAAACCGACTATCTGCGTCTCCGCGCTTATCCGTTCACCCGCGAGGTTCACGAATTCATCGAGCAGCACGATCGCATTTACGTTGTGGAGCAGAATCGCGACGCGCAAATGCTCAGCCTGCTCAAGCTCGACCTAAAGCCCGAACTAACTACACGTCTGCGCAGCATCGCCCATCTCGACGGCTTGCCGCTCGATGCGCGCTCCGTCACCGACGAACTCAGCACCATGGAAGGTAAGTAAAAATGGAGGGGAAATAATGGCGACCACCGCAGCACCAGAACCGAAGACCAATCGCATCGGCCTCAGCGTGATCGACTACAAAGGCGGAAAAACCACGCTGTGCGCAGGCTGCGGCCATAACGCCATCTCCGAGCGCATCATCGAAGCCATGTATGACATGGGCGTGCAGCCCGAGCGCGTCGCGAAACTCAGCGGCATCGGCTGCTCCTCCAAGAGCCCCGCCTACTTCATGAACCGCTCGCACAGCTTCAACTCTGTGCACGGACGCATGCCCTCCGTCGCCACCGGAGCCATGCTCGCCAATCGCAACCTGATCGCACTCGGCGTCAGCGGCGACGGCGATACGGCTTCCATCGGCATCGGCCAGTTCGTTCACCTCATGCGCCGCAATCTTCCCGTGATCTACATCATCGAAGACAATGGCGTCTACGGCCTCACCAAAGGCCAGTTCTCCGCGACCGCGGATCTCGGTTCAAAACTCAAGTCCGGAGTCATCAACGATCTCCCACCCATCGACACCTGCGGTCTCGCCATCGAGCTCGGCGCAACCTTCGTGGGCCGCTCCTTCTCCGGCGACAAGCGCCAACTCAGCACCATGCTGAAAGCCGCCATCGCCCACCAAGGCACCGTCATGCTCGACGTTGTCTCTCCCTGCGTCACCTTCAACGATCACGAAGGGTCCACCAAATCCTACAAATACGTAAAGGATCACGAGGAGACGCTGCAGGAGATGAGCTTCGTTCCACACTTCGAGGAAATCGACGTGGAATACGATCCCGGGACCACGGTCAGCGTCGAAATGCACGATGGCTCACATCTGCAATTGCGCAAGCTCGAAGAAGACTACGATCCGACCGACCGCATCGCCGCCATGACTCGCCTCAGCGAAGCGCACGACAAAGGCGAAGTCCTCACCGGAATTTTTTATGTCAACACCAAGGCGCCCAGTTTCCTCGACATGCTGAACATGGTCGATCAGCCGCTGGCCACGCTTCCTGAATCGATGACGCGTCCCGGCAGGGAAGCCCTCGAAGCGGCGATGGAGGAATTGCGCTAGATCAAGCCGGCATTGATTCGACTCAGCCTCGCTCGACGCAGCTTTGAAAGGGTGCGGCTTCAGGCGCGCCGTTATGGCCACTAACATTCCGGGGCGTTAGCCCCTGAGGGCCTAACGCAGACTCAGATCAATCAACTCCCGCAAACGGTGGGATAGCCTCGTAGCTAACGATCTGTAAAACCGCGACGCGAGGTGCGGGAAAAGCTCAAAAAGGCTGTCCAGCGTGGGTCGATCCAGATAAAGAGTTTCCAGGTCTTCTTGCGCGATCACATTCGCGCTGGCCGGCACGTCATCCAGAAACGACATCTCCCCACAAATTTCGCCGGGGCCAATCTCCGGAGCCGTCGCTTGCGACGGAATTTGTTACTCGAGCCACGCCCTTCACCAACAGATAAACTCCGTTCGACTTCTTTCCTCTGTGTATCAGAGTTTGTCCCTTGCGGAAGTTCACCCGGCTGGCCTTGTCCGTCACCAGCGTCCAGTCATTGGCGGTGAGATACACCAAGCCGTGCTTAGACGAAGCGAGCACTGAGACTTCTTGGGCAATCACCTTGGGCATTGTTGGATGCGGACCCGAGCTTTCGAGAAGTCTTTCCGTCAATTGCAATTGCAACAAACAACAGGGCTGGACTAGGTTAGCAGAAAAGCTGGAAACTCGCCCAATCTTGCCTCCGCTAGAGACACCGAAGTACCTTTGCCCTATTCCTCGCATCCATCCACATTGGGCGTAAGCTGAAAAGCTGTTTTCGTTTTCATTAGTCCGGTCAGACACGTACAGAGTGGAAGCGCGAACCTTCATGAGCCGAGAACCACTCAGAGCCGTTTTGCCTTTTGGGTTTTGCTCTTTGGGTGGCGCAACGGTTCACCGTTGCGATCACCGCCCTGCCGTTCAGGACGTCTTTAGCCGCTGAGGGCGGAACTAGCTCGCACGCTCACTTTTTCAGCGCATTCAATTTATCCAGCGTCCGCTTCAACTCTTCCAGCTTCTGTCCCGCTTCTCCGAGCTTGCCATCCGCCGTCAGCCGCTGGTAGTCGGAGAGATCGCGCCCTGCCTCGGCGATAAGCGCATTCAAATCCGCAGCCGGTTGCGCCGCGGCGGATGCTCCCGCCTTTCGCGCCTCCACCGGCGCCGCCGCTTGGCTTTGCGCGGTCGCTGTCAAAGAAGAAACCGATCCTCCAAAAAGCGACGCCAATGCCGACTCGAACGTCGGCCCGTACGCCAGCCGATCCTGCAGCGCCAGCACCACCAGCCGTAGCTCCGGCATCGGACTTCGCTCCGCCTGCAAATAAATCGGTTCGGCATACAGCAACGCCTTCCCAATGGGAATCACCAGCAGCGCCCCGCGCCTCACGTGCGAGCCTTGCTGGTTCCACAACGTCAACTGTCCGGAAAGCTGCGCGTTCTGGTCGATGCGCGCCTCGATCTGCAGTGGACCATCCACCAGTTTTGTCTTGGGAAAGTTATAAACTACCGACGTCCCGTACTGCGCCCCGTCACTGCGCCCGGCAATCCATCCAATCAGGTTATTCCGGTTCGCCGGCGTGAATGGCAGAATCTCCACGAACTCCTCGCCGTCTTCACCCGGCAATTTCATCAGCACAAAGTTCGGCTGCATCGCTTGCGTGACTTGTTCTCCTCCCGCGCTCATGCCCACTTCTGTCGCCACCGTCCACAAATCTTCGCGGTTATAAAACGCCTCGGGATCCGTCATGTGGTACAACCCGTAAACTTCCGCCTGCAGCTTCAGCAACAACTCCGGATAGCGCACATGTTTACGCAGCCCAGGCGGCATTGCCGACGCATCCTTGAACAAACTCGGAAAAACTCGCCGGTAAGCCGCAATGATCGGATCTTCCGGATCGAACACGTAAAACGTCGTCGTTCCATCGTAGGCGTCAACTACCACCTTCACACTGTTCCGCATGTAGTTGATGGAATTATCGCCAAGACGATAATGAGTCGAATACGGATAACTGTCTGACACCGTGAATGCATCCATCATCCACGACAACCGGCCATTGTCATCGAGCACAATATAGGCATCCTGATCGAAAGTGAGAAACGGCGCCAGCGCCGCCACGCGATCGCGTATGTTGCGCCTCATCAGCAGCCGGCTATCTTTGTTCACATCATCGCTGAACGGCAGCTTCGCCAGGTCGTCCTGATCGAGCGCAATCACCATGCGCCGCAGAAAGCCCCCAATTTCAATGCCGCCAGTGCCTTCATACGACGTAAGATTGTTGCTCTCGCCCTGCGGATAATTAAACTCCTTCTGCCGCGTCTTCACGTAAACATCGGTATTCGTCAGCTCACCAAAATAAATCTCCGGCCGTGTCACCTTTAAATCCGGTACAGTGCTCTGCACCGGCATGTTGCTCAAAATCAGCGTGGGCAATCCTTCCGGCGTGAATCCGTTGACTGGATTCATCGTAATGCCGTACCCGTGCGTGTAGATCAGCTTCTCGTTGATCCAGTTTTGGCTGCTCTCCGGCAGCTTATCCACGTTCAGTTCGCGCGCCGCCAGCATCACCTCGCGAGTCGTGCCTTCAATATTATATCGATCGATATCGATGTCCGGAAAATCGTAATAAGTCCGGATCTCTTGAATCTGCCGCAACGTATCCTGCAGCGCTCGCCAGTCCCACAGCCGGATATTTTGCAGCGTCGCCTGATTATTCTGTGGATCGGCCGCCTCCACCGTGGTCTCGGCAGGGAACTGGCGCAGCGTCACCTTATCTAATCCATAAGCCTGCCGCGTCAGCTCTGTATTGAACGTGATGTAAGGTTTCTCCCGAACCAGTTCATTCGGCTTCACGATAAAACTGCTCACGTACCATGCGATCCCTTGCACCCCGAAATAACAAACCGCCGCGGGAATAATTGCCGCCACCAGCCAGCGCCCTCGCGGCACTCGCACGGCGTTGACCGCCGCAATCGCCGCACCAACAATCAGCGCCGCGCAAACCACCAGCATCCCAGTCAGCGTGACGTGCGCATCCGTATAAGTGACGCCGCCAAAAATCGTGTGGTCCTCAAGCAGCCGTTCAAACCGCCCAAGATAAACTTCCATCGCGATCACCAACAACAGAAACGAAAACGCGACCGAGAAACCACCCCACGGCAACATCACGCCACGGCTCAGCCGTCCTGAAAGCGCGCGCGCGCCACCGGTAATAAGGATGAAAAATCCTGCGAGCGCACACGTGATCAGCGCCAGCGTAAGTAGCCATCCGGCAATCAGTTGCCACGCCGGCAAGGTGAAAAGAAAAAAGTTAACCGGCTTGCCGAAAATCGGATCGACCGTGCCACCGGTTTGCGGGGCATACCAAAACAGCGCCAGGGTCGGCCACTCAGCCATCAATGCCGCGCCGGTTGCCGCCGCAATGGCCAGCGAAAGCCCCAGCGCAATCAACCGCAACACCGGCTCCACCGGCAATTTCAGCGGCTGCCCGCCAATAAAAATCGTGTGCCCTTCCGGTAAATCCGGCAGATGCGCTCGCTTCAGCGCCACGAATGATCCGTAGAGAACAACAAATGTCGCCGCCGCAAAAACCGCGAACACTCCCGCCTGCAGGCTCAACGTTTTCCAGAACACTTCCGCATACCCGAGCGACCGGAACCACAGCAGATCCACGTAATACGACAGCGCGCTCCGGCTACCAAAGAAAATGACGGCAAGTACAATGACAACAATAAAAAACCGGCGGCGCCGGCGCGGGGGCGACGGTCGTGGCCAGTCAATCGACTGAGTCATTCTTTATTCCGCTTTCATGGAACTTTAATTTCAATCGATAATACTCCCTCAGCATACCGCGCCCACCGCTCAGCCGCGCAGGATGGATTTCTTGGCTATGGCTAAGTTGGAAACCTTCTCCAGATTGCGTCATCCTGAGCGCAGCCGCCTTTCAGGCGGAGCGAAGCCTGCCCTGAGCGGAAGCGCGAAGGGAATCTCCCGCTCAACCGGCGCAACGCGTAAGCCAAACTGCACTACTTCCATTTTCTTAGGCGCTGATCTAAATGTCTGTTGCTAGTAAAGCCGGTGAGCCTTAGCCCACGGCATCGACAGCAACACGGAATTAATTAGATCAGTACCATTTTCTTAATACCTGTTCAAAGAACTGCTTCGAATGCGCTATTCTATTGTCATGGATCATCTCGCAGTGCTTCGTGAAAAGATTGGAAATCTCCGGCTTGAAATTGCTCACCTTCAAGAGTTGAATGCCGAGTATCGCCGTCAGCCTCGCCCCGAAACAGAAGCGCAAGTTGCCCACGGCCAGAGGCATGAAAGACTACAAGAAATCCAGCAGGAACTCGCCCAACTCGCTGGCCTGGGTCGACGGGTTCTCTCCATGGAACAGAGAAAAGAAGAGCACCGCTCGCGCTTGCAGAATGTGAAAAAGGCTTCGTAGCTGTTTGCTGTTAAGTGATTTGGCCAACGGGTTTAGCCGAAGAAGCCGATATTCACCACATATTCTTTCACAGGACATGGGCCTTAGAATTTTTCTTAAGCTGTTAAGGTTTGACTCTTCGAGGGCCGCAGGGACATAATGCACATCTGCCGCCGCTTCCAACAAAGTCCAAAAAACATAAGGAGCGAAGCGTATGTGGAAAACGCAGGATGATGGAGCAGACGCGCAGCCACCAAAAGTCACGTCGAAGGATATGTTCGAGAAGCCTGAGATGTCATTGGAGTCGGCCAGCGAAACTCTGATTGAGGTTTACCGGAACCGCAATCCGGAGAAGCCTAATATCGCAGTCGGTCCTCAGAAAGTTCCTACCAGTCAACCGTCGGTGCCAACACTCATGGCGACGTACTCACAAGCGGTGGATGACTTTACCAAGAATGCGAACGTCTTGATGGAGCAGCTTCCACTTCTTACCAAGGCGCGGGATGCGTATGAGCAAGCGATGAAGGCCAGCGCAGAACTGCGGAAGGAACTGGACACTGGAGACGCGCACCTTCGCAGTGTCATGAGCTACTTAGACCAGGCTATCGATGCGAGTCCCGACAGGAAGAAAGCGGAGCCATCGAAAATCGGGGTGATCGGAGCGAATAATCAAAGCACCCGCGTAAATAGACTTCCATGAAAGTTGCGCCAAAGAAATAAAGCAGTGGCTAGGCCGTTCGCCCTTGCGGACAACCGATAGGTAATTCGCGCCCGGATTCGGAGCTCGAGTATCGGTGTTTAACCGGGAGCAACGCAGGGATTTCTATCATTGTCGGACCCAATGGAGCCAAACCGGAGGTTGGGAATTTCTCGGCAAGTGCTTGAAAGAAAATGGTGCGCCCTGAGAGATTCGAACTCCCGACCTTCTGGTTCGTAGCCAGACGCTCTATCCAGCTGAGCTAAGGGCGC
>JBAWBG010000203.1:0-13613 GCA_049589695.1 Candidatus Sulfotelmatobacter sp. | reverse complement strand
CAGATCAACAATTCCTAGTTCGACGTGAACCGACGAAGGGTCCGATGCTTTTCTGGTAGCTCCCAGCGCCGGCAGATCGTAAACTATCCCCCTGTGGGAGGTTAAAGCCTCGCACCGCAAACTTGCTGGCGACGTACAGGGCCACGCCAGGCGGAGCCGCGGCCTCCCCATGGCAGGAGCCGATGTTGATGATGCGATCCCGTCCCCCCTTGATCATGCGCAGAGCAAGATCCTTGGTCAGCGTGATCAGCGAGCGCACATTCAGGTTGAAATGCTTGTCATAGGAGTCTTCCCGAGACTCGAGGAACCGCCCGAAGTCCACCGTGCCTGCATTGTTGACCAGAATGACGAGGCGACCGCCGAGCTTGCCGCCGAACACTTTGTCAACGGACGCATCGAGCGCTTTGGTGCCTTCCACCGTGCTCAGGTCAGATTGCACAGCCTCCGCATGGCCGCCGGCTTTGGTGATCTCTGACACAACCTGTTCGGCGCGTGCCGGGCTTGCGGCATAGTTGACGATGACATGAGCGCCTTCAGCAGCCAGACGAACTACAATCGCGGCTCCGATGCCGCGCGACGATCCAGTGACCAGAGCGAGTTTGTTTTCCAATGCCTTTGACATAAACGACGAATTCTCCCAGTAAGTGGCTCGGTTCAAGCGCGGGAAACATCGCTTCTGCCGCATCACGCAACGGCATCCGGCGACCAATCGGCAGAACCAACTTGCCATCGCGCACGTCATCGGCAAACTCACGCAACTTGGATGGATCAGGCTGCGTATAAACATGCGTAATCTTCACTGTCGGATTTTGCGCCGCCGCGCTTTCCAGCCGCACTTGCAGAATTGATATCCGCGATTGAGTGGTATCGACGGCGAAACCGAAGCGCTAGGGTCAATTCTACGGCGGAGATCGAACGGGCAATTGAATTGGTCGTGGCTTCTCCAGGGCGCTGGCCGCGAGGCGAGCACGGCACGCGGAAATTCGTGATGCAGCGCTTTCCTTTTGCAATTGTCTACCGTGAAAAGGAATTTGTGATCCAGGTTCTCGCCATCGCCACGGACACAGGCGGCCGGGATACTGGAAAGCCCGATTGTAGTGGGCTGTAGCCGACAAGTCCTCGGCATTCGCAGAGGGCTCACCGAAAGCGAGGAAATAGAAATCCTGTATGTCGCCGGTGCTCCTGAAAATCTGGTCCGAATTGCCTCGATAGCATGGCTTCTTCTCTTTTCGCTTTAATCCAAAAGCCCAGAATAATTACACAGACTCCGACGACGCCGCGCCATCGGTCGATCGCCAGTGCTGAGCCGATGGCAGCCAGGTCAAGTCCTGAATAGATGGGATGTCGAAGGCGCGCATAGGGGCCGGTGCGGATTAGCTTGTGATCTTCCTTAATCGTAATGCGCCCACTCCAATACTGTCCCAGATGCCAGCGTGCCCAGAGTGCAAGAGCAATACCAGCCCAGAGGAGTACGACTCCGGTGAGCGCGATTGCCGGAATGTGATGAAACACTCGATGGCCAAGAATGCCAATACCGGCGTCGTCATCGAAGATCAGAATAAAGCCAGCAATTTCGAGGAACATGATCCCGTAACGGGCGGCGAAGGATTCTTTCCTGGCAGTCTGGCGGGTTTTAAGGGCGCCAATCGCCCAGTAGACTGCGAAGACGATCCAGGGTCCTTCGATGAGATAGCGGCCAGTCAATCGTTATCCTGACACAGAAGTGAAAAATTGAAAGCGGATTGAGTGAACCCTACACCGGCAACTGTTCCTGCATCCATCCCGGTGCTTCCAGCTTCGGTTCGGTAGTCAAATCCATGACCAGCCGCTCCAGCACCATGCGCTTGCTCACGGGATTGGAACGCAAGGCGAGATCGGCTTTCGCCACCAGGCGAATGGCGCGAGTTAAATCGCGGCGCGATTTATAGCGGCGAGCCTGCTTGATGATATCGTCGGCGGCGAATGGCGGCACGCGAAAGCCCTGCCACAGTGCAGCCCACAGCATGCGCTGATCGCGAACATTACGTTCGAGAATCACCAGCATCTGGCGGAAAGTTTTGGCCAGCATGTAAATGTGTCCGATGGCAGCCTCTTCGCCATCGCCGGACGATAACATCGCATCCAGAATTTCCAGCGCTCGCACGCGGTCTTTGCTGGAAATGGCATCGGTCAGCTCATAGAGCGAGCGTTGCTTGGCGGCAAGCACCATGGTCTCGACGTCGCCGAGCGTGATGCGATTCTTCGCGCCAACGTAGAGCATGAGCTTTTCCAGTTCGTTGGAGATCATCATCATGTCGCCGCCGAGAGCGTCGACCAACTCGCGAGCGCCGTCGGCATCCATTTTTACCGGCACTTCGCGGCTCGCACAATACTCGGCAATCCAGCGAACGGCTTCGCCTTCCTCTACGCGCGCCAGTTCGACAATCCCGCAGTAAGGTCCCATGGTTTCGCGGATGCGCTGGTAGCGCTCTTTATCCTGCATTTCCATACGGCGCACATCGGCTGGGATGCTGATATGGTCGGCGACGAAAACAATGAGAGCGTCGGGATTAGGATTTTTGCAATAGTCTTCGATTGCAGCAAGTTTCTCTTCGTTCGAGCCGCGGCCAAAAAGATTCTTGACGCCACGCACGAAGAACACCTGGAAGGGCGCCATCAATGAGGGCGTTCGGGCGCGGTCGAGAACTTCGGCGAGGTCGTTTTCCGCCAGATCGAATTCGAACAGACTGAAATCGCGCAGATCGGCGGGAACAAGGTGCTCGAGGATGGCATCGCGAAAGCGCTTGCGGAAGAAAGCTTCGTCGCCGACAAATACGTATGCGGGACGCAGCTTGCGCGACTCGAGTTCGCCGACAAAGCGCTCTGCCTGGGCAAAAGCCCGCATCAAAAGTTCTCCTCCATAGCCGAAAAGACCTTCGCCACAAACTCTAGCATCTAGAAGCCCTCCAGAATGTTAGAGACCAGGGTTCGCGCGAAATCCTGGGAGAGACGCCGGAACGCGGGGGTATCTTCCTCGAAGAAGCTAGTCAGGTCCTGCGAAACTTCGTATTGTTCGCGAAACAGGTATGACGGGTTCTGATAGAGCACTTTGCCCTGTCGGTCAGTGAGGGAAACTTTCATGCTCACCACCACCAACACACTGGCCGCTTGCCCGGTTGTGGAATTGTAAGTGAGCGGCGACTGCGAAGTGGAGATTACGGTGCCGCGCAGCGTAGCGTCGGCGGCCTCGCCGGGTTCGTTGAGGACGTGATAGTGGGTGCGGGTAGTAAATTCGCGCACCACGGACGCGGTAAGCATTTGTTCAATCCGATATGTGGTGGTTACGTTTGTGAATGCGGGAATGGCAATTGTTTTTACATTCTCGGGAAGCTGGGCCGCATGGCCTGCCGTGTGATATCCGCAGCCGGTGATGGCTGCGAGCAGCACCAGCCCGAATGCGCGCCGCCACTTCATTGAATCTTTCCAACCGGTCGGGTTGCGATCATGCTCTCGGCACATTCCACGGCAGTGACAGCCGCGACCCGCAGGTTGTCTGCGGCCGCCCAGAGCCAGACTCCATTCGGACCCGAGGATTCGGTTTTCAGCGAAACCATGATGTTCGATTGACCGGCGGTATTTACGTTGCTTGGCTGCGAATCGTCTTCGGATGTCGCCAACGTCACATGATCGCCGCTGAGTGCCTGAGATAATTTTCCCTGATCGACGGGTTGTTCCATCTCCAAAAAGATAGACAGGGCATGCCCATGAAACACCGGTGGCTGAAGTGCCATCAAAGCGAGCTGGGGCGCATCCGGTCCGGCAAGTTTTTGATAATGGCGCCGCACGCGAGCTTCCAGCGAATCCAGAGACAACTTCGAATGGGAACCGTAGCGCGCGACCATGTTGAACGCCACTTGCGCGTCGAACATATCTTTGGGAAGCGGTTGGAAGGATAGAAGGTTGACGGTTTGCTGGTGCAGCTCGTCCATGCCTTTCTGTCCTTGTTCGGAAGCGGGCTCGAAAACCGTGGCAATTGCGTTGCGAATAGCGCCAGCTTTGCGCGCCCGCAGCAGCAACAACGCCAAGACGATTGCGGCAGGATGGGCCACCACACAGGGAGCGGGCTGAAGATCCGGTTGCCACACTTGCTCGCGCTCACGCTCTACCCACAATGAGCGAACCGTGGTTCCCGGCTGCTCTTCTAATGCGCCGGAAAGATCAACGATCGCACTGCCGGCGTCGCGGGCTCGCTGCCAATTCTGGCGGGTAGTTCCCGCATCCGCGGCAAAAAATGTGAAATCAATATTGGTGAACTGCTCGACGCGCACACTCTGAATGAAATTGATCTCGTCACCGGTAGCTTCGAGCTGGCCGATGGATTCGTCATCATCGAGCAGGCGTATATCGACGGCGGGAAAGTTGCGCTCATTCAGCATCTCGGCAACTTCCTTGCCTTTCAACGTACCGGCGCCCACGACGGCCACGCGAAAGAGCTGCCCGCGAGGCGAAGACGCCCCGATTTTGGACGGGCTGCTCATGAGGTCTGCGAAGCCTCCTTGTAGGAGGGCGGTGGAGGCTGGTTCCGGCGGCGAAAAATCCATTGCAGGCGCCAGAACACTCCAGAGAACGTATACAGAAGCGCGACTGCGAACAGCATCGGCCTGGAGAAAAACCAGATACCGGCGAACAAGGCACCCAAAAGAATGATCAAACGAAAAGGATGACGCGAGCTGAAATCAATATCCTTGAAACTATAAAAACGCCAGGTACTGACCATCAGATAGCCCACGGCGGCCACCATCGCTAGCCAAGTAATGGCCGTATACCAGGAATCGAGCGGCAGTCCGGCCTGAAAATGAACCACGGCTGCAATCACCCCGGCTCCCGCCGGAATAGGCATGCCGACAAAATATTTCTTGCCCGGACGCCCCGGGTTGGAAGGCTGAGGGTTGCTCGTAATATTGAATCGAGCCAGGCGGCTGGCTCCAGCCATGAGAAAAAGAAAGCTGGCAATCGCCCCCAGTTGGGTGAGCTTGATGTTCCAGTCAGTGAGTGCGACGGGCGACATCAAGTGAAACCCCCATGTCCAGGCGAGCATTGCAGGGGCGACTCCAAATGTGATGACGTCGGCGAGGGAGTCGAGCTCTTTGCCGAAGTCGCTGCTGGTGCCAGTCATGCGTGCGACGCGGCCGTCGAGTCCATCGAATAAGACGGCAAATCCAATCGCCTTGGCGGCGTTGTCCAAATGCCAGAAGGTCGCCGCGTTCGCGTGGACTATTTCGAGAATTGCATAGAAACCCGCGGCCATGTTTCCCGTGGTGAATAGCGACGGGAGAATGTACATACCCTTTCGCATACGGCGAGTGGGGCGTCGCCGTTCCTCGGGCCGATTTTTCGCCGGCGAGTCGTCCATCACCGTGCCTCTTGTTCGGTAGGGAGCGGGTCGGCAGAAACTCTTCCTACGCTTGCCAGTGCGTCAGCGGGCTGAAGGAAAGCCAAGATGCTGGCTCCGCCATGCACCCGATCGCCCACCTTTACCTGCAAGTTGGCAGCAGATTCGAGCAGTACGTCGGTTCGCGAACCAAATTTGATCAGGCCCACGCGCTGGCCACGCTCGAGCCGATCGCCAATTTTAGGATGAAAGACGATTCTGCGGGCGAGTAACCCGGCGATCTGTTTGAAGACCACGGTTTGACCATCGCCTTCAACGCGGACAATGTTCTGCTCATTCTCTTCCGCAGAGGCCTGATTCATGGCATTCAAGAATTTCCCCCGTTGATAACGCACTTCGCGAACGGTTCCGGCGATCGGCGAACGGTTTACATGGACATCAAAAACGCTGAGAAAGATGCTGATGCGCGTCTGCTTTTTGCCGCCAACTGTAATATATGAGACATCTGTAACTTTTCCGTCCGCAGGTGAAACCACAGCTCCCTGACTATCAGGAATTTCGCGCTCAGGATCGCGGAAGAACCAGAGAAAAAATACCGCGAGCAATAGAGGCACGATAGCCCAGGCCGGGCGCGCGAACCAGCCGACGAGGACCGCAGCCAGCAGCGAGCCCAGTGCGTAGAAGTAGCCATCACGAACCATAGATCAGGGTAAGAATTAGAACAAATCAATTTTGGAACTGACTAATTATAGAGCAGAGTAAGCAACGAAAGCCCAGAAGGGATCTAAGTCCAAATAAAGAAAGGCGCTTACCAGCGCCAGGGGTGTGAATACAAGAATGCTTTCGCGGCAAAGGCCGAGGTGTTTAGTTGGCCAAAGATTACGCTACGTGCGTGCCGTACTGCTGCCGATATTGCCGTTCAATCGTCTGCATCTGGTCTTTGAGCCGCAGTTTGAGCTTCTTGAGACGGACTTCCTCCAGCTTTTCATCTTCGCTGAGGTAACGTTTCTGGGTGAGTGAATCCAGACGGGTGGAATATTGCATATGCTCCTGAGCCAGCTTGCGAAACTCGTCATGGTTGGTCAAAAGCGCGCTATTCGAAGTCAGCATCCAGGCAGACCTCCAAATTAGGTTGATAAACCCACGCTACCACAGCACCATTAGCGGTTCAATGCCATATTTCTGGTGCAGTCTCGTTATGAGAAGGGGCTAATCGCTAAGGGCTAATCGATGAAGTACCGCGTCCTCCGGCGGGTTGGAGTAGTAACTCTTTCGTGACCCGAATTCTATGAAGCCGAGCTTGTGATAGAAGGCCCGCGCACTCTGATTCGATTGGCGAACCTCAAGAAAAATAGAATTCCCGTCGTTGGTTCGCGCATGTTTTATTAGATCGCTGAGAAGCCGGCTTCCGACGCCGCGTCGCCGGGAATCTTCGGCGATAACAATATTTTCCAGTTCCCAGTCTTTGTCCACCCGGCGCGCAACCAGAAATGCGAGGATTCTGCGCCGGGCTGAATCTGCAGCGGTCGTCGTTTCCGAAACATCCTCCGCTACAAGAATCAGCCGTTGAGACAACCGCGGATCGAATTCTGCGAAAAGGCTTTCATACTGCTGGACCGACCAATTTGCCGCGGTTGGGCTCCGATGATTCAGCTCGATCATTGCGGGGATATCGGCGCGAATTGCTGATCGAACGCGCACGTTAAGAACCGATTTTCTCAAGCATTTCGGCATCGCTGCGGCGGATATAGTTCGCCTCCAACTGCTCGGGCGTCACGGTATGGCCGGATTGGATCTTCCGCCAGCCCACACGTGCGACCTCATTCGCAGAAATCGGCGGAAGTACTGAGACGGTCAAACCGGCGGCAGCAGCGACCTCAGCGAGAACAGAGTCCGGAGTCACGACCTTCCATCCCGCAGCCTGGGAAAGGAATTCGCTCCTGCTCAAGATACGCTCTCTCCAAAGTGAGTTCGCAGCGTCGCGGATTTCATACTCGCCTACATAGACATCCGTGCGGCCGGCATCCAGAACAGCCATAATCTTGCCCTGAGCGCCGCTGGCAAAGACGCAGGCTTCCAACAAAGAGACTGCAGCGATTGGCTTGTGCAAGACTTCCGCCAGAGCTTTGACGGCAGCCAGACCGATGCGAAGTCCGGTAAAGGATCCGGGTCCGGAGGCGACGGCGAATGCGCCGATGGCGGTCTTCATGAAGCCGTTGCTTGAGAGCAACTCTGAGACCTGTGGAATAAGTTGAGCCGAGAAGGTGCCGCCGACCAGCGGCGCAATCTCAATCACTTCGAAGTCGCCGCCATCGGAAGTTTGCTCCCCGGCCCGCGCCAGAGCGATGCTGCCCTTTTTGCCGGAAGTATCGATGGCGAGAAGTAACATAAAGAATCAGGATACTGCTCTATTTGTGACGATCCGTGGAAATCCGCGGCGACTTTGCCGCTAGTCCTCGACCAATTCCAGCAGCACGCCTCCAGTGCTCGAAGGATGCACAAAAACATATCTGTGGCCGCCGGCTCCGGTCTTGATCTCTTCTGAGACCAGGCGGACTCCATCTTTCTTCAACCGCTGAACTGCCGCAGGCAAATTCGGAACTTGCAGGCACACGTGATGCAAACCTTCGCCGCGCTTGGCGATAAACTTCGCGATCGTTGAGCCTTCCGAGGTCGCTTCTAATAGTTCCAGCCGGCTTTCGCCCACTGGCACCATCACCAGCCGTACCTGTTCCTGCTCTACGGTTTCTTCGGGGGAAATCGTCAGGCCGAGCTTTTCGTAGATCACCTTTGACGCTGCAAGAGACTTCACTGCGATCCCGATGTGATCGATTTTCGCCATCAAGGTTTTCCTACACTCGCCGTGATCTCCTCAACCAGCGTATAGGGATCTCGCTTATGTTCAGCGACCTCGGCAGCATAACGGGCCACACCGCCGTCGGCCATTTGTTTGCGAGCCTTTTCGAGCAGCGCGTCACGCAACATCTCGACCAAGCGTTCCTGCCAGTTCTCGACGCTTTTGTTCAGAGCCAAATTTTCTTTTTGGAGATACGTTTCATAATTTGAAATCGCGTTGGCGAGTTCTTCGATACCAGTTCCCTGACTGGCGATAGTCTTGACGATTGGAGGGGTCCAGCCATCGCGGCGCATGGCGAGCGATTGCAGCGCGCGTATTTCGCGCTCGACATGATCCGCACCGTCGCGGTCACTTTTGTTGATCACGAAGATGTCGGCAATTTCCATGATGCCAGCCTTGATGGTCTGCACATCGTCGCCCATGCCGGGGACGAGGATGACAATCGTGACATCGGCGAGGCGCACGATATCCACTTCGTCCTGACCTACGCCGACGGTCTCGATCATGATAAGGTCGCGTCCCGAAGCGTCTAGAACCGTGGCCACATCGGCCGTGGTGCGCGCCAGGCCACCGAGTGAACCGCGCGTGGCCATGCTGCGAATATAAATCCCCGGATCGGAGAAATGATCCTGCATGCGGATGCGGTCGCCGAGAATCGCTCCGCCGGTGTAGGGACTGGTTGGATCGACGGCGATAATGCCAACGGTGCGATTCTCTATGCGGTAGAAGCGGGCGAGCTGATCGACGAGCGTACTCTTCCCTGCTCCTGGCGGCCCCGTTAGCCCGAGCACACGGGCCTTTCCGCTGTGCGGAAATAATCCTTTCAGCAGATCAGACCATCCGGACGCGTGGTTTTCTACGGTTGAGATCGCGCGCGAGAGCGCGCGAACATCGCCGGAGCGGATTTGGTCGATCCATGGCTGGATTTCAGGGCGCAAGCGACCAGTGTAAAGCACACTTAGAGAAACTAAAACCGTGGAACAGATCAGCTCAACCTTTCTCCTCGCGGCCCAATTTTCAATATCTTGCGGGCTAGCAGGCCGAGTAAGGGATACTCAGCCCATTGGCCGCGCCCAGCCTTGATTCCATATACGATGGCTACTATTAGCACAAAAATCCACCAACCCATGATCCCGAGCCACACCACGGGAAACAAAAGCGG
Source organism: Candidatus Sulfotelmatobacter sp. (assembly GCA_049589695.1). Classification (GTDB taxonomy): domain Bacteria; phylum Acidobacteriota; class Terriglobia; order Terriglobales; family Acidobacteriaceae; genus Sulfotelmatobacter. Next base: position 4,223 of record JBAWBG010000203.1, on the reverse strand, counting down.
GAGGAAGCGAATGCTGGGCCGGCTGATGAAATGCGAAACCAGCAATCGCCACTGCGAAAAATGCCGTCATGCTGATTATCATGAAAAAAAAGTACAAACCCTGTAACAGCAAGGCTTGCAGCGCATGGAAAGAAACGAATCGTGAATTACGTTTGACCAGAAAAATTACTAGTGGAGCTATCCACCCGCCGACAAGTTGCAGCACATGAGCTAGTGTTGCCATTGTGCACTCGTCTTGCGTGGGAACTAATTGGTCGACTGCAGCCGCGTCAGACACGAAACCTCCAGAGAATGAAAACGTACCATACCCTTGAACGTGCGCCAAAGCAATGGTGAACTCGTATTTCAGGGTGAGGTGCACTCATTCGCGAATCATGCGTGGTTGAACCGACGGGAGTCGGCTAATCCTTCAGTAGCTGCCTTGCAATCACCAACCGCTGAATCTCGCTGGTGCCCTCGCCAATCGTGCAGAGTTTCACATCGCGGTAATATTTTTCGGCGGGGTAATCTTTTATGAAGCCGTAGCCACCGTGAATCTGCACGCCTTCGTTGGCGCACCTCACGGCGACTTCGCTGGCGTAGAGTTTCGCCATGGAGGATTCCAGCGTGGTCTTCATGCCCGCATCTTTCATGGACGCCGCGCGCATGGTGAGGAGGCGAGCGGCGTCGATCTCCGTGGCCATGTCGGCCAGCTTCCACTGAATCGCCTGAAACTCACCAATCGCCTTGCCGAACTGCCGGCGCTCTTTGGAATAATTAAGCGCAGCTTCGTACGCGCCCTGCGCCATCCCCAGCGACAAAGCGGCAATCGAGATGCGGCCGCCATCGAGCACGCGCATTGCGTCGATAAAGCCGTCACCTTCCTTGCCTAACAAGTTCTCAGACGGAATCACGCAATCTTCAAAAATCAGCTCCGCCGTGTCGCTGGCCCGGAGTCCCATTTTGTTTTCTTTTTTTCCGGGACGGAATCCTTTTGTATCTTTGTCAACAATGAAAGCGGAAAGCCCGTGGGTATTGGCTGCGCGGTCGGTGACGGCGATCACGACGAGGGCATCTGCATAGTGGCCGTTTGTGCAAAAAGTTTTCGTGCCGTTGAGAACCCAAGTGTTTCCGCGGCGCTTTGCGGTCATGCGTGCGCTACCCGCGTCGGAGCCTGACGAGGGCTCGGTTAAGCCCCAGGCACCGATGAATTCGCCCGTAGCAAGTTTGCTGACATACTTTTTCTTCTGCTCTTCGCTGCCGGCAAGAAAAATATGGTTTGAACAGAGCGACGTATGCGCGGCGACGATGATGCCCACCGAGCCATCCACGCGCGACAACTCTTCGATTGCGGTGACATATTCCACGTAGCCCATGCCGGCACCGCCGTATTCGGTGGGAAAAACTATTCCCAACAACCCGAGCTTGCCCAGCTCTTTCACGATCGCCAGCGGAAACTCGCAGGCCTCGTCCCATTTCATGACGTTAGGGGCGATCTCGCGCTCGGCAAACTCGCGAACGCTTTTCTTTAGCTGCTCTTGCTCGTCGTTCAATTGAAAATCCAAAACCCCTCCGCTGCAGAGCCCATTATCGATTACACCATAGCTGAAGAGCACCGAAAAGTTACCGCGGGCACGGGGAAGTAAAAACGCGGCAGGCCGCATCAAAGTTGAGGATTTCAGAGGCGGGAGCTTGCGGCCCAACCGACCGTATGGTTTGGCCGGGCAACAGATTTCACAGGATATGGCGATGTCATCAGCGAACGACTTCTTCCGAAAGGATGAAACGCTCGAAGACTTCATTCGAAAGCAATCGGCCACGTGAAGTGAGCCAGACAAGATCTTCGCGTTGCTCCATGAGACCATCTTCAATTAATTCTGTAACAATAGCTCCAGCATTGCTGGCGGTGGCCTCGCCGAATTGTGCTGCGATTTTGCGCAGGCTTACGCCGCGATTGAGACGGAGTCCAAGGAAAAAGTTTTCTTCGAAAGCGGCCCGATGCGAGACGACGGTCAGCTGCGAAACTGCGCCACTCACATACTCATCCAGAGAATCAGCGTGCGCGAATCGCACAGCATCGATTCCTGGCGCAGTGGAGATCAACATCGAGTGCGCATCCACTCCGAAGCCGAGATAAGGCTGCCGTGTCCAATATTTCAAGTTGTGCACGGACTCGAAACCTTCGCGGGCAAAGTTGGAAATCTCGTACTGTGCAATCCCCGCGGATTGAAGACGCTCACACGCCGCCAAGTAGAATTCCGCCGCAGCTTCTTCGTCGGGCACAAAGTGTGCGTGATAACGTGCGCCCCCGGCCAGCAATTCGCGGCCCAGGCGCGAATCTTCGTCCACTTCGAGCATATAGACGCTCGCGTGTGGAGCGCCGGTTGCGATGAGTTCTGACAGAGAGAAGTCCCAGCTCTCGTCGGTCTGGTGCGGCAGGCCCGCGATGAGATCGATGTTTATCTTTGAAATTCCCGCGGTCTGCAGCCGGGCAATATCTTCGAGCACGGTGGTGCGCTTGTGCAACCGGCCGACGGCCGCGGCTTCCTGGTCCACAAACGATTGCACGCCGAGGCTGACGCGATTCACGCCACAACGCAGCAGAGTCTCGACCATATCGTGAGTGAGGCTGCCGGGAGCGCACTCGACTGTGACTTCAGCTTGCGCGCTCACGTCGAACTGACGCCTCACGGTCGCGAAGATTCGCTCCAGTTGCGGAGACGCAAGCAGGGTCGGAGTTCCGCCACCAACATAGATCGAATCCACTTCATGATCGAGTTTCCCGCCCATCTCCGCTGCGGTTTGCGGAGCATTGTCGATGTCGGTACAAACGCGATCCATATAGCGTTCGAATCGCGCGCGCGAAAACACATCTGAAGTGAAGTTGCAATAACTGCACTTGGTGCGACAGAACGGGACCGAAATGTAAACTCCCAAAGCCATACGTGTCTATTATCCCATCTGCGCGGCGCGAAGCTTTTCCATCCTCGGGGCAGTCTGAAACATCTATTTGCGATACCCTGTTAGGGGGGTCCGCTGCTGCGGTTTCGCTGCCCGCATAAGAAGAAATCGATGTCACAAGAAGAGGAAATATTAGGGAAAGCGTATGACAGCCGCCTGATGGCGCGTCTGTTGAGATACCTGCGTCCGTACAAGTGGCAAGTGGCGATTGCCCTGATTTCGATTGTTCTGAAATCTTTCGCGGACGTGCTCGGCCCTTATCTCACTAAAGTCGCAATCGACCGTTACCTTGCTCCCGCCAAAGGCTTGTCGTCCGGCTTCTGGAATTGGCTGAGTCCCCGCGCCAGCACCGGCATTGCGCAGATCGCTGGGATTTATGTTGGACTGCTGATCTTCAGCTTCCTGCTCGAGTTTCTGCAAACCTATTTCATGCAGTGGACCGGGCAGAAAGTGATGTTCGATCTTCGGCGGCAGATCTTTCGCCATCTGCAGCGGCTGCACGTTGCATTTTTCGATAAGAATCCAGTCGGACGACTGGTGACGCGCGTCACCACTGATGTAGACGCGTTGAACGAGATGTTTACATCTGGAGTGGTCTCGATCTTCGAAGATCTTTTCGTGCTGTTCGGTATTCTGGGCGTGATGCTATGCATGAACTGGAAGCTGGCGCTGATCACATTTGCGGTGTTGCCGTTTATTGTTTATTCCACCAAGATTTTTCGCGACCGGGTCCGCGATTCCTACCGCCGTATTCGGGTTGCCATTGCCCGCATCAATTCCTATTTGCAAGAGCACATCAGCGGGATGGTGGTGCTGCAGCTTTTCAACCGCGAGCGCAAGGCCTACAACCGCTTCTCAGAAATTAATCGCAACCATATGGAAGCGTATAAAGACGCGATCATGGCCTACTCGGTTTACTACCCGGTGGTCGAGATTCTTTCCGCGATTGCGATTGCCTGCGTCATCTGGTTTGGCGGGGGCGACGTGATGCGAAATGTGCGCGCGACCAGCGTCTCCGTTAGCTTCAACTGGAAAACGCTGATCGCATTCCGTCTGGTGCCGTCGGTCGCCTCGTTGGGCGTGCTGGTCGCATTTATTCAGTACGCTCTGCGCTTCTTCCGGCCGATCATGGACTTCAGCGAGAAGTACAACATCCTGCAATCGGCCATGGCGGCCAGCGAACGCATTTTTAAACTGCTGGATACGCCGGTGAATGTGGTTTCACCTGCGGTGACCAGGAGACCTGAAGGCTTGGGGCGCATTGAGTTCGATCGCGTCTGGTT
>JBAWBG010000202.1:0-9471 GCA_049589695.1 Candidatus Sulfotelmatobacter sp. | reverse complement strand
CATTCAATCTGCAGGTAACAAACCCAAGCTGATCGACGAATATGTTGGACGCGTCAACTCCCAAACATCCTCCGCCAGCGTAGCCCATATGCGGAGTCCGGAGGGTTGGATCGAGCCAGGCCAAGCGCCGGCTTTTGAGGAATTCACCATCGTTCTGAAAGGTACGCTGCGCGTGGAATCCAAGACTGGCTCATTTGAAGTCAAAGCCGGACAAGGCGTGATTGCACACGCGGGAGAATGGATTCGTTACTCCACGCCGCATGAAGGGGGCGCCGAATACATTGCAGTGTGTTTGCCCGCTTTCTCCATGGACACGGTTCACCGCGACGTGCCGTAGTGATGCAGTTTCGAACGCGCAAAATCTTTAACACGGAGGGCACGGAGGCGCAGGGAGGAGAGTTTTTCATCCCTTTTTCTTTCTCTCTCTATTTCTCTCTCTCTGCGCTCGCGCCCTACGCGATCCAGACAGTTTTGATGTTCATGAATTCGCGGATACCGTTGGTGGCCAGTTCGCGGCCGTGGCCGGAGTGTTTGACACCCCCAAAGGGGATGCGGGGATCGGATGCGACCATCTTGTTGATGAAGACCATCCCGGATTCGAGTTCATTGATGAAGCGTTCGCGCTCGCGGTCATCGGTGGTCCAGGCGCTGGCGCCGAGGCCGAAGCGGCTGTCGTTGGCGAGATGGATAGCTTCGTCGATATCCTTGACGCGGAATAGCGAGGCGACGGGGCCGAAAAACTCTTCGCGATAGGCGGGCGATTCTTTCGGGATGTCGGTGAGAACGGTGGGGGCGTAGTAGTTGCCGGGGAGTTCGAGTTTGTGACCTCCGGTTAAAAGCTTAGCGCCGGCTTTAACGGTCTTTTGAACGTCGGCGTCGAGCGATTTTACGGCATCGGCGGTGGCGAGAGGTCCGAGTTCAGTTTTTTCGTCGAAGGGATCGCCGATCCGCAGGTTCTTCATGCGATCGACAAATTTCTTTTCAAAGTCAGCGGCGATGGATTCGTGAACGATGAATCGCTTGGCTGCAATGCAGGACTGGCCATTGTTAATGACGCGCGCTTCGACGGCAGTGGCAACCGCGGCGGCGAGATCGGCGCTGGGCATTACGATAAAAGGGTCGCTCCCGCCGAGTTCGAGAACCACTTTCTTGATGCGCTTCGCGGCAGCTACTCCAACTTCGATGCCAGCTTGTTCGCTTCCGGTAAGGGTCGCGGCAACGACCCGTGGGTCGTTAAGAATCGCATCCACTTGCTGAGAGCCGATCAGGAACGTCTGAAAAGCCCCGGCGGGAAAGCCGGCCTCGAGAAAAAGTTTTTCAATAGCCAGGGCGCACTGGGGGACGTTTGAAGCGTGCTTGAGCAGACCGACGTTTCCAGCCATGAGCGCTGGAGCTGCGAATCGGATCACCTGCCAGAAAGGGAAATTCCACGGCATAACCGCAAGAATGGGTCCGATAGGGCGATAGCGCACGAAGCTCTTCTTGGCGCCGGTGTCGATGATCTCGTCGGCGAGGATTTGTTCCGCATTTTCGGCATAGTAGCGGCAGGCAGTGGTGCACTTGACGGCCTCGGCGACGGCAGCCTTGTAGGGCTTACCCATTTCCAAAGTCATGAGATGGGCGAACTTGTCCTTGTCTCGTTCTAATATGTCGGCCGCCTTCCGCATCCGGCGGGCGCGCTCGGCGAATGGAGTTTTGCGCTCGGCTTGGAAAGTAGCGACTGCTAGCTGAAGCTTCTGCTCGATCGCGGAGTCGGATAGAGGTTGGAATGTTTGCAGCGTTTCACCTGTAGCAGGATTAATGGTGGCAATTGCCATGATGGATGATCCTCGGAATATGCTGTAAGAAGTTTATACGACAGGATCCCGCTGCAGCGGTCGTACCACTATACCACTTGAAGCGATTTACATCGACCACCGCGATGTCCAGATGGGGTAGCTGAGAAAGTTGAGTGAAGTGACAAGCGTGTTTAGGCTCCCGGCTAATATGCGGGCGGCAGTCCTATATTCTTCACCAGTTCGCGATAGCGACGCTCGGCGTGGAGGAAGTCGAAGACTGGTTCGTTCTGCAGACCGATGATATTGGGGGAGTGTTCGCGGTAGGCGGCTTCCAGGTGTTTCAGAGTCTCTTCTTTGTCGCCGGTGAAGGCGAGCACCCACGCGATCCACCAATCGGGGACATAGTGTTCCCGAGCTTGGGCTTTGACCTTATCGGCATTCCATTGTGCGACGGCTTTCTCCCCGCCTTGTTCCCAGGCTCTGCGCGCACCGGCTGCGCCGGCCTCATCGTGTTGCAGTCGAAGACAGTTTTCCCATGCCTGTTCCGATTCTTTGTACATGCCCTTCAGCCAATACGCCTCCGACAGGTAAAAAGCGACTTCGTCCTCGTAGCGGTGCGACTTGGACTGCATCGTCAATTCTGTGATGGCAGCATCGTATTGCCGTGAATCTAAATAGAACTCGCCCAGACCCCAGGACCTCGCGAATGGGTCGAGTTCCGTGGAGCGCTTCTCTTCCTGTAACGCATCACCAGGACGGTTCATCGTGTGAAGAACATAATGGCGCAGGTAGTGGGCCTCGGCATAGTTCGGATTCAACTCGATGGCTCGCCGGGATTCCGCCTCGGCGCGCGGCAAGTCCCAGCTATAAAACAGATACCAGGCACACATCGAGTTGTGGGCCTCAGCCAGGGAATCGTCAAGCTCCAGGGCCTTGCGGGCCGCCGCACCCGATTTGGCCATGGCTTCGTGGGGCTGCAAGTCTCCTGTCATTCCGGCGAGCGCATACGTATCCGACAGGCCGCTCCAGGCTGCGGCGTAGTCGGGCTGAAGCTGGATGGCTTTTTCGAAATAGGGCAGTGTCTGCGGGATGCTGTGGGTAAGCCAAAAATAGCGGCCGTGCAAATAGGCGTCGTGGGCCTCAGGGTTGATGTAGCGAGTGGGGCCAGGCGAAGCGGAGATTTTTGCCTGCACTTCCTTGGCGATGGTCCGCGAGAGTTCTGAAGGCAGCAGGAAAGCTTGATCGAGATCGCGATCATAACTTTCCGCCCATAGGTGGCGATCACCGGGGGCGTAGATCAGCTGCATGTTCATATGCACGCGGTTGGCCGAACGCACGACCGAGCCTTCCAGGATGCCATCGACTCCGAGTTCGCGGGCGATTTCCCGCACCGGACGTTGCGCCGACCTATATTGAATCACCGAAGTTCGCGATACGATACGAAGCGAAGTGTTTTTCGCCAGCATGGTGATGAGCTCGTCGGTCATGCCATCTGCGAAGTAATCCTGTGAGGCGTCTCCTGAGAGATTCACCAGCGGAATCACGGCGATGGAGTGAATTTGCGATGCAGGCTTTGCCGGCAATATTCGGTCACGCAGGCCGGCGACGTTGAGCGCGAATAAAGCAACCGCCAGCAAACAAATGGCGCCGATCACTATCGCGAGTCTAGGCCGGGATGGACTTCGTGCGCCAGATTCGGAAAGCGGCTGAACCTGCGCTGATTTGGCCTCAGCCGTCGAACTGGATGCCAGTACGGTTTTGGCCGACGAGGATTCCGCTCTCGCGCCTTCGACTGGCAGAGGCCGGACCCACGCAACTGCCGGTATCTGTTCCGCAGATTCCAACCCTTTTGCGGCGTCGTTCTTCTCGCCATTCTTCTCAATGACGAAACGGTATCCCTTGCCGGTAACGGTTTGAACGAAACGAGGCTGCTCAGGATCATCCCGCAGCACTTGACGAATTTTGCGAATGGCTGTGTTGATGCCGTGTTCGGTATCTACAAAAACTTCCCTGGCCCAGAGACGCTCGGCGATTTCCGTTCTGCTGACGAGATGGCCATTTCTGGCCGCCAACAGAATCAGCAACTCCATCGGCTTTCGTTCCAGCTTCAAGCTGCGCCCCGCCCGGTACAGTTCAAAGCGGTCACAATCCAGCTTGAATTCGCCGAACTCGAAGACCGTCGCTACCACCGGAGTCCCCTCCGCAGCGGAAGTATAGCAGCCCGCCCTCATATGAAGGCGATCTTCTTTCCCGTCGCTGGTTTCCCGTCGGTAGCGGCGGGAAAGTATCCCCTGGAGCTGCACGAATTCATAGCGTTTCTCTGCGCATTAAGGCCGAACAACTGCAGCCTCAGCAGCTTACAGCTTCACCTTGTCTTCATCAAATCTTCACCCGTTATCCATTGCCGCTGAGCGCGAATTCAAGGCACTATGCCGCTCCATATCTGGAGCTCAAAAGGAGATCACAATGAAAACGCTACACAAGAAAATGACACTAGCGGTGGGAATCATCCTGATAGGAACCATTCTCACTGCAAAAGCAAATGCCGCTTGCGGAGGTGTGGGCAAGTCGAACGCTATGCTTCATTCACAGTCCTGGCAGGGATCGGGCTCATTTCATCCAGGATCGTTGCGGCTCATTTCCGATTCCGAAGTCGACCCGATCGTAGGCATGTGGCACGTGACATTTACTGCGGAAGGCAACACAGGCCCGGACGCACCACCGGACAACACACCGATAGACAATGCTCTGGTCGTGTGGCACAGCGATAAGACGGAAATCATGAATTCTGCGCGGCCGCCGCAGGACGGGGACTTCTGCATGGGCGTCTGGGAAAAGACGGGGAAATCGACATACAAGCTCAATCACTTCGCGTGGTTAGCCAACGATACCACCAACGCGCCGAGCGGTATCGGGAACCCGTCTGGCCCCACTCGCATCGTGGAAGATGTCATCCTAGGCCCGGACGGGAACCGCTTTGTCGGGACGTTCACCCTGAATGCATATGATACGTCGAATAAAAGGGTCGCTCACATCATCGGAGTAATTAAGGGAACACGCATTACCGTGAATACCCCAGAGAGCAGTCTGTTCTAGGAACCGCGAGCCTTTACTCCGGGCGGGGTTTTCCTGGGGTGAAGGCCGCATTTGTCGGACCCGAGTTAATCAGGAAAAACGAACCACAATGGGCCGCAGAGAATCATCACCGCCTCCCAAGGATGTTACTGCGTCGATTGCAATTGCGAAGCGAGTTGATTGACGGCGGAGACGTCGAAGAAGTTCGTGAGATCGGCGTGACCGGCGAGGGTGTCACGCTGTTTGCCTTCTACCAGAATTTTAACTTTCAAGATACCAGGAATATTCGCGGAGAGCGTCTGAATGAGAGATGCGAGAGTAAGTTCCTCGACCAGCACGCCGGAGCGGTGTCCATCGGCGAAGGCGGCGTTGATGTCGATGACTGCGAGGCCGGGATCGACCAGGTAAACGCTGCGAATATCGGAACCGGGCGGCAACGGATGCGGCGAAGACTTCTCGAGATAGATGGTGATGAGAGCGCGAAGCAGTTCTTCGGCGCGTTGCTGGCGTACGGAAGGCAGGGGAATCTGAGCAGATTGAGCGTGGAGTACGCCGATGTCATCATAGGCGACAAATAAGGTTACCCGTTCCGTATTTCCAGCCACGGGAGCGATAACCGGCCGGGTGTCAACGGAGGCGGCGGGAGTGGCCTCGGCGCGTCCACGCATGTGCCAGGCGTAGATGCCCATGCCGAGTACGGCGGCGAGCAAGACCGAGAGCGCGATAAAGAAGTGGCGCGGGACCATGTAAGTCGATTCAGGCGGTTTTATGATCGGCTAATCTTGGAATCCAAACCCTTAAACCTTACGTTATCAAATGACTACATTGCTCGATCACACAATCGGCTGATTTCTCTATGGAGCGGCTGCAAGTTGGGTACCGATCGCGGCGATTCCGTTGGCTACTGCGCCGGCAATCAGTTGTTGGTAATCGGGGGCCGTGAGCGCAGAAACGTTCGAAGCGGGCGGTGCAACTTCGACTGCAATCGCGGCGGTAACAATATTGTTTAACGGACGCAGCGGCGCCGTGAGATCGCGGACGGTGATCTCATCTTTTTTCAACGCTTCTGCCACACTGGCGGCAGCGATGTGACTCAGCGGTATGAAAGAAGCTTGCGCGGTGGGCCAGGAGCGGAAAGGGCCGCGATCATCACCATTCGAGTAGGGAAGCATCGAGGTATAGACCCGCACGCCATGGCCAGTGGAGGTGGCGTGCAGCGCGATGTAGACGGCTGCATGCGTGGAGTTGGCGAACAAGGCGCGATCGTCCAGGGAGAGGTTGGCGTCGGAATCGCGCAACACGAGAGTAGAGATGCCACGACTCTCCAGTTCCTGCCGGAGAAGCCGAGCGAAGGCAAGCGTGACATCTTTTTCAGCGAGCGTGGCGCTAAGGGCTTCGCCCCGGTCCGCGCCGCCATGGCTGGCGTCGACCACGGCGAAGTAACGGCGTTGAGTCGAAGATGGAGTCGCCGGCTGTGATGCAACGCGCGGAGCGTTCTGTGGCGCAGGTAACGTGGGGCCAGCGATTGCCGCTGTCTGCGATTTCGCCGGTGCGAGAGTGACGGTGCGGCCATCCTTGCTGAACCCGGCTATCAGTGGGATTGTGGTGGTGACTGTGATTTCCGCGGCGCCGTTACTTTCGGAATATGTTGCGGAAGGGATGGTCTTGCTGGAGAACGTGAGGGTGGGCGAGGCGGGCGCAGTGACGGGTTCATGACTGAAAGTCATACGCAGTTTTCCCGGTTCGGTGGCGACTGAAGGATTTACCGGCGCGCTGAATTGGAAAACCAGGTGGGAAGAGTCGGTAGCGGCGGCCGTAAAGTGGGTACCGACGTTGCCGATGAAGAGACGCCTAGATTCCTCGTGCAGATTCGCGGGCCCTCCAAGAAAACGAGGCAGAAGGGAATTGAGAGAGGCCAGCGGAACAAGACCACGTCCATTTTCCATCAGGAATTTGGCGGAGAGATCGGCGTCGCGACCCTGGATGCGAGCGTGATTTTTGCCGACGGTGAAATCTCCCAAGATGTTGTTGTAGTGCAGACGCCAGCGCTGGCCTTCGGATTTGGCGCTGACAGTGCCGAGCGGCTCCAGGAGCTCGAGAAGTCCGATATAGTCGCGACCCTGGCGCTGCATGATGGGCAGGGAATAATTGGCGACAGTCGAATACACCGAGAGACGTTTCTCCGGAGCGGCAGCAGAGAACGGAAGAACGAGCGATAACAGAATTGCGATGCTGAGCAGCATCCTTGAGGGCTGAACTCCGGTTCTTGGTTGACCAATATCGGTCCGGCCGGCAGCCGTGACCTTTCCCAAATTATTCGCGACGCGAGCCTTCTTCCGACGCCAGCCTCGGCTATTCGAGGGCATACACCGTCAGTCCGCTGAGCAGCTTGGGATAGAAATCGGTTGACTTCTGAGGCATGACTTCGTTGGCGAAGGCGATATCGCGGACTTGCGTAATCCGGCAGGGATTCATCAGGAAAACAATATTGGCTTTAGGCGCAGCTTCTAGGTGCGAAAGCGCTTCAGCGGCGTCGCGGACGTAAGAAATATTCTGCTGGTTACGGATGGATTCTTCCGTGAGCTCTAGCACATTTTCCAGCAAAACTTTATGGAGTTGCACTACATCGAGCGATTGCTGCCGAATAGAAATGCTGGCGAAGACCCGGGCGGCGGCATTGGGATTAGGATGGTGCAGCAGGAAAGCACGGTTGGAAGTGACGGCCAGGATGCAGGTTCCGGCGCGTCCGCACTGGCGAAGGATCGCGCTAGCGCGGGCAGCGTCGAGGGGAACGTCGATTTCATCGATGTCGAAAAACCCGCGGGCGGAGTTGCGGAAAGCATCTTCCGAAAATGTAGGCAAGCTATGAACCACGCGGTGGGTGGGGAGAATCAGTAATGCCGGGCTGTTCATGTTGACGAAGGTCATCATCACGAATTCGGAAGGGGCGGAATTCGGCTGGTCCGTGCCGCCCGAGGCGGAGCGCCGTTCATTGCGATAGGCGAGCGCGGTTTCGTAGCGGTGGTGGCCATCGGCAATGACAAGTTTCTTGTCGCTCATCGCGGCACGGACGGAAGCGATGACTCCAGGCTCGGCAACTTCCCACAAGCGGTGCAGAACTCCATATTCATCGATCACGGCAACGTCTGGTTCCGCGCTCACGTTGAGAAGCGCTTCGATCTGGCCAGAATCCTCGTACAGCATGAAGATTTGACCGAAATGGCCTTTAGTGGCGCGAAGCAGATCCAGACGGTCCGCTTTGGGCTTGGCTAAGGTCTGCTCGTGGCGGAAGACTACGCCAGCGGGATAATCCTCAATTCGCCCTAGGGCAATGAATCCTCGCCGTTCCGTTTCGATGTTCGAATCGGGCGAAATGAAACGCTGGGAATAGACATATATGGATGGGAGGGTATCCTGGCGCAGGACGCCTTGCCGGCGCCAGTCGCGGAAATATGCGGCCGCGCGCGAATATACATTGTTTGCTGGATTGTCATTGTCCTCACGGCGGCCGAGGATGATTCGTACGAGGTTGTACGGGCTGGCAGCATAATAGCGATCCTGCAGCGTGGGCGAGATCTTATCGTAAGGTTGGGTCACCACCTGAGCGAGGGAAACCTGTGGCGAATCCTTATCGGTAGCATTCGCGTAGCGAAAGGCGCGGAAGGGATGAATGTCAGCCATGGAAACCTCTGATTGTAACAAGGTGGCATCGGAAATTCGGCTTGGTGGTGAGCTGCTTTTGAGGGATCGCCCGAAAACGGGCGTCCAATCTGGGATTGTCATCAAGATTTGACAAAAATAACAGCAGTCTCGCGGGTAAAGTTGTGTTACTATCGCGGCCAATTGAGGTGCTTATGTCCTCCGCGGATGAGCGCCGGTTCTCTCGCCCTGGGGTTCGAGCTGGCAAGTTGGGATCGATTCGAGTCTGGAATCTGCCTGTAGTCCCATTGCAGATCACGCTGCCCAGTTCTTCGGTGTTGTACTCTCTCGCCATCCCTTTATTTTGGCTGTTGCTTTTCTCGATTTCGTTTTGCTGCGGTTCATTGACGCTGGCTCGCGCTCAAACGGACGTGAATGATGTTCACGTGACGCCCAGGACGGTGGAGAATGCGAAGGCGGAAAACGTATCCAAGGAGAGCTTGGTCACTCCCTCCCTGAATACGCATGTGCGTCCGCTTAAGTCGAGCGTGGACCTGGTGCTGGTGCCGGTAACTATTACCGACCCTATGAACCGGCTCGTGACCGGACTGGATAAGGAAAACTTCCAGCTTTTCGAAGGCGGCACGAATCAGGAGATCAAGACGTTTTCGAGCGAGGATGCACCAGTTTCGCTGGGCGTAATCTTCGATTCCAGCCGAAGCATGAGCAGCAAGATGGACCGGGCAAAAGATGCGGTGATGGAGTTTTTCAAAACTGCTAACCCGCAAGACGAATTCTTCATGATCACCTTCTCGGACGCGCCCGAGGTAGTCAGCGATTTCACAAACTCGGTGGATGAGATTCAAAATAAGCTGGTGTATGCCGTGCCGCAAAGAATGACCGCATTGTTGGATGCCATCTATATGGGCATCACCAAGATGAGGCAGGCCAAATACGCAAAAAAGGCGCTGCTCATCAT
>JBAWBG010000201.1:0-4413 GCA_049589695.1 Candidatus Sulfotelmatobacter sp. | reverse complement strand
GGCGACACCACGTTCACCCGAATGCCCGTCAGGGCATATTCGAGGGCCAAGCTTCGTGCGAAGTTTTCCAGCGCCGCCTTTGCGGAGGAGTAAGAAGGAATTTGCGTGTGCGGCATTCGAGCCACATAAGAGGAAGTGAAAATCAGATGCCCAGCAATCTTTCGATTCGTCCACTGGGCGAGTACAGACCGTGCCAGATAGGTTTGCGCAAAATAATTGAAGCGAAAGATGCGCTCGTACTCAGCTTCCGAGGTGCTGGCGAAAGGATGCAGTCCGCAGCCGCCGGCATGCCCGATGACGATATCCAAGTTCGGAAACTTTTCAAAGGCTGCGTTTACGACTCGATCCACTTGGCGGGAGTCGGTAATATCCGCGGCGAGATAAAAATAAGAAGAGGACGGTATTCGCCATTCATTGAACTTCGATGCTGTTTGATCCGCCGCTTTGATGTCCGTGAGGACCAGCATTGCACCGCTTTCCGCGAGCCTTCTGACCATGTGTTCGGCGATCGCGCCCAACGCGCCGGTGATCAGAATTGTCTTGCCTGTGAGATCGATGCTGATCATGGATGCCGTCTCGTTTCCACTCTGGAAAGCACTTCGCAACCGGTCTCGGTGACCAGTACATTATCTTCGACCCGCGCGCCGCCGCCGCGCTCGGGAACATATACTCCCGGCTCGATCGTAATCACCATGTCTGATTCGAGCTCTTCAGTTACTCCGGGCGCGATCAGAAATCCGGGGTCGTGATAGCGGAAGCCGACATGGTGACCAGTGTGGTGGGTGAAGAAAGATGAGAGTCCTTGCCCTGCAATTTTGTCTCTGGCTAATGCGTCGACGTGAGCAGCCGAAACGCCGGCGCGCACGCCATCGATCGCGGCCTGCTGCGCAGCTTCGGCAAGAGTCAGTATTTCCGCCGTCTCAGCTTTCGGGGAACCGATCGAGTCTGTGCGCGTAAGGTCGCTCCAGTAACCGTTCACGCAGGTCGCCAGCTCGATCAAGACCAAGTCGCCATCCTGCAGCCGCCGTCCGGTTGAGCGATTGAAGCGCCCCGCATTGGCGCTGTTTGGGCCTGATTGAACCATGGCCCAGGCGCGAGAATGAAATATTTCATCCCGGCCAATCTGCCGATAAATCGCTGACTCAACCGCCGCTCCAATTTCTGCCTCCGAAGTTCCTGGGTTTAGATTTCCAGAGAATGCATCCAGGCCGATGTTCGCGACCTGGTTTGCCAAACGGATTGCCTGAATCTCTTCTGCAGTTTTTCTTAGATAAAGATCTGCAAAAGTCGTTTGACCCCGTGCGTTTGGCTTTGCGGTCAACACGGACAGATATTTCGCAAAGTCTTCAGGAATCGGGATCTGTTCGGCCGCTTGAATCGGCAGAGAGGTTCGCGAAGTGCCAGCACTCGTCCCCACATGTTCGGCCTTGATATTTTTCTTGGCCAGTTCACCGCCGACCATCGTCACTAGCGCCGAATATGGATCGGAGCATTTGAGATCACCCCAGGGATATTCTCTAACCCGCAACCAATCGGGAATATGGTCGCGCGGTTCAATCTGAGGAACGAACAGCAAGGGTTCGGCATCGGCAAAATAAATCAGCAACGATGCGCCCCAAAAGGGAAAATAGCCGGAAAGCATCAGGAGTTCATCGGGCCGCCAGGCAATCCAGGCTCGCAACTTATTTTGCTTCAGAAAACTCTGTACCTGCTGCTTGCGAGAAGGCCGGTTTGAAGTCGATTTTTCCATTCTTCACATGATTCCGTATTTCTCGAAAGCTTCCACTGCGCTGCTGCCCTCTTCAATGGCTTTCCGCACGGTCTTCTCGCCGCGGGCTTTTTCGAGCGCCCGGGTGAACACTTCAGCCTCACTTTCGGCAGGAACCAACAGAACTCCATCGATGTCGCCAAAAAGAATATCTCCCGGACGGACGCGCACCGCTCCAATCTCGACTGGAATGCGGAAGTCGACGACTTTGTAACGTGGAGCGGAGTCTTGCCCGTAGGAACCGAAACCAAACGTCGGAAAACTCATATTCAGAATGGCCTTGGTATCTCTTACGTATCCATTCAGTACCGCTCCCCGGCTGCCCAGTTTGCGCGCGCGTGTGCTCATCAGTTCTCCCCACAATGCGTTTCGAGGAGAGGCGCCGGTGTTCACATAGACTTCATTCGTGCGGAGATCGTCCAGCGCTTCCAGCATCAAGCCAAACGGCTTGTCCATCAGCTTGTTTGCGCTGCCGGAAATCTTGTCAGCAAATACGTCGACCGCCAGGACGGGCATTGCACGGCCGATCACTACCATGTCCTGCTGAAGAGGTTGAATCTGGGGCGGGAGGAACTGATGCTGAAGGTCCAGTTTATCCATCACGTCGCCCACGACGCAGGTAAACAGCTCGCGCTGCACGATGGCAAAAAGTTCGTCATCCGAGTTCCATAACTTCGTCGCGCTCATCGGCCGCGCGCCTCCTTAACTTTTTCCACGAACTGCTTGGCGAGACGTGTGATGGAGTCGAAATCACCGGTCTTCGCACCAGCAGTCAGATTTCCTCCAACTCCGATCGCAACGGAACCGGCCTTGATCCAAAGGGAAACATTCTCCAGGCTCACCCCTCCAGTGGGCATAAGTTGCGCTTGAGGGAGCGGACCTTTTACACCTTTGACGAACGCCGGCCCGAGGATTTCGCCAGGGAAGACCTTTACGATGTCAGCGCCGCACTCCATGGCTGCAATCACTTCGCCGATGGTTGCAGCACCCGGCATATAGGGCACTTGATAACGATTGCAGAGACGCGCGGTTTCGACGTTGACCGCTGGGCTCACTACAAATTGCGCCCCGGCGAGAATCGCAATGCGCGCGGTTTCCGGATCGAGAACCGTACCCGCTCCCAGCAAAATCTCTTTGGAACATTTTTTCGCAAGATGTGCGATTACTTCCGCCGCTCCCGGGACGGTGAATGTGATTTCGAGAGCGGCGATGCCCCCGAGGGCGCAGGCGTCCGCGATTCGAGCGGCTTGGATAGGGTCCTCCGCGCGAATTACCGCGACCAGGCCTAAGTCGACAATTTTTCGTAAGACTTCTATCTTTGCCATGGACATAAACTCTCGAATACCTCGGGCCTACTCATTCGAAAAAAGGCTCGCCCTTGCGGGCATAACGCCGGGCGACATCTTCATTCAATGTGACTCCGAGGCCTGGTTTTTCCGGCACAGAGATGAAACCGTTTTGAATCACGGGGGTTGGCAATCCTTCTACTAGGTCATTCCAGAGGGGTACGTCGGAAGCATGAAATTCAAGAGCTAGAAAGTTTGGAATCGCGGCACAGACGTGAACTGCGGCCAAAGTGCCAACCGGGCTGCTGATGTTGTGAGGAGCGACCGGCATAGTATGCGCGTCGGCGAACTGCGCGATGCTTTGCGCGATGGCTAAGCCCCCAACTTTCTGCAGATCTGGAGTCACAATGTTCAGCGCGTGCTGTGCGATGATGTCTTGAAATCCTTCGAACAGAAAAAGATTTTCGCCCGTTGCGATCGGCACACGCACTTTCGAGCTCACTTCCTTAAGTGCGGCGGCATTGTTGGGCGGAACAGGATCTTCCAGCCATAACAGCCGAAACGGTTCTAGTTCGCGCGCCACTCTTACTACGTCGCTGGCGTTATAGCGCCAATGGCAATCGACTGCAATGTCGGTATCCTGTCCCACCGCGTCGTAGACCGCGCCGATCAAACTTACCATGTGATCGATGGCGCGATTGTTCAACACTCGATTATGAGGATCGGGCCCATCGGTGCCGGGCACATCCAGGTCGAACTTAAGAGCGGTAAATCCTTCTGCCCTTTTCTTGATGGCCTGGCGACGATAGTCGTCGGGTGAGGAGGGCGATCCATCGCCACTCTCTCCAAAGTAATCTCGTGCAGTATGAGCAGAGGATCGTGGACCCCAAGATGCTGCACGGGACCGCAAGACTTCGTCCAGGCTTTCCAGCGCTTCACCGCCGTGACAATCGGCATAGACACGAACTTGATCGCGAAACTTTCCACCCAGCAGGCGATAAATCGGCACGTCAAGCCACTGCCCGAGTACATCCCATAACGCCGCTTCGATGCCGCTAATCGCGTTATACACGATGCCCGCGACCGAACCGGCGCCTGAAGTCGCAAGCTGCAACTTACGAAACAATCGGTGAATATCGCGAGGATCTTCACCAATCAGCAAGGGTTCAAGCGAGCGCAGAATGCAGGTTAGTCCGGGAGCGAAAAAGCATTCACCCAGACCGCGGATTCCCTCATCGGTTTCAATGCGGACAAAGGTCCAATCGAAGTTGCCCTCAACTACCGCGGTCTTTAACCTTAGAATCTTCACTCTCGATTTTCTTTTGCCGCGATTATACGCCGTGCCGGTTTCCCTCCGTT
>JBAWBG010000200.1:0-2830 GCA_049589695.1 Candidatus Sulfotelmatobacter sp. | reverse complement strand
CTCCAATTCTCCGAAGACGACGACATGGCTTTCACCCTCGATCGCATGTTCACTCGCATCAATCCTATGCGCGCCCGCCTTTCGTCCGGGAAATGTTTCCTCCGCTTCGTCGTCATCGAAGACCAGGATCAGCGCCGCGGCATCTGCAGCGCCCTGAACCAATGGATGCTCTCCTCCGCCGAAAAAGCCAGCGGTCTTCCCGCCGCCTTTTCGTCGTCGGTGGAGCTAACCACGGCCGGAGAAGCTTCGGGCGCGAGCAAAACCCGTGCGGAAGCAGGCGACTTTGCTGCGCATGTCATCGCCGATTCCGGAGCCAACAAGAATCTTCACTGTCCTCAGTCACTCCCCTCGGGCTTTTGACCCGAACGGTCTTTTGGTGATCGGCGCTAGGCTTCGCAGCTTGTTATATGAACCATTTTGTGGAGATATGGTGGAAAGAACAGACATAGGGATTCACGCCCCGGAGGGGCGATTGACAATAGCCCGGCGCCTTCAGCGCCGGAGGAATTAGAGCTGGAGACGCGTCCCGTAGGGACGTCTGACGATAGCCCGGCGTTTCAACGCCGGGTAGAGATCCAACGGCGTAACAAGTCCCGTAGGGACGGCACGATTTTAGCTCTGGTTCTTGGATGGCGCTGCGCGAGGCGTCTGGCTAACGCGCAGGGTTCTTGGGTGGCGCAGAGCAAGGAATGCAGGGCTCTTAGGTGGCGCAGAGCAAGGAATTTAGAGAGGACAGCACGGGATTTTGGGTGGCGCAGCGCTTCAGCGCTGCGGTAACAGATTGCAATTTTAATGGGGCTTTAGCCCCTGAAAGCTCTTTACAACCCAAGCTTCACCCCGAACAATTTCCCGTTCGGGAACGCCCAATTTCCCGCCTCCGCCGCCCCGGGACGCCGAATCGGGCGCTGTTGATTAGAATCTAATTACTAATGGAGAAAGCAATGCCTGAGCTCAAAACCACCGCCGTCAATTCCCCCGCAAGCTCTTTCACCGCAAGCGATAACGCGGCCGGCAAAAAGACCGCCCCCGGCCTGTCCTTCCGCCGCCTGTTTACCAAACTCGGCGTTTCTCCCTACGATGAAGTCGAATGGGATCTCCGCCTCGCTCAGATCACCGACGCCCAGGGCAACGTGATCTTCGAGCAGAAAGACGTCGAAGTCCCCAAAGACTGGTCCATGACCGCGACCAACATCGTCGCCTCCAAATATCTCCACGGTAAAGTCGGCACGCCCGAACGAGAGTCAGGAGTCCGCGCCCTCGTCACCCGCGTCGCCGAAACCATTCGCAACTGGGGACTGGCGCAGGGCTATTTCAAAACTCCCGAAGACGGAGCAATCTTCCATGACGAACTCGCCCACATTCTCGTCCGCCAGTACGCAGCTTTCAATTCACCTGTTTGGTTCAACGTTGGCTGCGACCGCATCGAGCCCAACTCCGACGCGCGCAACTGGCACTGGAATCCGCAGACTCAGCAAGTCGAGTTCGGCGTCACCGGCTACAGCAAGCCGCAATGCTCCGCCTGCTTCATCAACTCTGTAAAAGATTCGCTCGATTCAATTCTCACTCTCGCGAAGACCGAAGGCATGCTCTTCAAATGGGGCAGCGGCACCGGAACCAATCTTTCACCGCTGCGCAGCTCGACAGAAGGTTTGAGCGGAGGAGGCACCGCCAGCGGTCCGCTCAGCTTCATGAAAGGTTTCGACGCTTTCGCCGGTGTCATCAAGTCCGGAGGCAAAACTCGCCGCGCCGCCAAGATGGTCATCCTCAACGTCGACCATCCTGACATCATGGAATTCATCGAGTGCAAACAAAAAGAGGAAGCCAAAGCGCACGCGCTCGTCGCGCAGGGATACGACGGCTCGCATCCCGATTCCGATGCCTACTCGTCCATCTTTTTCCAGAACGCCAACAACTCCGTCCGCGTCACCGACGACTTCATGTACGCCGTTCTCCGCGATACCGATTTCTCCACCAAAAAAGTGCAGGACGGCAACGTCATGAACACCTACAAAGCCAAAGATCTTCTTAAGAAAATTTCCGAAGCCACCTGGCACTGCGGCGATCCCGGCATGCAGTACGACAGCACAACGAATCGTTGGCACACATCGAAGAACACAGCGCGCATCAACGCGTCGAATCCCTGCAGCGAGTACATGTTCCTCGACGATTCCGCCTGCAATCTCGCGAGTCTGAATCTTCTAAAGTTCGCGCCCAACGGCACGTTCGACGTAGAAGCCTATCGCCATGCCGTCGACATCCTGATCACCGCGCAGGAAATTCTCGTCGACAACGCCGGCTATCCCACAGAGATGATCATGCGCAACTCGCATGACTATCGCCCGCTCGGATTAGGCTACGCAAATCTCGGCGCACTCTTAATGGCCGCTGGCCTGCCCTACGACTCCGATGCCGGCCGCGACTACGCCGCCTGCGTCACCGCAATCATGTGCGGCGAAGCGTACTTGCAATCCAGCAAGATCGCCGAACAATGCCAACCACTAACCCCCGCAACCGACACAGTCGCAACTCGCCTCGGCATGACCCGTGGAAAAACAGACCATGTCGGGACGGACCATGGAGGGACGGACGCCTTCGTCCGTCCAGCGACCCTGAGCGAAGCGAACGGGAGCTCCCCGGCACAGACCATGCCCGGCGGAGCCTGCCCCGGCTGGTACATCAACCGCGAACCGTTCCTCGACGTAATCCGCATGCATCGCGCCAGCGTCAACAACATAAATAAAAACAACGTCCCATCATCACTCTACGAAGCAAGCAAAGCGAGCTGGGACGAAGCCCTCTCTCACGGCGAAAAGCACGGCTACAGAAACAG
>JBAWBG010000199.1:0-4565 GCA_049589695.1 Candidatus Sulfotelmatobacter sp. | reverse complement strand
GCCATGTCGTTTCAAGCCCTACAGAAGTTATCACTCCCGCTGAGGCCGAATCTCTACTCGTCGAGCTTGCCGCCGTATTTCTCAGCAACTCCGCTCAGCAATCCAGTTCAGACGGTTCAGCCGATCTGGACGGTGAAAATCAGGAAGAGCAATTCCCCAAGGCCGATGCAATCTATCGCGCTTTGGTCGAGCAGATTCCCGCCGTCATTTTCATGGCCCATCTTGACCGCGGCATCGGCGAAGCATACGTGAGTCCTCAAATTGAAGAGAGCCTGGGATTTTCGCAGGAAGAATGGCTGGAAGATCCAATTCGCTGGTATCAGCAAATCCATCCCGATGACAAGCAACGCTGGAGCGTCGAAGCCGCTCAGATGTTTCTTTCCGGCACTCCCCTGCGCTCCGCCTATCGCGTGATCGCCCGAGATGGCAGAGTGGTGTGGTTCCATTGCGAAGCTAAAATGATTCGCAAGAAAAACGGTCGCCCCTGGTTTATCCACGGCATTGGCTTTGATATTACTGAGCTCAAGCAGATTGAAGAAGAGCTGCAGCAGGAACGCAACGTAGTCTCGGCAATTTTGCACACGGTTGGATCGTTAGTCGTGGTTCTGGATCCGCAGAACCGCATCGTCCGCTTCAATCGCGCCTGCGAGCAGGTGACGGGATATTCTTTCGCCGAGGTCGAGGGCAAATATCTGTGGGACCTGTGCGTCGTTCCCGAAGAGGCGGAGCGCTTCAAAGTAATCGTCGAGCAACTGCGAGTGGAGAACAGCGGCAAAGATTACGAGATGTCGTGGGTCACGCGCGAAGGTACGCGAAGACTCATTGCCTGGTCTGGCACAATTCTTCCCGCCGAAAACCAGTCTCCTGCCTACATCATCGCCACTGGAATCGACATCACGGAGCGGAAGCGGCTGGAGAAAGCCATCTTGGAAATCAGCGCCGCGGAGCAGCGCCGCATCGGCCAGGACCTGCACGACGGTTTGGGGCAGCACCTGACCGGCATCGCGTTCATGAGCAAAGTGCAGGAGCAAAAACTTGCCGATAAGGGCCTTGCCGAAGCCGGCGAGGCTGCCCGGATCGTGGGCCTGGTAAACGAAGCGATCAATAAGACCAGGCAACTGGCGCATGGCTTACTTCCGGTAGCTTCCGATGCCCGCGGTCTTATGTCAGCTCTCAAACGCTGGGCCGCTGAAGTAGAAGATCTCTTCCACATCTCTTGCCGTCTGCGTGTGGATAATCCCGTTCTCATTTATGACGCCAATGTTTCCACTCATCTTTATCGCATCGCGCAGGAAGCGGTGAACAATGCAATTCGCCACGGGCAAGCGAAAAATATCGAAATCTCTCTTTCCGCCAGGAGAGGCAACGGTACGCTCAGAATAGAAAATGATGGCTCCGCCCTGCCGGAAAACGCTATGAACCACTCAGGCATGGGCATGCAAATCATGAACTATCGAGCCCGCATGATCGGTGGATGTCTCACCGTCCAGCCCGGTGGAATGTTTGGAGTCACGATCACCTGTGAGTTTCCACTTCCAGAAGCCAATGTGAGAATTGAAGAGGTCACCCATGCTCACTAGACCGGTCACCGGCAATTCCATTGCAAGAAAAAAAACCGTGTTCGTGGTTGACGATCATCCCATTGTTCGTCAGGGCCTGACGCTCCTCATCGACCAGGAATCTGATCTAACCGTCTGCGGGGAAGCGGAGGAGATGCACTCAGCTTTGTCGGCAATTCATGCGGTTCGGCCCGACATCTTGATCGTCGACATATCGCTGAATGGTCCCGATGGGTTGGAACTGCTCAAAAATATCCGCATTACCTCTCCCCGTCTTCCGGTTCTCATTCTGTCCATGCACGATGAATCCATCTACGCCGAACGAGCCCTTCGTGCGGGCGCGAATGGCTACATTATGAAGCAAGAGGCGACTGAGAAAGTGTTGGTGGCGCTACGCCGAATACTTAGCGGCGAGATTTACGTCAGTGAAAGGATCGCCAACAGCATGCTGCAACACTATGTTCACGGGGCCCATCCGGCAGAGCACTCGTCGGTCGCCGAACTCACCGACCGCGAATTGGAAGTTTTCCGTCTCATCGGCGATGGTCATGGAACGCGGCAGATCGCCGAAGCCCTGCATCTCAGCATCAAGACTGTCGAATCTTACCAGGCGCACATCAAAGAAAAACTTTGCCTGCGAAGCGCGCGTGAGCTGGTTCAGCACGCGGTGGAATGGAACGTGCGTGAGAAGACAACTTCCCCTGGTTAAACTCTGGTTAAATTCTGCTAGTTAAATTCCACTGAAATCTTTGCGCCGTGATTCACTTCCAATTCTTTTCCTTTAAACGATCCCTGTAGGGGATTCCCCGATGCGATTTCTAGGATTTCCTTTGTGAGATAAACAGGGTCACTGCTCTTGTCGCATTTCGGCCACGGGTCGATTCTGGACTCCGATCTGAATAATTCATTACGCCGATCAAAAGGAGTGATCCAGCTATGGGCACATCTACCGTTCCGTATGGTCGATCTACGCAAAAAGCTCCGGCAGTGAAGGAAGTCCATATCCTGTGGATCACCGCTGGCCTCGGCTGTGATGGAGACTCCGTTTCGATTACCGCCGCCACGCAGCCTAGCGTCGAAGATGTTTTGCTGGGCGCGATTCCGGGTTTGCCCAAAGTTCATCTACACAATCCCGTCTTGGCCTACGAAGTCGGCGATGACTTCATGAAGTTTTTCTACGACGCCGAAGAAGGCAGACTGGAGCCCTTCGTCCTAGTCGTTGAGGGATCGATCCCAAACGAGAATATTAAGAAGGAAGGCTATTGGGCCGCGCTCGGCACTGACCCCATCACCAAGCAGCCCATCACCACGAATGAATGGATCGACCGTCTCGCTCCCAAGGCGCTGGGAATCATCGCCATAGGAACCTGCGCCACTTACGGCGGCATCCACGCGATGGAAGGGAATCCCACGGGCTGCATGGGCTTGGCCGATTATCTCGGTTGGGACTGGCGCTCGAAAGCCGGACTGCCCATCGTGAATGTCCCCGGCTGCCCGGTGCAGCCCGACAACTTCATGGAGACGGTTCTCTATCTTCTGTATCAAGTTGCGGGCCTCGCGCCGATGATTCCCCTGGACGATCAACTGCGTCCGACCTGGCTGTTTGGCAAGACCGTTCACGAAGGGTGCGATCGCGCCGGCTACTACGAGCAGGGCGACTTCGCGGAAGTTTATGGCTCCCCGAAATGCATCGTGAAACTCGGATGCTGGGGGCCCGTCGTAAACTGCAACGTTCCCAAGCGCGGTTGGATGGCCGGTATCGGCGGCTGCCCCAACGTAGGCGGCATTTGCATCGGCTGCACCATGCCAGGATTTCCCGATAAATTCATGCCGTTCATGGATGAACCACCCGGCGGCCACGTCTCCAGCACGGCAATCGGGGTCTATGGCCGTGCCATCCGTTCGTTGCGTGCCATCACCCAAAACACAGTAAATAAAGAGCCGAAATGGCGGCATCCGCGAGCGGAACTGACCACCGGTTACCACCCACGATCTTATTAAACAAGATCTTATTAATTAGAAACCAGGCTATTAGAGCGCGACCGGACTGCAAAAATACAAGGAGCGATCATTATGAGCACCATTACAGCCCCGACGAAAGACATTCCCAGCAAATCGAAAAATCTGGTAGAGATGAATTGGGATCCGATCACCCGCATCGTCGGCAGCCTGGGCATCTTCACCAAAATTGATTTCGACGCCAAGAAAGTTGCCGAGTGTCATAGCACATCTTCCATATTTCGCGGATACAGCATTTTCATGAAGGGCAAAGACCCGCGCGACGCCCACTTCATCACCAGCCGCATTTGCGGCATCTGTGGCGATAACCACGCGACCTGCGCGACCTACGCACAAAACATGGCCTTTGGCGTCAGGCCGCCGCACATCGCGGAATGGATCGTCAACCTCGGCGAAGCCGCCGAGTACATGTTCGATCACAATATTTTCCAGGACAATCTTGTCGGAGTGGATTTCTGCGAGCAGATGGTCAAGGAGACCAATCCAAAAGTTTGGGCGAAGGCCGAGTCCACTCCCGCTCCGCACGCGAACGCCCATGGCTTCCGCACCATCGCCGACATCATGCGGGCGCTCAATCCCTTCACCGGATCTTTCTATCTCGAAGCCTTACAGATGAGCCGCATGACCCGCGAAATGTTCTGCCTGATGGAAGGCCGCCACGTTCACCCTTCCACGCTCTATCCCGGCGGCGTCGGAACCGTTCCCACGGTTCAACTCTTCACCGACTACATCGTTCGCCTGATGAAGTATGTCGAGTTCATGAAGAAAGTCCTCCCCCTGCACGACGATTTGTTCGACTTCTTCTACGACGCATTGCCGGGATACGAAGAGGTTGGCCGGCGCCGCATTCTGCTCGGCTGTTGTGGGTCGTTCAACGACCCCGAGTATTGCGACTACACCTACAAGAACATGACGGAGTGGGGACGGAAAATGTTCGTCACTCCGGGCATCGTGGTCGACGGCAAATTGGTCACCACCGATCTGGTG
>JBAWBG010000198.1:0-32408 GCA_049589695.1 Candidatus Sulfotelmatobacter sp. | reverse complement strand
TCTTTATCTGGCTGATCTGCTCTGGTCCGGGAAAGTTCAGTGTCGATTACTGGCTCGCGGGCAAGTTACGGAGCTGATCGATCGACGAAGCAGCTTGTTTCCTAAACAAGAGCTTGATGGTCATTGGAGAAGTTTTAAGCCGCCCGCTGTACTGAGATAAAGATGCTAACCACACGCTGGGCTTCGACGAGGTATGCATGCCCCGATTGCTTTCGGTAAATGTCGGACTTCCGCGCGACGTGACATGGAATGGCAAGACCGTCCATACCGCGGTCTGGAAATCTCCAGTTGCGGGATGGCGAATGGTGCGCAAGCTCGATATCGATGGCGATGCGCAAGCCGATCTCGCCGGTCACGGCGGAGAGCAGCGCGCCGTATTCGTCTATCAGATGGACTCCTATCACTACTGGGAAAGCATGCTCGGCCGGAATGACTTCATCTTCGGCCAGTTCGGAGAAAATTTCACCGTCGAGGGACTTCTCGATAACGAGGTCTGCATCGGCGATCGCTACCGCATTGGGGATGCGATATTTGAAGTGACACAGCCGCGGGTAACGTGCTACCGCGTCGGAATCCGGATGAAAGAACCTCGGATGCCAGCCCTGCTCGTGGCACATCACAGACCAGGATTCTACTTTCGCGTATTACAAGAGGGAGAAGTTGGCGCAGGCGACGATATTGCAAAAATTACTGACGGTCCAGAGCGAATCAGTGTGGCCGACGTTGACGCCCTCCTGTATTTGCCAGGACATTCCAGCGAGCAATTGCAACGCGCGCTACGGATTCCTGCACTTAGCAAGGGTTGGCAGGGTTCGTTCCAGGCAATGCTCCAACAAGACTTAAGCTCCAAAACTGCTGTGGGGAATCCGGGACTCGCAAATGAGGAACAAGCACCAGCATGGCCCGGCTTTCGACAGATGCGGGTCGCGAAGATTCACAAGGAAAGCGATAACGTAACTTCCTTCGTTCTGGCGCCGAGCGATGGGCAACCTCTTCCTCTCTGCCAGGCAGGTCAATTTGTGGTCTTGCGGCTGGTCATCGATCCGGACAAGGATCCGGGCAAACCGCCCGTTCTTCGCAGCTATTCGTTATCTGATCTGCCGGCAGCCGACCATTTCCGCATCAGCGTCAAAAACGAACTGAATGGGATTGGCAGTTCATTTCTGTGCAACCATGCGCGAGAAGGCGATCTATTGGATGTTAGTGCGCCGCGCGGAAACTTTACTCTGCGCTCCAGCCAGAATCCTGTGGTTCTGCTGAGCGCTGGAGTGGGCGCAACGCCCGTGATGTCGATGTTGCACACACTCGCTGCCGGAGAATCTCAGCAACAGATCTGGTGGATCTATGGAGCGCGCAATCGCGTCGACCATCCATTTGCAGATGAGTCGCGTTCACTGCTGAAACAGCTCTCTCACGGACGAGGATATATCGTCTACAGCAGGCCCGCTGCTACCGACCAAGTCGGAGCGGACTTCGATGCTTCCGGGCACATTGACACAGCTTTGCTGGAGAGAATCGGAGTGTTACCGACTAGTGACTTCTATCTGTGTGGCCCCACTTCATTCTTGCAGAACATGCGCGACGGGCTGCGAAACTGGGGCGTGCTCGCCGAGAATGTGCACACGGAGATCTTTGGTGCGCTTGAGAGCATCACACCTGGTATGGCGCAGGTTGTTCACACTCCTCACCTCCCACAAGGGCCGCCCGGATCTGGCCCCCCGGTCTCATTCGCGCGCAGCGGGATTACCGCCGCTTGGGATCCGAAATTCGCGAGCTTGCTCGAACTGGCGGAAGCGTGCGACGTTCCGGTCAGATGGTCGTGCCGGACTGGGGTCTGTCATACGTGCATGACTGGTCTGATTGCAGGACCGATTATTTATAACCCTGAGCCGCTAGAGCGGCCCGCTCCTGGGAACGTGCTCGTATGCTGTTCACAGCCTAACGCGGGTGTTACGCTGGATCTTTAAGAGAAGACGTTTGAGAAAAACGGTAGGAGTCGAATCATGCGTTCTGATATTGTGCCCGGGGGCATTTTCCCCAATTACGAACTGCCCGATCACGAGGGCAAACTGCGCAAGCTCAGCGAGCTGCAGGGCGATGATCCGCTAATCCTCACGCTAGCGCGCGGCCACTATTGCCCAAAGGAGCACCAGCAGCATTTGGAGCTTGCCGCGTTCTATCCGAAGATCGCGGTGGCGTACACACAGGTTGCCACGATCGCCACCGACGATCACCATACTCTGCAGGAATTCCGTGCGTCAGTCGGAGCCCAGTGGACCTTCCTTTCGGACCCCGAGCGAACCGTTCAGAAGGATCTCGACATCCAGGAGTACACCGACCCCGAGAATAATCCGATGATCCCGCACACGCTCGTGCTCAAGCCGGGCCTCGTGATTTACAGCATTTATAACGGCTACTGGTTCTGGGGGCGTCCATCGGTCATCGATCTTTGGCACGACCTGCGCGCCGTGACGAGCGAAATCCGCCCAGACTGGGATCTGAGTACTCCTGGACTCCGCGAGGCATGGAATGCGCGTGACTTCTCGCGTTTCCACGGGTGGAATAAGCAGGCCAATAACGAAGATGCCTCGATTGCACGGAAGAAATAGCACAGCCAGCAACTTCGATCTACTGCGGTATCGAATGGCTCGGGAGGCAAATCATGGCAAAGACACCAGAGACGAACAAACCCGATTTCAGAAATGGATTTCCGATTCGCGATCTCCGCGATCGCCGCAGGATATCGGGCCAGGCCGACGGCGAAGAATCAGTTCTGGGTGTAGCGGAATGTAGTCCGACGGGGGCTTATGCGAAGGTATCGGCCAATACCATCGTCTAATAGACTCAACTCCACCCTTCTGGCTTAATTGCAATAGTCCACAACGTCTCCGTTGAAACTGGATCGCATAACTGCCGGAGATAAATATGAGTGTGTCGCAGCGATACTCTGGGGCGGCGGGGTTGACTGAATCAGGGACAGAGCAGAACTTGGCGGATGGTTTCGCAGCACCGTCTGAGGTGGGCGAGATTCGCACGGGAAATCCCCTCCCGATTGGAGGCGCCCACCAAGAAGGAAAAGGAGTCAATTTTGTTTTGTTCAGCCGTCACGCAACCGGTGTTCGTCTAGAGTTCTATCAAAATTCTGACGATTCTTCTCCGAGCAGAATCATCGACTTAGATCCGGTGCGTCATCGGACAGGCGACGTCTGGCATGTGTGGGTGCGAGGCATTCCCGCAGGTCAACTCTACGGTTATCGCGTTGAGGGGCCGTATCTACCCGAAGAGGGCCATCGCTTCAACCCGCATAAGCTGCTTCTCGATCCGTATGCAAGAGCAATTGCCGGGGTGGAGAATTGGGATTTTCTAGCCGCCCGCGGCTACGATTCATCTAGCAGCCTGACTGACTTAAGCATTTCAATTGTTGATAACGCCGGTACCACACCGAAATGCATCTTTACCCACGACCATTTCGACTGGGAGCTGGATTCGCCTCCAAAGCATTCCGCCTCCGACACAGTCATCTACGAAACACACGTTCGCGGTTTCACAATCCATCCGAGTTCGGGTGTGCCGCATCCTGGAACCTTCGCTGGCTTGACCGAAAAGATACCGTATCTCCAAGACCTGGGAGTAACCGCCATTGAGTTGATGCCTGTTCTTGAATTCAACGAAAATGAATCCAACCGACTGAATCCAACCACGGGAGAGAAACTCAAGAACTACTGGGGCTACGATCCCGTCGCCTTTTTCGCTCCTAAGCAGTCCTATTGCATTGGAGGGACGCACGGTCAGCAGATCCAGGAGTTCCGAGAGATGGTCAAAGCTTTTCACCGCGCAGGCATTGAAGTGGTATTGGATATCGTGTTGAACCACACGGCTGAGGGAGATGAACTGGGACCCACGATTTCTCTGCGCGGTATTGAGAACTCAATCTTCTATATGTTGCAAGAAAACGGGCGTCGATACTACAAGAACTTTTCCGGCGTTGGCAATACGCTTAACGCAAATCATCCCGTCGTGCGGGAGTTCATCAGGAATGTACTTCGTTACTGGGTCATGCACATGCATGTGGATGGTTTTAGGTTCGACCTTGCTTCGGTCCTGGGCCGAGATGAGCATGGGAACATTCTCCGCAACGCTCCGCTTCTCGAGGGCATTGCGGAGGATCCCATCCTGCGGGACGTAAAGATTATCGCGGAGGCTTGGGACGCGGGCGGCGCCTATCAAGTGGGAAGTTTTTCCACGAGGCGCTGGCGAGAGTGGAATGGCCGTTTCCGTGACGATGTGCGCCGCTTCTGGGTTGGCGACGCGGGCATGATGGGATCGTTCGCAAACCGAATCTGTGGAAGCTCCGATTTGTACCAAAGCTCGGGCAAGGGACCTGCAAGCAGCCTCAACTTCTTCACTTCTCATGATGGGTTCACGCTGAACGACCTCGTCAGCTACAAGCAGAAGCACAATAACGAAAATGGCGAGTTCGGCCGTGATGGAACCGATGCCAACTACAGCGACAATTGCGGGGTGGAAGGGCCGAGCCAGGATCCTGGTGTGGAGGGCATGCGCAACCGCTTGATCAAGAATTTCCTGTTAACCCTGTTTATCTCTCGAGGGGTTCCCATGTTGCTCGGCGGCGATGAGTTTCGCCGAACCCAGCACGGCAATAACAATGCCTACTGCCAAGATAACGAGGTGAGCTGGTTTGACTGGAGTTCAGTGGAGAAGCACAAAGAGATTCAGCTCTTCACTCGAGGAATGATCGCCTTCCGCCGAGCCCATCCTGTTTTGCGAAGAGAAGTTTTCTACACTGACGCGGATATAAAATGGTTCGCGCCAAACGGTGCCAGTCCCGACTGGGCGGACCAGCGGCAGAAATCTTTTGCGTGTCTGATTCTGGGACGGGCCGAACCAGACTTGTTCATCCTGTTTAACGCCGACACCAGATCAGTTGATTTTTCCATTCCTGTCTTGCCGGCTGGGAAGATCTGGCGTTTGGCGGCGGATACTTCCCGAACCGCGCCTGACGATCTCTTCGAGGCTGGGAAAGAGCCTTCCATGCAGGGCCAAATCGGTTTTCGGCTCGAACCTCGATCAAGCGCAATTCTGCTGACTTCCGATGGCGATGTGTCAAGTGAAAATTAGCTCAGCTGCCGGCAAGCCGGCCGACCCATCCATTCTTCTTAATGTTCCGAAACTCCTCACAGCCTACTACGAGTTACAGCCCGATCCGAGCGATCCCAGACAGCGGGTTGTCTTCGGTACGTCCGGCCATCGCGGATCCGCAATGGACGTGGCGTTCAACGAGTGGCACATCCTGGCCATCACTCAGGCAATTTGTGATTACCGCAAACTCCAGAACATCGACGGGCCGCTGTTCCTGGGGATGGACACTCATGCTCTGTCTGAGCCGGCGTTTGCGAGCGCGCTGGAGGTGCTCGCGGCAAACAACGTCGAAGTAATGCTCTCCGAAGGCACACCATACACCCCGACCCCAGCCGTCTCTCACGCGATTCTGGTTTACAACCGCGTACGAAAGTCAGGACTTGCCGACGGTATCGTAATCACGCCGTCTCACAATCCTCCTGATGACGGGGGCTTTAAATACGACCCTCCGCACGGAGGACCGGCAGATTCGAGCGTGACTTCGTGGATTGAATCGAAAGCCAATTTTTTTCTCGAGCGCAGACTCGACGGTGTTAAGCGCGCGGAATTTGTCAAAGCGCTGCGTGCCTCTACAACGCACAAACACGACTTTTTGAGCGCCTATGTCAGCGATCTCAACAGTGTTGTTGACATGAATGCGGTGCGCGACGCCAAGATTAAGCTTGGCGTGGATCCTCTCGGGGGAGCGGGCATCGATTATTGGCCGCGGATTGCCGAGGAGTATGGTCTCGATCTGACGATCGTGAACAAATCTGTAGACCCTACATTTCGCTTCATGAGCGTGGATTGGGACGGAAAGATTCGCATGGATCCGTCGTCACCTTATGCGATGCAGAGACTCATCGCATTGAAAGACAAGTTCGATATTGCGTTCGCCAGCGATACCGATCACGACCGTCACGGCATCGTGACCAAGGGAAGCGGGTTGCTGCCTCCGAATCACTATCTTTCAGCCTGCGTCAGCTATTTGTTCGCGAACCGGCCCAATTGGAGTGAGGACGTCGCCGTCGGCAAGACCGTAGTGAGCAGCAGCATGATCGATCGTGTCAGCGCTCGCCTGGGTCGGCGGCTTTACGAAGTTCCGGTGGGCTTTAAGTGGTTTGTCGAAGGATTGCTCGCCGGCCGCTTAGGTTTTGCCGGCGAGGAGAGCGCCGGTTCCTCCTTTCTCCGGCGCGACGGCAGCGTATGGACCACTGATAAAGACGGAATCGTACCTTGTTTACTCTCCGCAGAAATTACGGCGCGTATGGGTAAAGATCCTGGTGAGATTTATCGTGAACTCACCCATGAGCTGGGAGATCCCCTCTACGAACGCATCGATGCCTCCGCTACGCCCGAACAAAAAGCCGCGCTCGCAAGATTGTCGCCGTCCGATATTCACGCTACAGAGGTTGCTGGTCAGCCGATCCAGAAGATTCTGACCACTGCTCCGGGAGACGGCAATCCGATTGGAGGAATCAAAGTGATTGCCAAGGATGGCTGGTTTGCAGCGCGTCCTTCGGGCACGGAGGAGATCTACAAGATTTACGCCGAGAGTTTCCTCGGTCAGGACCATCTACGACAGATCGAGGAAGAGGCCCAGACGATTGTTTCGGAAACGCTGGCACGCAGTTCCCGGGCGGCCTGGGCCAATAAGCCATGAGAGGAGTTTGTTTATGAGTAGCTCGACAATCGTTAACTCGACAATCATTGATCGTCCCCTCGATACAGCCATTTCAGATGCTCTTACCGACTTGGCCTTGGACCTTAGATGGTCGTTCAATCACTCGGCGGACCAGCTTTGGAAGCAGCTCGATCCCGAACTGTGGGAACTGACCCATAATCCTTGGGTTCTGCTGCAAACTGTATCCCGGGACAAACTGCAAAGCCTGACCTCCGACCCAAGATTTCAAAGAGTCTTGGCTGATCTCCACCGAGAGAAAACGCTTCTAGAAGAGTCGGAAGCGTGGTTTCAAAAGGCGCATCCGCATTCGGGCATGTCGACAATTGCGTATTTCTCAATGGAGTTTATGTTGAGCGAAGCGCTGCCGATTTATTCTGGCGGACTCGGCAACGTTGCCGGCGATCAGCTCAAAGCCGCAAGTAACCTTGGCATCCCGGTGACCGGAATTGGTTTGCTCTACCAACAAGGTTATTTTCGGCAGGAAATTGATGCCCAAGGCCACCAGCAAGCTTTGTACCCCTTCAATGATCCCGGCCAGCTTCCGATTCGACCGGTGCGCGAGCCAAACGGCGAATGGCTGCGACTGGCCATTGCTTTGCCTGGTTTTAAGTTGTGGATCAGAGTCTGGCAAGTACAGGTGGGCCGGGCCAAATTGTATTTGCTCGACACCAACGATCCCGCGAATCCTCCCGCTTACCGCGGCATTACGACTGAACTGTACGGAGGTGGTCCGGAGTTGCGTTTGAAACAAGAGTTAGTCCTCGGGGTTGGCGGCTGGCGGCTCCTGCGAGCTTTGGGACTGCAGCCTGAGGTCTGCCACCTCAATGAAGGTCACGCGGCGTTCGCGGTGCTGGAACGCGCGCGTTCATACATGGAAGACAACGGCAAGCGATTCGATGTCGCGCTCAGCGTGACTCGCGCTGGCAACCTTTTTACAACTCATACTCCCGTTGAGGCAGGCTTTGACCGCTTTGCTCCCAGCCTGATTGAGCGATATCTCAGCAAGTATGCCGGGGATAAACTATCGATTTCGGTCGACGAGCTTCTCGCGTTGGGGCGACGCAATCGCCAAGACTCGTCCGAACCGTTCAATATGGCCTATTTGGCGATCCGCGGCAGCGGCGCCATCAACGGCGTCAGCAAATTGCACGGTCAAGTGAGCCGACGACTCTTCCAGCCCCTCTTTCCCAGGTGGCCTGAAACAGAGGTGCCGGTAACGCACGTGACCAACGGAGTACACACCCCTACTTGGGATTCTGCTGAAGCAGACCGCTTGTGGGAACTTTCCTGCGGAAAACAATGCTGGCACGGAACACTGGCAGACACAGAAAAAGATATTCGCGCAGTCAGCGATTCCAGCCTGTGGCAACTCCGCGCGGATAGCCGCAGGACTCTCGTTGAGTACGTCCGAAGACTTTACAGCCGTCAATTAGCCGCTCGGGGAGCGTCGTCGGAAGACCTCGCGCAGGCCGCACTGATACTCGATGACAATATTTTGACTTTGGGATTCGCCCGTCGCTTCGCGCCATACAAACGCCCGAACCTTCTCCTGCATGATCCGGCGCGGCTAATGAACATTCTGATGAATCGAGAGCGCCCTGTTCAACTCGTACTTGCAGGCAAGGCTCATCCCCAGGATACCGAGGGGCAAGAAATGATCCGGCAGTGGTTTGAGTTTGCTCGCCGCCCTGAAGTTCGATCCCGGGTGGTCTTCCTCTCGGATTACGACGTTCTCATGGCGGAGCATCTGGTTCAGGGCGTGGATGTCTGGGTGAACACTCCGCGCCGGCCTTGGGAAGCAAGCGGCACGAGCGGCATGAAGGTGCTGGTGAACGGCGGGCTAAACCTTTCGGAACTCGACGGCTGGTGGGCGGAGGCGTATTCCCCGGAAGTAGGCTGGGCGATCGGAGATGGGCGCGAACATGGCGATGACCCTTCTTGGGACGCAACTGACGCTGAGAGTCTCTATGCGGTGCTCGAAAGAGAGGTTGTCCCAGAGTTCTATGCCCGCGACGAGCATGGAATTCCACACAGCTGGGTTACCCGCATGCGCGAAAGTATGGCTCGCTTAACTCCAACCTTTTCGACCAATCGCGCCGTCCGCCAATATACCGAAGAACACTATCTCTCGGCGGCAGCAGCTTTTCGCCAGCGCGCCGAGAATCGAGGTTCAGTGGGAGCCGATCTTGTCGCCTGGCAGGCCGAGCTGGCGAAACATTGGTCGGCGCTGCGCTTCGGCCCAGCGACCGTCGAGCAACAGGGCGAGCAATATCTATTTCAGGTTCAGGTTTTTCTTGATGATATCGATCCCGATGCCGTCAGGGTCGAACTGTACGCGGAGGCGCAGAAAGAGGAGGGCCCAATCACGCACGCTATGAATCGTGGCGAACGCCTGGTCGGAGCGACAAGTGCCTTTACCTACAGTGCTTCTGTGCCGACGAGTCGTCCGGTTGCTGACTACACCCCGCGCCTGGTGCCGCAGCACGCGGGGGCGTCGGTGCCGTTGGAAGCGACTTTTATTCTGTGGCACACCGCGCCCTCGTGGCGGTGAACTTCGAGATTGGCTGCGACGCAGTTGGGAGGATATAGCATTCGCAGAGCAACCTACGAATAATCTGCGTTGGCTCATTGCTGCTCCAGATGGCGGGCAGAGCGAGCAAGCTGATCAGATCGTTAACGCAGCGCTGAAGTCGCTTGATGTCCTCAGCCGAGTCTCTCTCTTGCATATCCATTTTAGGCCCAGGCAACTTGCCGTTCCATTTCTGCGCGGTCCTGCTCTCGCCATGAAATGGCACCGTGCCGGTGGCCATTTCGTAAAGTACGGCCCCAAAGGAGAAAAGATCGGTGCGGGCATCGAGTTCTTTGCCCTTCGTCTGTTCCGGCGACATGTAAGCGACGGTTCCGAGAGTGGAGCCGGGGCTGGTCAGGTGTTCTTCGCTGCCTATGGTCGCCCCCGGCTCGCCGGCATTCGTTTCTGAAGCAACCTTGGCCAGTCCGAAATCGAGAACCTTCGCATGCCCTCGCTTGGTGACGAAAATATTGGCTGGCTTGATGTCGCGGTGCACGATGCCTTCGGAGTGGGCAGCATCGAGAGCGTCCGCAATCTCGATGGCCAACAGCAGGATGAGCTCGGTTTCCATCGGATGGCCGGCGATCTTATGCTTCAGCGTCATGCCATCGAGAAATTCCATGACGATGAAGGCTTGTCCGTCCTGCTCGTCAATCTCGTGGATGGTGCAGATGTTGGGACGATTCAAGGAAGAGGCAGCTCGCGCCTCGCGCTGAAATCGAGCCAGGGACTGCGGATCCTTGGCGACATTATCGGGAAGAAATTTGAGGGCGACGAAGCGGCCGAGTTTAATATCCTCAGCCTTGTACACGACGCCCATGCCTCCGCCGCCGAGCTTCTCGACGATGCGGTAGTGCGAGACGACTTGGCCGATCATCAGGGTGAAACTTAGAGTTAGTAGCGAAGCAAGTCAACGAAGACGAGAGCGGCCGGGTGATATCTCGACGCTCTAGCTGGCATAAAATCGCGAAATCATCATCGACCCCGTTTTGAGTGACTCTCACTTGCGAGGCTATCCCAGCGAAGTTGCTCATCGAGGCTGATTCCCAAGGTGGTCTCGGCTACCACCTCGTGGGTCAGGAAAGAATTCGCAGAACGGATTCGCCCCAGGCACGCGTCACGCCTGAGCGCTCGTATCCCGCCGACCGGAAGATTCCGAACCCACCCAGCGGCGGCAATTTACCCTGGTAACACCATGGCGGCAAACTCTATTGCCGCCATCATTCAAAAACAAATGAATCGAAAACGGCAAGTGCCGCGTTTGAAAACCGTCATGTTTTCTGGCCAGAAGGCTATTCATTTTGGATTTGATAAGGGTACGAACTAAATCCCGTTGACTTCGCTCCTCGTCTTTGCTGTACTTAAGTTGTTATCAACGGTGAAGGAGTTCACCGAAACCGCTGTTCCCACCATATAGCCGGGCGCAGCTGATGACTCCTGACAAGCGGGCCTTGTCGCGGAGTCATGTCCCGGCAAAAGCTCCGCAAAAATAAGGGATCTGGAGTTGCGCCTAAATCTAGACTGGCCTGATTCTGATCGCTACCTGAATTTCGGGTTCGCCCTGATGGTGGGCGATCCCGAATCGCCAGCCGAACAAGAAGGTACCATCCGTTGCGAGCTGGAGGGGTTGAAAAGCGCCGAACCGA
Source organism: Candidatus Sulfotelmatobacter sp. (assembly GCA_049589695.1). Lineage (GTDB taxonomy): Bacteria > Acidobacteriota > Terriglobia > Terriglobales > Acidobacteriaceae > Sulfotelmatobacter. The sequence goes on along the minus strand of JBAWBG010000198.1, from coordinate 21,370 downwards.
GCCGACTGTGGCTTCCTGAACAGGCAATGAGCCTGGAGAAGGCGCATTATAAAACGGAAAGGAACGAGACCGCTTGCTGAAATACGTGATGGTCGGTGTAGGGGGTTGCCTAGGTTCGATCTTGCGTTTCTGGCTGGGCAGTTATATCGGCAGCAGACTGGGGACGCGCTTTCCCTACGGGACGTTCATGGTTAACATTACGGGTTCGTTCATGATGGGCCTGGTATTTGCCTTATTAACAGCCAGAACTCATGGGAGCCCGAACTGGCGATATCTGATCCCAATTGGCTTTATCGGAGGCTATACGACCTTCTCCAGCTTCGAATTTGAGACATTGCGCACGATCCAGGATGGCCAGATCGGCCTCGGTCTTGTTTACGTGGTACTGAGCGTGGTGGTTGGATTCGTTGCAGTATGGGGTGGCGTTCTGGCGGGGAGGGCGATCCCATGAAAGCGGCGTTCGAGCGGAAACCTGAAACTTTCCCAGAACAACCAAATAAAGGCAGCGGACTTCTGGGTCGGCGGAGTTTTTGATAGGTCAAACGCGACTTTAACGACAGGAGGAAGATGTGCTGACACCGGGGCCGGGTAAGAAAGTCGGCATTTACATCGCTGAGGACCAGCAGTACCACGGCACTGCTGCCTATGCAGCTGTCCTGGATTTTCTCTTTTTTCATGGTGTATCGGGCGCAACCGTGACGCGTGGCATTGCTGGATTTGGTGCAGATCATCAGATGCAGACGACCAGTCTCGTGGACCTGGCGGTCCATCTGCCGGTCAAGATCGAGTTCATTGAAACTGCCCAGAAAGTCGAAGAGTTACTACCCAAATTGCAAGCCATGGCAGGCGCCGGGCTGATTGAAATGCACGACACCACAATCGTCAAGCCTGCCGAGAAGAAGCAAAAACACACTGCGCCGGTGCCTGCTCTGAAGAGTGAGGGCAAAGCCAAGATGATGCGGATTTACGTCGGCGAAAACGATAAGTGGAATGGCAAGCCTTTGTATCAAGCCATCGTCAATGGTCTGCGGTCCAACGACATTGCCGGCGTCACGGTTTACCGCGGGATTCTCGGTTATGGTGCCAATCGGAGAATCCACAAGGACGCAGCCCTGAGCCTTTCCCATGATCGGCCTATCCTGCTATCCGTGGTTGATACGGAAGAAAAACTGAAGGCCTTTATGCCGATTCTTGACCAAATGGTGAAGCAGGGTTTGGTCGTGCTATCCGATGCGGACGTCATCAAGTACACGCATAACTATGAGAAAGCGGAGCGGCGCGAGGAGACACGCATATGAAACTTGAAGGAAAAGCCAAAATGTTACGCATCCATTTTGGCGAAGATGACAAGTGGCACGGTAAACCGCTATACGAGGCCATCGTAGCCAAGTGCCGAGAACTCGATATCGCCGGCGCCACGGTGTTTCGCGGGATCGAGGGCTACGGAGCAAGCACGCTTATTCATAAGAGGCATCTGCTTTTTTCTTCCGATCGTCCAATCATGGTCTCGGTGATTGACACCGAGCAGAACGTCAACAAGCTGCTTCCGGCTCTGGACGAAATGGTGGATGAAGGACTGATCGCGATGTCGGAGGTGGAAGTAATCCGTTACGTGCATCAGGAAGGCATACGCTCTCCAGCTTCCTAGTCAACGACAGTACCGAACAAGCGGAAGAGCTATGAGAACAGACTCCGAAGAAAACTCGTTCCTTGAGAATGGCGCTTCCTCGCGGTTTGAATCCGTTGCCCACGGCGATCGCAGAGCCTCCCAGACACGTAAACCCGTAGTCGATGGCTACGAGTACGGATCGCTAGAAGCAGCACTGCTTCACAGCATGTTTCTGACCTCTTTCTCAAGAACTGAGATGTCGGTTGGGCCAATATGTTTAGTAATGATCCGGCCATCGCGCCCAATCAGGAACGCGATCGGTAATCCGAGCACACCGCCATAGAGTTCTCCGGTCTTGGCATTGCCCATCACATCTGGATAATTCATTTTGAAGCGACGGCAGAAATCGCGGACCGGTTCCGGTCCATCGTCCATAGAGACGCCAATGATCTGCAAGCCTTGGCCGCCGTACTTATTCTGGAGTTCGACGAAATGCGGAATCTCGTCCCGGCACGGATCGCACCAGGTTGCCCAGAAGTCCAGAAGGACGACCTTGCCCCGGTAGGTCGAGAGATCGAGTTTTTGTCCCGTTAAATCGGGAAGAGAGAAATCGGGGGCCAGGGATTCTTCGGCGATGCCCTTAGCACTCGTGCCGGTGGGCACACCATGATGACGGGTCCTGAAATAAAATCCCGCTATTGCGATCAACGACACGCCGATGAGAATCGATCTCTTCAATATGCCGACTCCAAAATGTGACTCCAGCCAGGGAACGAGCAGATCCCTTAGTCTCCCTTGGCTACCGGATAGCCTTTCTCGACCCAATCCGTCCCGAAGTTGTTCGCAATATAAAGAATTTTCACATTGGTGAAGCTCATCGCGTTGAGGGTATCGTCGGCAGGCTTGACGTTCGGACAATGCGCCCACGGGCAGCATCCGCAATATAGAACGATGAACTTGTCTCGCGGCAAGGATTCCACTCGCTTCCGCAAGGACTGCATGCCGCTTTCACTGGACGCCGGACCAACGTATTCCGAGCCAGGAATGTGCGCCTGAGAGTAGAGGACGTGAGACCCGACCTGAATCATGAGCGGCTTTTTGTTTTCGGGAGCCCGAAGGATCTTGACGAGGTCCTCCGGGTTGATCAACCGGGAGGCCGGAATGAGGCTCGCCTGATAACCCAAAGCCCCAGACAAGGCGATCGCGACGGTCCCAAAAGTAAACATAATAATAAGGGGCATCGGGTGAAGCTTGATAGGAAGACTCATTGGAGTTCTCTCCGCATTATCAATTCCTCATCATATAGTCCGCAAGGACGAGCACTGAGTTCGAAGGCGATCGGAACACCGGAATTTCTTCCTGAAAGTTTCCGGCTGTTTGTTTACACATGCCTTGACGAGTATATGCTCCTAGGAGTATATCAAGATAGTGGAATCCGTTTTTGAAATCATTGCGGAGCCGAACCGCCGCGCGATATTGAGCCTCCTGATCTCGTCGGAACAGTCGGTCGGAGAGCTCGAGCGTCGACTTCGTGTGCCGCAACCGACCGTCTCAAAGCACCTGCGAGTGCTGCGCGAGGCCGGTTTCGTGGAATCCACAGTGGACGCGCAGCGCCGCCTCTACCGGCTGAAGCCTGAACCATTTCAGGAGTTGGATGCCTGGCTGGCTCAATTCCGCCGGTTCTGGTCCGCCCATCTGGATGCGCTCGAACGCCACCTCGACCGCATGGATCACGACCGAATGAATCAATCCACACCAACAAAAAGGAAGACAAGGAGAACGACGGCGCGGCCCAAACCGCGAAAGTGACGAAGGAGAAAAGAAATGAAAATCAAACTGACCAGCGTATACGTGGACGACCAGAATAAGGCCCTGAGCTTCTATACGGAGGTGCTGGGCTTTGCCAAGAAGTCCGATTTCAGCAACGGCCCCTACCGCTGGCTGACCGTAGCCTCCCCCGAGGAGCCGGACGGCACCGAGCTGCAGCTGGCGCTGAACAACAACCCCGCAGCCAAAGCCTACCAGCAGGCGATCTTTCAACAGAACCAGCCCGCGGCCAATTTTTTTAGCGACGACGTCAAGGGAGACCACGAGCGGATCAAAGCCCGCGGCGCCGAGTTTACAATGCCGCCCACCGACGTGACCGGTTCGACCATTGCCATGCTTAAGGACACATGCGGCAATCTCATTCAGCTCACGCAGTTGAAGCGCTGGTCATGAACGGCACACAGTACACGCCGGGTCCGGCCAATATGGCGCACGTACGAAAGGACCGGCTACAGAATGGCGAAGAGAAGTGGACGCTCATTCTCGTCAGAGAACTGCGTCACGCGCCGGAAAAAGTCTGGCAGGCCCTTACCAACCCGGCGCATCTGCGCGAGTGGGCTCCCTTTGAAGCCGATGGGAACCTGGGTACGATTGGAAACACGGTGAAGCTCACCACGGTGGGAGCGCCCACGCCCCGCGTAACTGAAACAACAGTCACGCGGGCCGAGGCTCCCAAGCTGCTTGAGTACAAATGGGGCAACTTCGATATGCGGTGGGAACTCGAAGCGTTGGGGGGCGGCACGCGCCTAACGCTGTGGACCAATATCGGCCACCGCTTCATCGCAATGGGTGCTGCTGGGTGGCACATTTGTTTCGATGTCCTGGATTTCCTGCTCAGCGGCACTCCCATTGGCCGCATTGTAGGCCCAGACGCAATCAAGTTCGGCGGCTGGGAGCGGCTGAACGCCGAGTATGCCAGGCAGTTCGGAATCGAAACGCCCAACTGGCCCCCTCCGGCGGCTCAAAAGTTGTGAATCGAGGTGAATGAGCGCGCATGCGATCTCGTTCGCGACATCGAATGCGCGATGAATGGAGCACACTTAATCATGAAAGAAGTGACCCAACGGTCGATTTTTCGCTGGATTCACCTCATCTTTAGCATTCCGATACTCGGTTACATTTATAGTCCGTTCGACAAAATTCCAAACTACGCCCCTGCGACTCGATTTGTCTTTGTTCCTGTAATGGTCGTTTCGGGGTTGTGGATGTGGAAAGGCCATGTCGTTCGACGACTCGTGTCGAGGCGATCGGCGTAGTCACCTGCATGCGCTCTCGCGCCAGGGCAGCAGGGAAGAAGAGCTGGTCGATTCGATCGCTGTGGATCGATACGTGATGGCGCTGTTGCGAATCTGTAGCACAGTCCGTTTCTTGTCGGGGTGCTAAGGCCCCTTGTGCTAACGTCTATCTGCCCGCCAACTGGAATAAGATTTGAGGATAGGTAGATGTTGCGCAAGCTAGGTCTCGCAATTTCGTATTTCGTTGCAGTCGTTTACATTTTGTCGATTCTATTGCCTGGCCTTTACTGTCTCCAGCATGGATGCCGGGGACCGGGTGAACTCGATGCTTTTATGCCTGCGTTCGCCCTTACTCCGTTTGGCGCAATCGCTACGGCTTTCTCACTGCAAAACGCCATACAACAGATCAGAAACAGATCATCATGGTCTTGGCTTTTCTGGCCTCTTGCAATTATTTTCGCGATTGTCCTGCTCGGTGTGATTGCTCTTATCGCGCTCTTCATTTATTACACAGTGCGTCATCGTTAAGGGCCGGTTGCCCCCCATGTTCCCGGACTGCTCTCGAACCAGTAGAGGCTTGCACCTGCTGCCGTTGCATGCGGGGTTTGGATCAGCCTCCAAGATCCCCACTCTAAATTTCGCAAAGGACGGGAAATTTAGAATTGGCCACCGGGGCCGGCCTCGTTCCTTGCGAGTTAAGCTGAGCAGAGCTAAATTAGGTGCGAGGCAGCTATATATGAAAAGGACCGTCCCGGTGGAATCTACCTCTGCATTTACCTCTGCTTCTGCGGCAATCGATGAGAAGATCAAGCAACTTTCTTCTGGACCCGGCGGGGGCGACTGGCGCGGCAAGATGCTCGCGAAGGTGCGCGGAATCATACACGACGCTGATCCTGAGATCGTCGAAGAGTGGAAGTGGGTCAAGCCGACATCGCCAGGAACTCCCGTGTTTTCGCACAGTGGCATCGTCTGTACGGGAGAGACGCACAAGAACGTCGTCAAAATGACATTTGCCAGGGGAGCTGCGTTGAAGGACCCTTCGGGTCTATTCAACTCCAGCCTGGAAGGGAATGTCAGGCGCGCCATAGACATCCACGAAGGCGATAAGGTCAACAAGGCGGCTTTGAGGGATCTCATCCGCGCTGCAGTGGCCCTCAACCTGGATCTCAAGAACAAGGGCAAGAGCAAACCTAAGCCCCAGCGAAGATCCCCACCCGCTCGATAGGCGCTGGGGCAGGTTCTAAGTTTGGGAAAAGTTCGGCTGACGCTGGCGAGTCTTGCAAATAGAAATACAGCGTGCAACTTACAAAGTTGTAAAGCACAGCTGCATTAAAATTGCGCCACCCAGCGCCGCAAGCAGGGCGAGCGGCATGGCAATCGCACCCACCTTCAGGAAATCCCAGAAACTGACATTGAGATTTTCTTTGCGCAAGGCAATCAGCCAGAGAATGGTTGCCAGAGACCCTGTGATCGACAGATTCGGTCCAAGATCAACCCCGATGAGAACCGCTTCGGCAATCGACCATTTGGCCTGCGCCGCATGAAGAGTGCTGCCAACAATGAGGCCAAGCGGAAGATTGTTCACAAGGTTGTTGGCTATTCCGACTGCGAAGCCGGCGACGAAACTTCCGGCCGCAAGGCTGAGATGCTGCACCCTATCGAGCCATTCTTTCGTGTAGCGCATCGCGCCAATGCTATCGACGGCATCGACCATCACGAAGAGTCCGGCAACGAGCACCAACGTTTCCCAGCTGATTGCGCGAGCCAGGGCCAGCGGATTACTTCGCTCCTTGATGCAGACAATAGCCGTGATGGCCAACGCGGAAAGACAGGTGGGCAGGCCCAGGTCTTTGCCCAGGGACGAGGCGGTGAGCAAAACCGCAATCATGATCCCGGCACTGGTAAGCACGAGTTTGCCATTGCTGTTCAAGCTTTGCGGTTCAACAGGATGGTCAATGCTTTCGCAGAGTTCGCGGCGATAGACCCAGCGCAGTACGATGAAAGTTGTGCCGATCGATAATAAGGACGGAACTCCAAATGCGAGCAGCCACTTACCCAACGAAGGCATACCATCGCGGAAGACAACCAGATTCGCCGGATTTGAAATTGGCAAGAGAAATGACGCAGCGTTTGCGATGAAGGCGCAAACGAATAGATAAGGTAACGGCTGGACTTTTGCCTTCCGAACGGCGGTCAGTATCGCTGGCGTCAGAACCACGGCGGTCGCATCATTTGATAGGAATACCGTGACCACTGTGCCCACTGCGTATACCAGGACAAAAAGCCTCAGGCAGGATCCTTGCGCGCGCCTCACGGCGATCGCCGATACCCAGTCGAATACGCCATGCTCTCGCGCAAGTTCGCAAAGCAGCATCATGCCGACGAGAAAGAAGCAGACGTCTAAGGCTTTGCCGGAAGCACGCAATGCAAGCCGCAGAGTTACGAGCCGGAGTCCTAGGAGTAAAAGCACCCCACCGCTGATCCAGTAAACCTCCGGCACATCTCGTGGGCGGATCAGCATGAGCGCTATGCTCATAGCAACGATGGTTGAAAGCAGGACGTGGGCGAGCGCAGGAGAGAACATCTACGATCTTCTCCCACTGTCGTTAGGGCCGTTGTCGCCAAGAAAACGGGCGCTGTCTAGAATGAGTAATCTCCCGTCTACAGGCGTGGTGATCATTACCTATGGCCCTCCCAGGTTTTGAAACTCAAAACAAGGTCCCGTCATCGATATTGATAACAGAAATCCTGCTGCTCCCTCCTTTTATGATCTTTATTCAACTGTGCGAGATTATCTCTTCGAGTTGCAAATAACCCGCTTCCATCGTCCGTTTCTAAATAAAAAAGGGCTGGTTGACGCGGAGGAAACCTTGCGCAGCTGTGGCAAAGTGAAAGACACTCATAGCTGCCATGAGAACGCCGTGCGATGAAGCTGTGATGCAAGCGGCGGATGCCGCAGGTGGGTGTGCGGCGGAAGCGAGAACCTGGATACTGGCTGCAACCATCCTGGGTTCCAGCATGGCTTTCATCGACAGTACGGTCGTCAATGTAGCCTTGCCAGCGCTGCAAGCCAGTTTCCAGGCAACTGTGGTGGACCTGCAGTGGGTCGTCGAGTCTTACGGACTATTTCTAGCCGCATTGATTCTAGCCGGAGGCGCTTTCGGCGATCTGTTTGGGCGCCGTCGTATGTTTGTGGTAGGGGTTTCGATTTTCGCTCTCGCGTCGGCGGGCTGTGGCTTTGCCTCCAGTATTCAGGAACTGATTATCGCGAGGAGCATTCAAGGCGTGGGAGCCGCGTTGCTTGTGCCCGGCAGTCTGGCAATCATCAGTGTGAATTTCGACGAGAAGAGCCGGGGTGAGGCGATTGGAACATGGTCGGGATTTACGGCGATCACTACGGCGGTTGGTCCGGTGCTTGGAGGCTGGTTGGTCGAGCACGCTTCCTGGCGATGGGTATTTTTCCTCAACCTGCCGATCGCTGTGGCCGTAGTGGCGATTTCGCTTTGGTGGATCCCTGAGAGTCGCAGCAGGGGCGTGGCGCACATCGATTGGCTGGGCGCGCTTCTCGCTACCGCGGGACTGGGGAGCTTGGTTGCCGGTTTTGTCGAATCGCCTAATCTGGGATGGCGAAACCCACTGGTTTTTGGCAGTCTGCTTGTTGGCACCATCAGTCTTATTGCGTTCGTGTTTGTTGAGGCCAGGGTCGCTGTGCCGACGCTTCCACTTGCATTATTTAAATCCCGCAGCTTCTCTGGGGCGAATCTGCTTACGCTCTTTCTTTATGCCGCGATCGGGATTTTCTTTTTTTTGCTTCCTTTGGACCTGATCCAAGTCCAGGGATATTCCACCACCGCAACTGGCTTCGCCATCCTTCCGCTGATTCTGCTTATGTTTGTTCTTTCTCGCTGGTCGGGCGGACTCGTCGCCCGCTATGGCGCAAGAGGACCGCTGATCGTTGGACCGATGATTGTCGCGCTGGGCTTCATTCTGTTCGCTGCGCCCGCGATCGGCGGCAGTTACTGGAGATCGTTCTTTCCGGCGGTGATTGTTCTCGGATTTGGAATGGCGGTTACTGTGGCGCCGCTCACTACTGTGATTATGAATTCTGTCGATGAAGAGCGAGTCGGCACGGCTTCCGGAGTTAACAACGCCGTGGCCCGCGTAGCGGGCGTGCTTGCCGTCGCAATCCTGGGGATTGTGATGGTGCAGGCTTTTAGTTTTCGACTGGACTACAGCCTGGCTCACTTATCGCTTCCGCCGGGTGTTCTGCAAGAGCTTAAGGCAAATGCGATCAAACTGGCAGGCTTGCCGATTCCCGCCGGCGTCGCTTCCACTCTGAGAGCGGCCATCAGCAGATCGATCGGGGAAGCTTTTGTGTTTGGATTTCGAGTTGTCATGCTGATTTGCACCGGGTTGTCTCTGGCAAGTACCGCGGTGGCCTGGCTGATGATTCCGCGAGTCTAAAAGAAAGCAGGCCTTTCCCGGAAAGCACGTGCAACCCGTCAATGCAGGCAGTATTTCAGAAATGTCTGAATGACTTTGCGGGATTCGAAGTGCAAGTGCCTTATCCCTTCACAGCCGAGCGAATTCTAGGGACGCCTGCGACGCTAGTCTTCAACGCGGCATCCGTTTCGATCAACTCGAGGACCTTCCTTGTCATCTCCTCGTCAATGTCGGGAGCTTTTCGAATCTCCACCGGATAGCGCACCAGGAGTTCCAGCCCCGCATCGGCGAATTGAAGGCGCGCCTCCGGTCGCGGCGCTGCAACTTGAATATCGACTCGGCGCTCGATGGCGGCGTGCTGGCGTTCGATCTCTTCTTTGTAACGCGAGTAAACCGCATTCACGACAGCCACCAATTTCTCCTGTGCTGCCTTATGATTTCCGTTCGGCACAATCATGACCACGACTTCGTGCCATGCGTACTCGGTTCCCGGAATCTGCTTGAAGAGCGGCGTGCCGGTTTGGAAAAGAACGGAATTCGAAAACACAACGATGCGTCCTGTGGGATAGAAATCCAATCCGGATCCACCCAATTCCATCAGGTATAACCTCACCAAACCGATATCGACGACGTCGCCGGTAATGCCGGCTACGCTGATCCGGTCCCCAACGCGAATGCCGTAACGCCCGATGATGAAGAAATAAGCGGCCACAGAAAGCAGAACAGCTTGCAATCCGACCGCGATGCCCGCCGTAATGAATCCCGCGAATGTGGCCAACGAACTAAACTCGCTGACGAAACCCAGGGTCAAGACAATGACGATCAGGAAACCGATCACTACGCGGCGCATGACCAGGAACTGCCGCCGGCGGCGCGGGTCGCCAATATAGCGGAACGTGATTCGGCGCCAGATCTCGGAGAGAAACAGAATCACTCCGAGTGCCAGCAGTATCGAACATACTCGGACCAGCACAGATCGAAGAACGTATTTCGATTCGCGGGAGATGGAATTGTGCCACTCTTCAAAATTTGTCTTTGTATCGTTCAGGACAACGATTTCCTGGCTGAGCGGAAGAAGAGCGGCGGAAAGCTGCTTGAAGCGTTCGGTAAGTTCCTGAAAAGTCTGCCGCTCCGCTTGCAGTTGTTGAGGGTCGCCGGAGGGCGGCTGACTGGCGAGCTTTTGACTCTGCTGAATTGTCGCGCGCATCGCATCTCGAAGCGGCGTGCGCAACTGGTCGGCCACGTCGCGCGTGTGGTCGGTTTCTTCAGTGACTCCATCGATCTGGTGCATCGCGCTCATGTAGTCGTAGAGGGTCATAGCCTCACTGATCAGGCCGCCGGAGTTGGCCAGCGAGGGTTTGGCGGGCGCGTTAGTCGTCGTCGTAGTTTTTTTCTCCGGGCTCGTGCTCGATCCGAGAACTTCGGGAATCGAACGAGCCAATTGATTGATGCTGCCCTCGAGGCCGCCAGCGATCTCACCATTCGTCTCCACAAACGACGCCATCTTTTGAATCGCATCGAGCAGAGCCTTTTGCAGTTCCAGTTGGCCTTGCAGCGCATCGCGCTGTGAAATCAGTTTGCCGCGGCGGGAGCCCGGAGCTTTTTCGATCTGAGCGTTAAGACTTTCAATCTGCGATTGCAATTGATCGATTTGGGAAGACGTCTTTGCCAGCATCTGGGACAGATTCTGTTGCTGGGTCGTCTCGCCGGACGGCTGATTTGCGCCGCCGCTTCTCTGCTGAGACGAAATCAGCGCGGCCTCAGCCTTCGCCGACTGAAATGCAAGCCGCACTGCCTGAGCCCCCAGCGCCTGTGTGTTGTCTTGATAAATGGCGTCGCTAGGCAGCCCCACAGCCTGAATGCCGGTCGTGGAATGACGATACCAACTAATGATCTGGTTCAAGTGATGCAGCGCGGCGGCGCCATCGAGTTGAATCGGAGGCAACGGATTCGCAGACGTTTGTGAAGCTATTTGTGAATTTTGCTGAACCAGGGTTTTCGACGGCTCGATTTGCTTCGCAGTTTGCGCCCACAAAACCAGAGTGGCAAACAGCGGCAGTCCGAGCATCCGAATGGTCCACCGAAAGGCGCGTCGCATCTGTGCGCTGGGATGATTCTTTATGATTTCTTGCATATCTCTATGGCTAATTCTAACGAAGTTGCTTGACCAATCCGAATGACGAACTGAAGGAAGCCAGCCTCAAAGCAGCCAACTGTGCAGCACAGCGTCTGTTTTGTTGCGGAAGATTACGGGCGAGTTGGCGCGACCGATTGTTCTTTTCTAAGGAAATTTCCCACGATGGCAGCGCATGCTTCGACGAAGTCCTGTTCGGGTGGGGTAAATGCGCTGGCAAAATAGCTTTCAATATCGAGTTCCGCCATAAGCTTTTTCTTCACCAGGATGGGGACCACAACTTCACACTTCACCAACGGCGACCCCGCAAGATAGCGCGGATCTTTGGAGACGTCATGCACCACTACAGTTTGCCCGCTGGTAGCCGCGGCACCGCAAAGTCCGGTGTTGAGGGGAATGCGAGCATTGGGCGTGAAGCTGCCACCAAAAGGCCCAACCAGAAGAACTCCGTCGTCCGCCGGATCGACCAGATAAAAACCCACCCAGTTATAGCGCGTCATCTTTTCGTGCAGGCGCTGGGCGATATGTTCCATAAGGGCTGCTGCCGAGGGAGCGGTGAGTGCAACATCTCGAAACTCCCGAAGAAGTTCTTCGTGCACGGGCGTCATGTTTCGGTTTATACGCTATCTCAGGAGATTCCTCCAAGTGGCCGACCAAAAAGAAATAACACTTCATCCAGGAAGGGTTATTCTGTCTTCGCGAAGGAAATGGAGGTGTTTTTATGACCAACAGCGAGATGATCGCTCAACTCGAAGCTGAGCTTAAAAGCTTGAAAGCAGCGCTCGCAGCCTGCCCGACAAACACCGATCCAGCCCTGGTAGCCGCACTCAAAAGGGCGATCGCGACATTGGAACGGGTCATCGCTGATCTGAAGTCGGGGCAGAAGCCGTAGGGCTGCCGGCAACTGCTACCATTACGGGCATGCATTCTCCGGCTGACCTCCCATGGCACTGAAGGAGTCGGAAGCGATCGTTCTGCGCACGTATCCGCTGCGCGAAGCTGATCTATTGGTCACTCTGTTTACCCGCGTAGAAGGGAAGGTGCGTGGCGTGGCGCGGTCGGCAAAAAAATCCAAGCGGCGCTTTGGCGGCGCGCTGGAGCCCATGACCTATGTGCGTGCATTCTATGATGTGCGCGAGCGGCATGAATTGGCGCGCCTGGATGCCTGCGAGGTGCTGGAGTCGCCGCTGGCTAGCGACGTCAGCTACGCGCGCGCCGTGGCACTGGCGCATGTGGCCGAGTTGCTCGACGAGTTGCTACCGGATCACGAAGCGAACGACGCCATCTTCCGGCTGACCCTTTCTGTGCTGCATGCCCTCACTGGCTCTGATATATGGATGCCCGTTACTTATTTCGATTTGTGGCTTACGCGGCTGGTGGGCTTTCTACCCGAGTTGACGGAGTGTATCGTTTGCGGCCGCAGCCTGAATGGTGGCCGTGCATATTTTCACGCGCTGGCCGATGGCTTGATGTGCCCTGAGGACAAACGCCTCGCTTCGTCCGAGATTTCCAATGACTCCCGCCTTCTCGCGGCACAAATGTTTCGCGCTCCGGTGGAAAGCTTCGTCGGGTCGCATTGGCCAAAGTCCCAAGGCGCCGATCTGCGGAAGTTCTTGATTCAAGCTTTACAGCGCCATATCGAGAAGAAGCTGGTCACTGCGGGTATGCTGGAGAAGGGTGGGTTTTAGTGTTCTATAAGTTCAAGCGATGAGTTGTGTGGATTCGCGCCTGCCAGCATTGTCAAGAGGCGGCTAAGAGCTTTTGACCGCAAAAGGTGAGGAGGCTTCGTGAAGGACACAAAGGGGCACATCGCGAGGAAGCTTTTTCGGGTGGTTGCGATTGGATTGTTTGGGCTGGTAGGGGTCGGCGCGGCGGCTCAGAATGGTCAAGCACAAGCAGCCGTTGTGCAAGTTCCGGCTGCGCCGAAAGGCAGTCCGCAGATTGAAAAGCTTTTGCGGGGCTTCGAGGGGGCGTGGTCGATCAAGGAGGAGTTTGCGCCCGATGCGAGTTCGCCGAACGGAGCGACGGGCGAAGGGCGCATTGTCTGGCGCGCGGGCCGGGAGCGTTTTCGGGGATCGAGGAGTATCGGTCGAAGCGGGCCGCGCGGAGGTGACGGGACTGGCAACGTTCTGGTGGGATGAAGCGGCGCAGGGCTACCGCACGATCTGGTGCGACAGTACGAATCCGGGAGGCTGTATTAGCTTTAAGAATGTCGCGCGCTGGGAAGGGCCGCAGTTGGTGCTGGTGGAAGATTATGAGGCTAATGGAAAGAAAGTCGTCTTCAAAGAAGTGTTTAGCGACATTACACCGGGGGCATTCACGCAGAAGTTGTATGGGGGAGAAGCAGGAAAGGAGTTGAAGGTGGACCAGATTATTCGGGCGACGAAGGGGATGCGGAGAAGCGACAGGTAGAATCAAGATTTCCCCGCGTGTGCCAGGGTGCGCTGGCTGACGGTTCCCGCCGCTTCCGTTACAATCATTAATTAGCCTTCAAGTTCCCGGACGAGTGTGTGAATCCATCGAAAGCCAATTCGCTGACGTTTCAGGAGCTCATCCTACGCCTGCAGGCGTTCTGGGCCGAACGCGGATGCGTGCTACAACAGCCCTATGACGTGGAAGTGGGCGCGGGCACGATGGCTCCGGAGACATTTCTGCGGGTGCTGGGGCCGAAGCCATATAAGGTGGCGTATGTGCAGCCCTCGCGGCGGCCGGCCGACGGACGCTATGGCGAAAATCCGAACCGCCTGTTCAAGCATCTGCAGTTGCAGGTGATTCTGAAACCTCCACCGAAAAATGTGCAGGAGTTGTATTTAGAGTCGCTGGCAGCGATTGGGATTGACTTGCGCCAGCACGACATCAAGTTCGAGGAAGACAACTGGGAAGCGCCGACTCTCAGCGCCTGGGGTGTGGGCTGGCAGGTGATGCTTGATGGGCTGGAGATCACACAGTTCACTTACTTCCAGCAGTGTGGCGGCATAGATTTGTTTCCTATTTCCGCGGAACTCACCTACGGCCTGGAGCGCATCGCGGCATTTCTTCAGGATGTGGATTCGATCTATGACATTGTTTGGGCGCGCGATCCCGAAACCGGTCATGAAGTGAAGTATGGCGACGTGCGGCTTGCCGACGAATTGCAGTTTTCGGTGTACAACTTCGAGGCCGCGGATGTGGAAAAAGCGTGGGAGCACTTTCGGCTCTATGAGGCGGAATGCCACGGTCTGATCGAGCAATTCCGGCGCATCCAGAATTCTCAGCAGTCTGTCGATGAACTGAACCGAAAGATGTTGGGCGTCGAGGATGCCGGACAAGTCGTCGCGAGTCAACGCAACATCAAGTCTTGGCCTATCCTCGCCGCCTACGATCTTTGTTTGAAGTGTTCGCATCTGTTTAACATCCTTGACGCACGCGGTGCCATTTCGGTTACCGAGCGGGTCGGTGTGATCGCTCGCGTGCGGGCGCTTGCAGTAGGCATTGCGAAGGCCTGGGTGGATCAGCAAAAAAGTGAATCTGCCGTCGTAGAGAAATCGGGCGAGCCTGAGCCTGCGAGCCGCCAAGAGCCGAAAAGAGCCCGCGAGAAGTTATCGCCCGTCGGGTCGTGATTCGCCGGATGTGATCAGCGTCACATTTGTTTGCCGCTTGGTTGAGAAACTAAGAGTTTCAAGACATGCCAGACTTCCTGCTAGAAATCGGCTGCGAAGAAATTCCAGCGCGCATGATTGATGCCGCCTCGCAAGAGTTGCGCGATCGGGTTAGCGCGCTCTTGGCGCGCGAACGTCTGCCTGCGACTAAGATTAGCAATTTCGATACGCCTCGCCGTTTGGCGGTGATTGCTTCCGGAATTCCTGCGAAACAACCAGACGTGACTGAACAGATCAACGGGCCTGCCGCCAGCATCGCGTATAAGGACGGTCATCCTACGCCCGCAGCCCATGCTTTCGCTAAGAAAGCTGGCATAGAGGTCTCGCAACTCGAGAAGATTCCGACGGCGAAGGGTGAATACCTGGCCGCGAATGTCATCAGGAAAGGACGGAGCGCTGCAGAAGTTCTCGCGGAGAATCTTCCCAAAGAACTATCCTCTATTTACTGGGCGAAAAATATGTACTGGCGAAAACCGAACGAGAGGTTTGTGCGTCCGGTTCGCTGGCTGGTAGCCATGATTGACGACGAAACGATTCCACTGCAATTCGACGGAATCGAGGCGGGGAATACATCGCGCGGGCACAGAATCCTTGCCGACGGCGATGTCATGATTCGACAGGCTGGGCCGGCTTACATCGATGGGCTGCGCGCGGCCAAGGTTTTGGGTCGAGGAGAGCGCGAGCATCAGATTCGCAAAGCTCTCGATGCGGCTACGCGCACTATTCTTGGAGCTCGATGGCGCGAAGACAAGCTGCTGCTCGATAGTGTGGTGAACCTCACTGAATTTCCGTCGGTGATTCTGGGCAGTTTCGATCCACAATTTCTGGCTTTGCCGGAAGAGGTGCTGGTCACGGTAATGCGGGATCACCAGAAATATTTTGCCCTCGAAGATTCCAGCGGCAAACTACTCCCGCATTTTCTGGCGGTGTTGAATACAGACGGAGATCCACAAGGCGTGATACAGCACGGCAACGAGCGCGTGCTTCGTGCGCGCTTCAACGACGCCAGCTTTTTCTGGCAGACCGATCAGAAGCGGTCTTTATTGGAGCGATTGGATTCGCTCAGAACCGTAACCTTCCAAAAAGACCTCGGCAGCTACTACGACAAAAGGCGCCGCGTGCAACGTTTGTGCAGCTGGCTGAGCGAAATCATCAAGCAAAGTGGGATAGCGATTCGGGCGGGCGTGATCCACAAAGCTGCGTGCCTGGCGAAGACCGACTTGACGACTGAACTGGTAAAGGAATTCACCGAACTGCAGGGCATTGTTGGCGGGTTGTATGCCCGAGTGCAGGAACTCGATCCCACGCTGCCGGAAGCGACGCGGCTCGCCATTGCCGATGCGATCTACGATCATTACAAACCGGAGTCCACCGAAGATGACGTGCCGCGGTCAATCGAAAGTGCGGTGCTTTCTATTGGCGATAAAGCCGATACGATTGCCGGCATGTTCGCTCTGGGATTAGTTCCGAGCGGGTCGAAGGATCCATTTGCCCTGCGGCGGCAGGCCAATGGCATTATCAAGGTGATCGCGGAGAAGAAATTGCCGTTGCGTCTGGCGGATCTGATGCGCGATGCGCGGGCGGGTTATAAAGCATCCGAAGCCGAGAAGCAGTTTGTCGATGATGCAAAGTTCGATGAATCCGTACGCGTTTTTTTCCGCGAGCGTCTCGAGTTTTATTTGAAGGACGTGCGGGGATATGCATACGATGTGGTGAAGGCCGTGCTGGCAGCGGACGCTGACGATGTGGTGGATGCATTGGCACGGGCCGAGGCCTTGAGCAATGTGCGGAACTCGGCCGAATATACATTCGTCTATTTTGAAGCAATCTCGTGGGCCTTCAGGCGCATGAAGAATATTCTCCGCCAGGCCGCTGAAAACAAATTACGGGTTGCGGACCGCATCGATTCAGCCATATTACAGTTGGAAGCCGAGAAAGAACTAGCGCGGGTCATCCAACAGACTGCAAGCTCGGTTGAGAGGAGTCGCGCAGCCCGGGATTATGATGAGGCGTTGCGTGAGATCGCCGAGCTAAGGCCCTTGATCGACAACTTTTTCGACGACGTTATGGTCATGGTGGATGATGACGATCTTCGCGCCAACCGCTTAGCCCTGTTGCAGACCGTGGTCAACGAGTTCTCCACCATCGCAGATTTTTCTGAGATGGCGACCGAAACTAAGGAATCTACGAAATAAATAAAGAGGATCTATATATGGCAACGACGACACTCCCTGAGAACGAAATCATAGAATCAAAACCTGAGGCAACGAAACCTGCAACATCCAAGTACGTTTACTCGTTCGGCGGTGGCAAAGCCGATGGCCACGGCAAGATGAAAGATGAGTTGGGCGGCAAAGGTGCCGGTCTAGCCGAGATGACCAATGCCGGACTGCCAGTTCCTCCCGGCTTCACAATTCAGACGGAAGCCTGTCGCGAATACATGCGGGACGGGCACGTGTCGAAAGAAGTCGACCGGCAGATGGAGGAAGCGCTCGCCAAACTGGAAGCGCTGCAAGGTCAAATGTTGGGGACGGGTGACAATCCGTTGCTGGTGAGCGTCCGCTCGGGCGCAAAGTTCTCGATGCCCGGCATGATGGACACGATCTTGAATCTCGGGCTGAACGACAAGAGCGTAGAAGCGCTGGCCAAGCGCAGCAACAATCCGCGATTTGCGGCTGACTCCTATCGGCGGCTGATCCAGATGTTCGGTAACGTGGTTCTGGAAATTCCGAAGCACGCCTTTGACGAAGTCTTCGATGCAAAGAAGAAACAGAAAAAAGCCAAGCTCGACACCGATCTTGATGCGAAGGCGCTGAAAGAAGTAATCGAAGAATATAAGAAAGTCGTCAAGAAACATGCTAAACGCGACTTTCCACAAGATCCACATGAACAATTGGTAATGGCGCGCGATGCGGTGTTTCGTTCCTGGCAGAACGATCGCGCCAAGCATTACCGCCGCATCAACAACATCGACGACATGCTGGGAACCGCAGTGAATGTGCAAGCCATGGTTTATGGCAACCTGGGCGACACCAGCGGCACGGGCGTAGGTTTCACGCGAAATCCAGCAACAGGAGCAAAAGAATTCTACGGGGAATACCTGATGAACGCGCAGGGCGAGGATGTGGTCTCGGGCGTACGCACTCCAGTTCCGATTCTCGAACTGCAAAAACTCATGCCTGATGTGTACGACCAGCTCCGCGATATCACGACGCGACTGGAGAAGCACTATCACGATATGCAGGATTTCGAGTTCACCATCCAGGATGGCAAGCTCTACATGCTGCAGACACGCAATGGCAAACGCACCGGCCTCGCCGCCGTGCGCCTGGCAATCGAGATGGTGGAAGAAGGATTGATCAGCAAGGAAGATGCAATCTTCCGTCTCGATCCAAACCAGGTCGTAGATTTTTTTGTTTCGCGTCTCGATGAAAAGGATGTCAAACCCGAAGACGTGCTCACTGCCAAGGGTTTGGCAGCGTCGCCGGGTGCGGTCGTTGGACAAATTGTTTTCACTGCCGACGATGCCGTGGAAAAAGCTGGACACGTCGCGCAGAAGAATCCGGTGATTCTGGTGCGCGCCGAAACGACTCCTGAAGATATACATGGGATGGAGGTTGCCGTCGGCATCCTGACTTCTCAGGGCGGCATCACCAGCCACGCTGCCGTGGTCACTCGCGGCATGGGCAAGAGTTGTGTTGCCGGCGCCGGCGAGATTGCCGTCGACGAGCGCGCGCGCGAAATGCGGGCGCGCGGACAACTCTTCAAAGAAGGAGACTGGATCACAATCGATGGCACGACCGGCCGCGTCCTCAGAGGTAAGAGAAAGTTGCTTCCGCCCGATCCCGAGAATCTGGCCAAACTCGAGAAGTTTATGAATTGGGCCGAGCCGTTTCGAAAAATCGGAGTCCGCGCCAACGCAGATATTCCCCGGGACGCGAAAAAGGCCCGCGAGTTCGGCGCCGAAGGCATTGGCTTGTGCCGAACTGAGCACATGTTCTTCGCCGAAGATCGAATTCGCTATATGCGCGCGATGATCCTCGCCAACAATGAAAAAGACCGGCGCACCGCGCTGAAGAAGTTGTTGCCGATGCAGCGCGAGGATTTCATCGGACTCTTCAAAGCGATGGAGGGTCTGCCAGTCACGATTCGTTTGCTGGATCCGCCTCTGCACGAATTCTTGCCCAAGCGCGAAAAACTCATGGTCGATATCGCCAGCTTGACCAGTGCCACTGCAAAACAGAAGAAAGCTTTAGTCGAAGAATATAGCGACTACGGCGCTAACGCGGCGGGAGATCTCAAAAAACTTCTTCCTCAACTGTTGGCGCGAGTGGAAGAGTTGCACGAGTTCAATCCCATGCTGGGACATCGCGGCTGCCGGCTGGGAATTACGTATCCGGAAATTACCGAAATGCAGGCGCGGGCCATTTTTGAAGCGGCCGTAGCCGTCGAAAAGCAAGGCGTAAAAACCCATGCCGAGGTCATGATCCCACTGATCGCCACCGTGAAAGAAATGTCGAATCAAGGAGCGATCGTTCGGCGCGTGGCCGAAGAAGTTTTCAAAGAGAAGGGAAGGCACGTGCATTATTTGGTGGGCACCATGATTGAGTTGCCCCGCGCGTGCCTGGTTGCCGACGAAATCGCAAAAGAGGCGGAGTTCTTCTCGTTCGGTACGAACGATCTCACGCAGACCACATTTGGCTTCTCCCGCGATGACGTGAACAAAATTCTGCCTACGTATCTGGCGGAGGGGATTCTGAAGCAAGATCCGTTTGCCTCGATTGATCGCGATGGAGTGGGCGAACTCGTGCGAATCGGAATCGAACGCGGACGAAAGACGCGTCCAAGGCTGGAGGTTGGAATCTGCGGAGAGCACGGCGGCGATCCATCATCGGTGGAGTTCTGTCACGAGGTGGGAATGGATTATGTGTCTTGTTCTCCGTTCCGCGTCTTAACCGCCAGGCTGGCGGCGGCACAGGCTGGTGCTTCCGACGCGCTAAAAGTGGAGGGCGGGCGAACGAAATAGGATTAGAGAGCAGAGGGTACGGAAATCATTTCGAAGGCCCTGAAGCCGCGATGAAACTTCCGTGCCCTCTACCCTTTAATTATTTGAACATCATAATTCTTGAACTTCAATTATTGAACCTTCTGCAAGCGAGCGATCAGCTTCTGGGCGAGACTTTCTTCCGATTCCGACCAGAGCAGCCGCGAACTCGTGCCGCTATTCTTTTCCACATTCACTGAGAAGGCCACTAGCTTCGCCACGTTGTCACGAATTTTGTCGCGAGTCTGTTCGCTGAGTGGTGTCTCCGGCTGGAGAAAATACGAATCCGGACCAAAATCCACCTGAATGTGCCCCGTCTGCTGGTAAGTTCCTTCGTCGAACTCTTCTCCCTGCACGATGAATTTCACCGGCACAGCTTCCAACACCCAGTTCCCGCTCGCAAGATCCGGAATCCATAAATCCCAATACGCCTCGAATACAAATGCGTAGTCATCATGAATCAATTCGGCGACAATCAGCGTAGCCTGCCCAGGATCGATCCCCTGAGGAAAGCGGCGCTCCAGCACCGTAGCCTCGCTCCATGAAACAGGATGCACCGCAAAATAACTGATCCCCGGACGCTGCTCGGAAAAAGGGAACTGCTGCAGCACGCCGAAAGCGTGCGGTAACATCTCCGGCCCAGAAAAATCATGGAACCAGAGGCTGAGATAGATTGGATCGGACACCTTTCCCTCGACTGTTTGCAACGCCGCGCACTCGCTTCGGCTCCCGCAATTCTAAATTGTCTGAGAGTAGCGCGGAAGGAATCGAACTTGATCAATTGTGTGCTATCGCGTACTGATTCCGCTCCGCCAACTCTTCTTGTTAATGGATGCAATTGAAGTCCAGCCGGATTGTGGAGAAAGATCGAAGAAGTTGCGGCATGCGTTCTGCCTCCGACGCGAGTGCATGCCCGTCATCGCTTTTGACATGGGTACAACACCTTGTTACGATCGAACGTTGCCTCACTGATGCACCTTTCACTGTCCCCGTCGTCTAGCCTGGCCTAGGACATCGCCCTTTCACGGCGGTAACACGGGTTCAAATCCCGTCGGGGACGCCAACCTTATCAACCACTTGCAAGTCCCCTCCAGAATTTTGTACGTCCGTTAACGTCCGATAAGCCTCGGTGCTTGGTTTTTCTTCGTTTTTGTCGAGCAACAAGCTTACAACTCGGCTCTGCGCATCTCGCTTGGTTTGCGTGATCGCTTGCGCGTAAATGTTCAGAGTGACCGAGATGTTTGCGTGCCGCATTAGCTCTTGCACAACCTTCACGTCTTCGCCGTTCCCTTTGAGGAGCGTCGCATACGTGTGCCGGAACGTGTGCCAGCCGAAGTGACCCACGATTCCGACTTCCTTGGCTGCTGGTTCCAAGTGCGCCTTGTAGAGCGAACCTGGCCAGTACGGCAATTTGCCGTTGCTGTGTGGGCTGGCGAAAAC
>JBAWBG010000197.1:0-11727 GCA_049589695.1 Candidatus Sulfotelmatobacter sp. | reverse complement strand
GGAAGGCACGCCGCGACGGAAACAATTGAGATTATTGCGGGACGGAGGCTGATTGCTCTACTGGCTCTTGTTTGTGAAGCTGCAACATTATTTTCCGCCGTTCAGAATTTTCCGCTATCTGACATTTCGTACCGCATTTGCCAGCCTCACCGCGTTGTTTACCGCACTGATTGTGGGCCCCCTGGTCATTAACCGGCTGCGCGAATTCCAGATCGGACAATACATCCGCGAAGAAGGGCCGAAAGCGCATCAGAAAAAAGCGGGCACACCCACGATGGGCGGCTTGCTGATTGCGATCGCGATCGTCGTGCCAACTCTGCTTTGGGCCGACCTGAGCAACCGTTTCGTATGGATCGCTGTCTTCGCCACCTGCGCCTTTGCGGCGATCGGATTCGCCGACGACTACACCAAAGTGGCGCACCGCCGAAACCTTGGTCTGACCGGACGTGCAAAGTTGGGATTGCAGATCGCGACCAGCGTCGTGATCTCGGTGATGCTGATCGCGATGCAGACTTACGGAATGTATTCGACCAAGCTCATTGTGCCGTTCATCAAACAATTCCATCCGGATCTCGTCGTACAGAATCTGGAACGATTTCCCCATCTCTGGCCCCTGGCGTTCTTGCCGTTCATCGGTTTTGTGGCGCTTGTGATAGTAGGCTCGAGCAACGCCGTAAATCTGACGGATGGCCTGGATGGGTTGGCGATCGGCTGCACGGTGATCGCCGCGGGAGCGCTAACCGTGCTGACGTATGTCAGCGGCCACGCCACGTTTGCCACTTACCTTGAGATTCCAAAAATGCCGCAAGTCGGGGAATTGACGATTTTTTGCGGAGCGATGGTGGGGTCGTCGATTGGATTTCTCTGGTACAACGCGCATCCCGCGGAAGTCTTCATGGGAGAC
Organism: Candidatus Sulfotelmatobacter sp.; assembly: GCA_049589695.1. GTDB lineage: Bacteria > Acidobacteriota > Terriglobia > Terriglobales > Acidobacteriaceae > Sulfotelmatobacter. The sequence goes on along the minus strand of JBAWBG010000197.1, from coordinate 10,823 downwards.
GTAGGATCGCTGGCGCTGGGCGGCGCAATTGGCACGGTTGCAGTGATCATCAAGCAGGAACTTCTGCTGCCGTTCATCGGCGGAGTTTTCGTGATCGAAGCAGTTTCGGTAATCCTGCAGGTAGGTTCCTATAAGCTCCGCAAGAAGCGCATATTTAAGATGGCGCCCTTGCATCATCATTTTGAGTTAATGGGATGGTCGGAGTCGAAGATTATTGTCCGCTTCTGGATCGCGTCACTGGTATTTGCGCTGTTCGCGCTAACGACTTTGAAGTTGAGATAGATTTTCAATTTTTCGATTTCCCGTTGCCGATTGTGCTTGTGGCAGTAGAGTTTTACAAATTGACAATCGAAAGTCGGGAATTGGCAATCCGGTGATCGAACTCAAAGACAAACGCGTGCTCGTCGTCGGCCTTGGCAAGTCCGGGGTGGCGTCTGCACTTTTCTTGAAAGCGCACGGGGCGCGGGTTACGGTCTCCGATACGAAAAGCGGGGACGATCTGCGGAACGAAATTCCCACACTGCTCGATTGCGGAATTACGGTAGAGACGGGCGGCCACGGCGAACGCACTTTCCGCGGTCAGGATTTGATTGTTGTAAGCCCGGGAGTTCCGGTTGATGCTCCGCCGCTGGTGCAGGCGCGCGCGTTGGGCGAAATAGTGATCGGCGAAATCGAACTTGCGGCGCAGTTCTTGCCGGGACCGGTCGTGGCGATCACGGGATCGAACGGCAAGACCACGACCACCACGTTGACAGGAGAAATTCTGGCTGCCACCGGATTGCCGACGCTGGTCGGCGGCAACATCGGCACCCCGGCGATCTCGCTGGCGGAGCGGGCGAAACCCGAGACCGTGATCGTACTTGAGGTCTCGAGTTTTCAACTGGAGACGATTCAAAGCTTCCGTCCGAAAGTTGCCGTGGTTTTAAACGTGACCTCCGACCATCTGGATCGGCACCGGACTTTGGAAGCGTACGTGGATGCGAAGGCGCGCATCTTCGAAAACCAGAGAAGCGAAGACTTTGCCGTGCTGAATGCCGATGATCCCACCTGCGTGGCGATGGCCGGGCGTACCCGGGCGCAAGTGTTCTGGTTCAGCCGCCAGAAGGAAGTGAAACAAGGCGCGTGGGTCCGCGATGGAGCCATTCTGTTTCGCGGTGGGTCTGAGCCTGAAGAGGCGGTTCAGCGCGAGATCATCCTGGTTTCCGAAATTCCCCTAAAGGGCGCGCACAATCTGGAGAACGTGCTGGCGGCCGTATGCGCGGGCATGCTGATGGGATGCGCTCCGGAGATAATCCGCCAGGCTGTGCTCGACTTCAAGGCGGTTGAGCACCGGCTGGAATATGTGGCCACGATTCGCGGCGTGGATTATTACAACGATTCCAAGGCCACAAATGTGGATGCGACCATCAAGGCGCTGGAATCGTTTCCGGCGAACATCCACCTTATTCTTGGCGGCAAGGACAAAGGCAGCGACTACAGCCTGTTGAACGGTCTGCTGCGGCAGCGGGTGAAGCGTGTGTATACCATCGGCGCAGCGGCGGGGAAGATCGAATCGCAGATTACGGATGTTGAGGTGGTCCGCGCGGAAACCTTGGAGAACGCACTTCGCAAGGCGAACGCTGTCGCGGAACCGGGTGATGTGGTTTTGTTAGCGCCAGCGTGCGCCAGCTTTGATCAGTTCAAGAATTATGAACAGCGCGGGCAAGTTTTTAAGGAGATTGTGCAGCGGCTGGGCTGAGACATCGGCGATTTTGACTGGGTCGGCTCTCAGGGGTACTGGCCGAACCAAAACAATCAACAATCAAAAATCAACAATCAGCAATTCCTTCAGCATGTCTTCCGCTCTCCGTGGTGAAATGAATTCCCATGGCAAAGCGTGTGAGCGTCGATCGCTGGCTGTTCACCGTGACCATGCTGCTGGTCTTCGTAGGGCTGGTAATGGTGTTTTCGGCGTCAGCAGTGATGGCGCGGGAGCGCTTCGGATCTCCCTACGCTTTTTTGTCGAAGCAGTTGATCTGGGCGGCGGCAGGCATTGTCGCGATGGTGGTTGCGATGCGGGTGGATTACCGGCGCTACAAGCATCCAGCAATAGTATTTTCGTTCCTTGGCGTTACTACGCTGCTGTTGATTTCGGTCTTTTTTCTGGACCGATCGCACAATACCCATCGCTGGATTCACGCCGGCGGTTTTTCCTTCCAGCCTTCTGAACTGGCAAAACCAGTTCTGATTTTGTTTCTCGCATATTTTCTCGAAAGCCGCGTACGAATGATGCCGAATTCCATCGATGACTGGCGCAACACGTTAATGCCTGCGGCGGCGCCTGTGCTGGTGCTGCTCGGTCTGATTGTGCTGCAACCCGATCTGGGCACGGCCATTGCTTGTGCCGGGATCGCGGCTTGTATTCTGTATGTGGCCGGAATGCGAATGCGCTATTTCGGTTACGCCTTCGCTGCATCGCTGCTGCCGCTTTATTTTTTGATCTTCCATGTGAGCTGGCGGCGCGACCGGATTCTGGCGTTTCTCAATCCTTACGCCGACCGCCAGAAGACCGGCTTCCATATCATCCAATCGCTGATCGCAGTGGGCATCGGCGGCGTCACCGGCACCGGCTTGATGGAAGGCAAACAAAAGTTATTTTATTTGCCGGAGCCGCATACAGATTTTATTTTCGCCGTGACCGCTGAAGAATTAGGTCTGGTGGGCGCCATGTTTATAGTGGCGCTCTTCGCTGTATTTTTGTGGCGCGGAATGCGCGCTTCCTCGCGAACGGAAGACATATTCGGTCGATACCTCGCGGTGGGAATTACCAGCATGGTGGTGCTGCAGGCTTTCATTAACATCAGCGTTGTTCTGGGAATGATGCCGACAAAAGGAATTCCGCTGCCATTAGTGTCGTACGGAGGGTCGTCATTGTTCGTGACCCTGGCGTGTGTCGGTGTGCTGCTGAATATTACGAAGCAGGCGGAGTGAAGAAAGCTGCCACGGTTTTCACTGATCTCACGGATCAGGAGGCATCAACAGCATCCAGTTGCTGAAGGATGGCAAACGCTGGTGGGTGGTTTCGATCCTGTATGACACGGAGCGGCCGGATAATCCGCTGCCAGCCAAGTTTTCCAAGAATTAGATCGGGAAACGCAATCGTAGATTTCTGATTGCGATTGGAAACGGCCGGTGCTTCTCAATCCATAATCAACAATCAGCAATCAACAATTCCTTTATAGTCACCTCATGCGAGCCATTCTGGCGGGCGGCGGGACGGGCGGACACGTAATCCCGGCGCTGGCCATCGCCAACGAACTCAAGAAACATTATGCAGCCGAAGTGCTGTTCATCGGAACAGCGCGCGGCATCGAAAATCGTCTCGTACCGGCAGCCGGGTATCCGCTGCAACTGGTTCGCGTGGGCGCGCTAAAGAATGTGAGCCTGATGACCCGCGCGAAGACGGCCCTCGATTTGCCACGGGCGCTGTGGAGCGCGGGCCGCATGCTGAATGAATTTGTGCCCGACGTTGTGATTGGTGTAGGCGGATACGCGTCGGGGCCGGCGATGCTGGCAGCGGTGATGAAGCACATTCCGACGCTTGCCTTTGAGCCGAATGTTGTTCCCGGGTTTGCCAACCGCCTGGTGGCGCGATTTGTATCCGGGGCAGCGGTGCATTTTGCAGAGACGGCGAAATATTTTCGTCGTGCGGAAGTAACCGGCGTTCCGGTGCGGCAGGCGTTCTTTGAGATCCCGCCAAAACGCGGAGGAATGCCGACTCTGCTGGTGTTTGGCGGAAGCCAGGGGGCGCACGCGATCAATGAAGCGATGATTCGCTGCTTGCCGGAACTCCACCGGCAGGCGCCTCGGATCTGCATTATTCATCAGACAGGCGAGCGTGACTATAATGACGCGCTGGCAGCCTATCGTCGATTCGATGAATCAGGATCGGGAGAGCCGGTGCAGGTCTTCAAGTTTATCGAGGACATGCCTTCGGCTTTTGCGCGCGCGGATCTCGTGGTCTGCCGCTCCGGTGCGAGCACGGTGGCGGAGATTACGGCGGCGGGAAAGCCAGCGATTTTCGTACCATTTCCCCGGGCCGCGGACGACCACCAGCGTGTGAATGCGGAAGCGCTGGCGCGTGAGGGAGCGGCGGTAGTGGTGGAAGAATCGAAGCTCGAAGGAGTCTGGCTTGCGGAAACGATTGCTGCTTTGCTTGGGGATGCGCGACGATTGCATATCATGAGCGAGGCTGCGCGCGGATTGTCGCACCCCCATGCCGCCCGGGATATCGCGGAGATGGCGGCGCGGGTGGCGGGAATTGACGAAGGGGATAATGGAGGCAGTTCCTAAAGCTCTCGTCAAGACAGTTCGACCCATGAGGAATCGACTCGCGTAGGAGCTTCGCATTCGCGAAGTCTTTCTTCGGTCCGGATGACAGTCGACATATGAAAGGCCCAACGGGATCACAAATCGGCGGAGGCGCAATAGTTCTGCTTCTCCTATTCGGAATGCTTTATGTGGGCGACTGGATGGTTTGGAAGTTGCGTGACTCGCGAGGTGTGGGCTATGGCACGGTCGAGGTCCATCAGTTTCTGGCTACATCATTAAAGGGCAACAAGACTGAATACGATATGACTGGAACGGCGCAGCAGACGTGCAGCCGGTCGATCTTTCCACAGCAGGGTTATTCGGCGTGCTGGTGGCTGCGGCGGCATGCGGCGCAGTGGGAGTGAGCGATTCGTCAGTTTTGATGGCAGGTAGAGATCCTTCGACTGCGTAAATGCTTCGCCTTCGCGAAGCATTTACTTCGCTCAGGATACAGAAGAGCGTACGGTTCACATAAATGTTTGCCAAGATTCAGCAGATTCATTTCGTGGGCATCGGCGGCATCGGCATGAGTGGGATTGCCGAGGTGCTGCTGAATCTCGGCTACAAGGTCTCGGGATCGGATCTCAAGCATTCTTCTGTGACCGAGAGGCTCGCTGCATTGGGAGCCACGGTGTTTGAGGGACATCGCGCAGGGAATATTTCCGGAGCCGAAGTGGTGGTGACGAGTTCGGCGATTGCCACGGAGAATCCTGAGGTCCTCGAGGCGCACCGGTTGCACATACCCGTGATTCAGCGTGCAGAGATGCTGGCGGAGTTGATGCGACTGAAGTATGGCATTGCCATCGCCGGCATGCACGGCAAGACGACCACCACTTCCATGGTGGCGGCAGTGCTGGCAGGCGGCGGCCTTGACCCTACGGTAGTGGTAGGCGGACGTGTGGATGCCATGGGGTCCAACGCCCGGCTGGGCAAGTCGCGTTATCTGGTAGCCGAGGCGGATGAGAGTGACCGGTCGTTCCTGAAGCTGTCCCCAATTCTTTCCGTGGTAACCAACATTGACCGCGAGCACATGGATTGCTACCGCAACATGCGGGATGTGAAGAAAACATTTCTGGAGTTCATGGACCGCGTGCCGTTTTATGGGATGGTGGTGGCATGTAATGACGATCCGATGTTGCGGCGACTGCTGCCGGACGTTCAGCGCCGCACGGTGACCTATGGAACTAAACGTGGGTCGGATTTTCTGATCAAGATGAAAAATGGTTCCACTTCGCATTTGAGAGTTGAAGGCCAGCCCTTAAGCCGCTTTCGCGTGAGTTATCGCAAGAAAGATTTAGGCGAGTTCACATTGCATGTGCCCGGTGTGCATAACGTTCTGAATGCTACTGCGGCAATTGCCGTAGGCGTGGGGCTCGATGTTGAAGTGGAAGCAATACGATCCGGATTGGATCAGTTCCGTGGCGTTGACCGGCGTTTTCAATTGCGGGGGCGAACAGCCGGAGTGAGTGTGATCGACGACTACGGTCACCATCCCACCGAAATTAAGGCGACGCTGGCGGCGGCGCGGCGATGCGGCTTTCGCAAGGTTCATGTGGTGTTCCAACCCCACCGGTACACGCGAACCCGCGATCTGATGGATGAGTTCACGGCTGCATTTGCAGATGCCGATTCGTTGTTTTTGCTCGATATTTATGCGGCCAGCGAGAAGCCGATCGAAGGAATCAGCGGAGAGGTATTGGCTAGGACGATCCGAGAGAAAAGTGGGCGCGAGGCGCGGTATATGAGTTCATTCGCGGAAGCCGTGCGTTCAGCCGCCGAGGTTGCACAAGACGGGGACATCATCCTGACGCTAGGGGCTGGCAACGTTTCGCAATTGGGCCCGATGATTCTGCAGAAGCTGCAGGAAAGAACGCAGGCCCTATAGAACTCATGCCCCGAGCCCAGGCACTCCCTTAACAGTGTAAAATAGCAACATGAGCATGTGTATGCTCATGAGTGGGCGGGGAGAATTATGAAAACGGCACGACTGCAAGTATTAACCACTCCGGCGTTTCGCGACTGGCTCCGTAAGGAGGCCAGGAACGCAGGTGTCAGCGTAGCAGAATTGGTCCGGACGCGTTGTGAGCACAAGCCCACGGGAGAGGAATTGGCGGTCGCCAAACTCGCCTCGCACCTTCACAAGGAAGTCCGCAAGGCGCAGGCGTCCCTAAGAAGCGGTTTGGCCGAAGCCACGGCCGTCCTTGAAGAACTAAAAACCGAGCGAGAACGGCGCAGTTCGCACCGATGAGCGTTCTGAGTCAGGCTATCGACGCGATCAAAGAGGCGTTGAAGCTCACTGACGAGGTGCGCCGAGCCGGTGAAACGCTCAAAGACTTGGCCGTGGAGATTCGCGACCATGAGCGCCGCATTACCCGTTTGGAGGCGCAATGGGAAACCGCGACCCTGCTATCGCGCAAGCGGCTGGAATGAAAACGGTCATAAACAGGTCCCGCTCCTCTTGATGTGAATCTGCCTCAGGATATCGGCCGAATTGAACTCCAGAGCGACGTAGACGTCCCATGGTTCGCACATAACACCGCCGGGGTCTTCGCCGATTGTGATCTCAAACGCCACTACCCGATTCTGGTCACGCGTGGCCGCATAGTACTGGATATTGCGTGAGTCTAGATATTTTCTAACGTCTTCCTTCGTCGTGCCGATCGGTAGGTCACGCTGAAATTGGGCCATAGCTTTCTGATAAGAAACGTTCCGCCTCGACTGCGCTACCTTAGAACCAATCAGCCACCCCGACACGAGAACAGCAGCCCCGACAACAATGAGGGCGACGATTTTTCTCATTGCCAGCATTCTACAAGTAGCGTTACGGCAGTGTCTTTCTTGCGGGCTGTCTCTACATGATTTCTTTCGCTAGAAAGCAGGGAACTAATTTGTCTTGGACCGCGTATCTTTTGCTAACGGATTCGGACGAGGCTCGTCCAATCTGCCATAAGGGGTTACGGCAATGAAATCAACACAAGCATGGGGATGGCTGATGGCTGGAGTTCTGGCGCTGGGGTTGAATGGCATTTATCAGGATGGTGGCGCGGCTTGGGCACATCGCGTGGTGACACACCTGATGGCCGGCGTTACCAGTCGGACGGAAGGTGTTATGGCCCTGGCGGCCGGACGTGCTGACTGGTTCGCGGCAAAAAGCGAGGCGCTAGCCGCGCACAATGAGACCACCTCTTGCCGCTTGGCTACAGTGATGGCCCGATTGCAGACTAAGATGGCGCGGGCCCAGGGCGGAATGGCGCGCTTTGAAGCAATGTCGGCCCGAGAAGAAGCCCAATTAGCGCGGTTAGAGGCAAACCGGGCGCGGGCTGAGGCCGAAATTGAGGCGCAGGTTGCGCGGGTAAGTGTGGCCGCACCTAGATTTGATGGCGCAGTTTGTCCGCGAGTACGGGTGAGCATTCCGCGAGTGCGAATTTCGGTTCCCGGAGCGCATGTAGAAACTGTAAGCTTCGAGAGCGAATAACATCTTCCAACTGTAAAGGCGGACGCAGCCAGTTCGGCGTCCGCCTTTGCTTTTTGGTAGACGGCCAAGAAGTTGGGGCTAGGCCGCGGCGTGGCCCGGACCGGCGAAGAGACTCTTCGCCGCAGATGTTTTTTTCTCCGGACAGTCGAGACTGCTGTCTCAAAGCCTGCGATTACTCCCAGATTTTCCTCTCCTGATGGCCAATGCGGTTCCTGGCTGTGAAAAAGTTCAATTATTTTTCTGTCTCACTTCGCGAAATGAAGTTATAGTTTGAGTGCTCAGCGATTTCACAGCGACAACTAACCTGAATTGATGGCACGGAAGTCTGGTTCCACCATCTTGCAGGAGGAGTTGTACCCATCCAGCGCGGGCACCGCGCGACCGGGTCTCCATGGTCTGACGGGACCTGATCTGGAGATGGACGATGCGCGCCTCATCGATCTGGATGTGGATGAGGAATCGCCCTTCCTACGCGGGCAAAAGCGAGTCTCCGCCCGCCGAAGTTCTCTCCCCAAGAAAACCGCGAACCGTTTGTTGTGGGGCATAGGTGCTGCTGCTGTGGTGTGCGTGGCCGCTCTGTGCGCCGCGGCACTCTATCACTACGGCGAGCATTCATGGCGCTTTCGCGTGGAATCGAGCGACAACATTCAAGTCGCCGGAATGCAGAATGTGACCAAGTCGCAAATCATGGAAGTGATGGGCGCGGACATTGGGCGCAACATTTTTTTCATTCCCCTGGGGCAGCAGAAGGCGCAGTTGGAGCAGATTCCCTGGGTAGAATCGGCCAGCGTGATGCGGTTTGTTCCCAACCGCCTGCAGGTGGAAATTCACGAGCGCACGCCGGTGGCATTCGCGCGAGTCGGTCCGCGCATGTTGCTGATCGATGCCGGCGGCACGTTAATGGAATTGTCGCCGAAGCACAAATACTCCTTCCCCGTAATTATCGGAATGAATCCCGGCGAGCCGCTTTCTACACGCACGCCGCGCATGAAGGCTTATACCCAGATGGTGCATGAACTGGATTCCGGCGGAACCCGCTATTCGCAGGATCTCAGCGAAGTGGATCTCTCGGATCTCGAAGACGTAAAAGTGCGGGTGAACGATCCTGCGGGCGATGTGCTGGTGCATCTGGGCTCGTCGGATTATCTCCGGCGCTACAGGATTTTTGTCAGTCACGCACAGGGTTGGCGGCAACAGTTTCAGAAGCTCGAATCGGTCGATTTGCGCTACGACAACCAGATCATCGTGAATCCTGATATGGCGAAGCCCGCGCCGTCGAAGCCGAGCGTTGCGAAAGCGCAGGCGGCAGGAAGAGTCAAGCCCGTGTCGTTGCTAACCCGCCTGGGTCCGAATGATCGGCCGGTGCCTAAGCCCGCATTCGAGCTGACGGCGAAGAAACTTGATCCCAAACCCGTAACCGCTTCAACCAGGAAAGTTGGCGCCAAGGCCTACCCGAGCAAAACAACGACGATCTCGCCGAACCCAGTTGCAAAGAAGTCGATCGCTGCCTACAAACCGATAACCGACAAGTTCTCCAAAAAGCGGGTAGCACCGGTCGCAGCGCGGCGAAAGATGGAGCACAAGAGAACGCCGAGCAGAAGTTCATCCGTAACTGCCAAGCCTGCGGGTCATACAGGCGGGGTGAAACCGAGCCCAGCGATTGCAAAGACTCAGACGAATTCGGCGCCGAGCGATTGAACTTTTCGGAATGACCATGTCACGAAGAATGCAGAGCGAAATTTTCACCGGGAACGAATAACGGGAACTGATAAAAGATGGCGAACCAGCAGCGGAATTTTCTTACGGCGATCGATGTAGGCAGCGCCAAAACATGCGCGCTCATGGCAGAGGTGACCGACTGTGGCCTGCGTTATCGCGGGCATGGCGTCGCGGAATCTCGCGGTTCGCGCAAAGGCGTGATCGTGGACCTGGAAAAAGCCATTGCGGCCATTCAGAAGGCTGTGGAAGCGGCTGAGGATGTCGCCGGTGCAGCCGTGGAGCATGCCATCGTCGGCATCGGCGGCGCGCACGTGCGTGGAGTGAACAGCCATGGCGGCATCGGTCTGGGATCGCGTCCGCGCGAGATTGGGCGGGATGAGATCAAGCAGGCGGTTGAGCGGGCGCGCGCGATTCCGCTCCCAGAGGGTCGCGAAGTGCTGCATCTTCTACCCCAGGAATTCATTCTGGACGATCAGGCCGGGGTTCACGATCCGCTCGGAATGATGGCGGCAAAGCTGGAAGTGAGAGTTCACTTGATTACCGCCGCGGCAAGTGCAACTCAGAACGTGATTACCGCGGTGAATCGCGCCGGCGTCCACGTGGACGATACCGTGTTCGAGCCCCTGGCTGCGGCCGATTCCGTGCTGCGAGCAGACGAACGTGAGTTGGGAGTGTGCCTGGCGGATATCGGTGCTGGCTCGACGGAGCTGGTGGTTTTCCTGCAAGGGGCAGTGGCATACACGGGTGTGATTCCGGTGGGTGGCGATCACTTCACCAGCGATCTCTCGATGGGCATGTGTACGCCCCTGGCAGACGCGGAAAAGATCAAGAGAATTTTCGGCAATGCCATTGTCACCTTAATTCCGGAAGGGAATGAAGTCGAGGTGCCATCCGTCGGCGACCGGCCATCGCGCTTGCTTCCGCAGCGACTGGTGGCGGAAATCCTCGAGCCGCGGGCGCGTGAACTCTTTGAAATGATGCGGGAATCTTTGCGGCAGACTGGGATGTTTGACGCCTGTCTCGCCGGCATTGTGCTGAGCGGCGGCGGGTCAAGGCTCCCGGGAATTTTCGACGTCGCTGAATCGGTGTTGCGGCGTGCGGTGCGACTCTCGTGGCCTACGCCGTTGGCGAAGATGCCATCAACTTTGGCTGAGCCCGAGTATGCCACTGTGCTCGGAATGGTGAACTACGGGCAACGGGCGCGCGTGGCGCGCGGGTTTCAGGGAGACCGCTGGGGATCGAGGTTGAAAGCATTATTGGTGGGATGAGCGCAGTGAGG
>JBAWBG010000196.1:0-1970 GCA_049589695.1 Candidatus Sulfotelmatobacter sp. | reverse complement strand
GGTAGTTCGGTCAAGAGCAATTGCGTGGCGATCACGAGCTCAAGGTTGGCGAGCGGGGCGCCCAGGCAGTAGTGAAACCCTCCGGGACCGTAGCCCAGATGGGGTTCCGTCCGCCCGAGCACGAACTTGTTCGGGTTTGTGAACCGCGAGCCCCGGTTGGCCGCCGAGAGCCACGACACCACCATCGTGCCCTCTGCGAGCAACTCGCCGCTCGGCGTGCGTACAGGCGCCACTACGCGGGCGGCATTCGTGGGGAATGGTACATCCAGCCGGAACGCCTCTTGGATGAGCGCTTCGAGCAGCGCGCGGTCGTCATGCTTGGCTGCCCAGACCGCCACATCCCACATGCCCCAGCGCCGCAGCCCGAGGAAAACGTTTCCCAGCGCCATGGCGACCGTGTCGGTTCCGGCAAATAGGAGTGAGGCCAGGTATCCGCGCAAGATGTGTCTCGCCTCTTTCTTGGTGGGGGCGAGCTTGTCCTGCCGGAACACTTCGAGCAAGCCGCCGAACGCGCCATGCGAATTCGGGCGGGCCAGGTGATCGTCGATGATGCGGTCCAGAATCCCGACCAGTCCGTTCTCCGGCGGGTAGGCGTTCAGCTGCTCTAGCTCTGTCACTCGCGCGAGGTGCCGGAAGAAGTCAGGCACCTCCTCGGTGGCGCCGAGAATGGAGCTGATCACATACAACGCGAAGGGTTGGCCGAAGTCCGTCGTGAGCGAGAAACTTGACCCGCGGCGGCGGATTTTCTCAATCTGGCTAAGCGCCGACTTGTAGATCAGTGACTCCTGCTGCGAAATATGTTTTGCCAGGAACGGGCCCTTTACGGCGTCGCGTGTCTGCTGGTGTTGCGGCCGGTCCATGAGCCAGAGAGCATACTCGAGCGGGTGGGGGTCAGACCCCGGCTCAATGAGCGCTCGCCGTGAGAACGGCCGAACGCCGTTAACCAGCTCATTGCGACCGAAGAATTCAACATCGCCAGTGTCAAGCAAGTGCACGGACGGCTGGCCCTGCTGAATGAGCTTGATCGGGGTACCGGGAACAAGGAAACGCCGGGGCAGGCCATTCTCCTTCCGGATCAGCAGAGGTAGGTTTGTAAGCGTGTCGAGTGTGAGCATCTTGCGTTTCGCTTTCTCGGTGCACTCAAGGGCCCCAGCGGCTCGATGACGAAGGTACCGCGATTTTAGAACTTGCGGCATACATTCGTGTTGCGCGTGGGCAGGCTACCCAGAGCCCGGCGGCCAGCCGACGAGCAGCCGTTCGGGCTTGTCCGCCGTAAGGGTGCTCCGCAGGCGAAGGTTCTCGGGTAGTACACGGCCAGCGCGGCGTCCAGCTAGCCGAGCGGTCTGCAGCGCAACCGGGAACCTGTTATTCGGCCGGGGAGTGACAAGCGGAGCGTCGCCCGGCTGCCTAGTATCACAAGGCGGCGCCGCTGGCCGCCTCGACCATCACCGTGACCTTGGCCTTGCCGAGAGTCTTGTGCAAGGCGGTGACCGTGACCCGGCCGGTCCGGCCGGGAATGGAGCGGAGGAACGCGCCGCCGACCCCGCCGTACCTGCTGAAGTCGAACGGGTTGTCCCCGGTCAGCGTCGCCGGGCCGGCCAGGGACAGGCGTACTTCGCCGGTGGCCCGCCTGCGCTGGTTGCCGTAAACATCAAGGGCACGGAACGTCAGGCGGGTGCTGTCCGTCCCGTCGGCCGTGATCGAGCGGTCGTCGGCAAAAAGCGCCAGCCGGTCGGTGGACGTGTCGGCGGACATCCGTGTGGATGTGGCAACGTTCGAGCCGACATAACCGTCGATGCGCAGCTCCGGCTGTCCAGTGCCGTCGACGGTGATGTTGGCGAAGGCCGGCGGGTGAGCGAGGCTGGGCAGCTGCGCGAAATCGGGGTAGGCGGTGGGGTGGTGGGCGCCCCCGACGTAGATCTCCAGCCGGTCGCAGTTGGTGGCGATCATCGCGTTGCTGCCCGGGCCGC
>JBAWBG010000195.1:0-4298 GCA_049589695.1 Candidatus Sulfotelmatobacter sp. | reverse complement strand
GTGCTATCGGGATATTACGTCAACTGACACTAATATTCAGCGGTTGTCAGTGCAACGGGGACGTGAGCAGACACACACTGCGCATGAGGATGGGACGGAGCGGTAGCGTTGCGAGGGGGTATAGTTGCGGAAAAGCTCAGAACAAGAGCATATCGGCTTTGAAGTCGTTGAAGGTTCGCCAGCCCAGCAGTTCGACAATGTCGTTTGCAAGGTTCCGGGTCGCGAAGTCAGCGAATTTGGGATCTTGTTCCTGCGCCAGAGTTTGAAAGCATGCCATCACCTGCGGCCTTGGGTTGCCTTCGTCCCAATGGAGTGCTTGGTTCCTGCCTTGCCAGATTATGTTTTTTATCGGTTGACTCCCAATGAGCCGTCCGTCCGGACACGCCGCAAGTCCGCGGTGAACGAAAGATATCCCTTGCTTGGCATACTGCAGAAGATTCCCGCATTGTGCGTTTGTCGAGAATGCTCGTGTGGCGATGAGGGACTCCAAGTCTGGCTTGCTCTTCTCCGCATAAAACCGATCCTTCTCGGGGCCGAAGTAAGTATCCCAGTAAATCGCTGTCGAATCGTTATCGTCATCGAGATCAGGATTCAAGGCTAAGAACTCCAATCGGCGATTAGCATCTTCGACCTCGGCGGACAGACCGGCGATTCGGTTTTGTAGTTCTTCCATCTGTCTGCGCTCGAACCAGATAAGTTTGAGCGTTTCTCCTGCCGCATGCTCAATCTCGCGGAGGTATGTGATCAGGTCCATTTGTTTCGGTTCTGGCTGTGAGATTTATGGTCGGAACCATCAAAAACTGTAGCACCGCTGGCTCTCTAGTTGTATTCAGGCGTTAGCGCAAGCGATGGAGTTCGACTTGGGCGCGGCGGTGCAACTCGCGAGGGAAGAGGTTCATCACAGAGGCGCGCCCAGGAAGGACGAGCAGAGTTCAAAAGGTAGACTTACCGACCTTCTGACGGGATAAGCCGAAGCTTTTCGGCTTGGAGGTTGGTATGGCAACGCGCCGCTTGCAGTGGGTTCTCCTTGTCTTAGTCACCCTGGCGTTCGGGTGGGCAACTCCTTTACAGGCCGGATCGCAGGCAACAGGGCCGGAATACCTCTACACCTCCAATTTTGGAGACTTCACGATCTCTGGATTCTCCGTCAATACAGACACGGGCAAGCTCACCAAAATCAAAGGCTCGCCCTTTCCTACCGGAATTGGGCCGGAAGCGTTCGCTGCCAGCCGAAATGGCCGTTTCCTATATTTGTCGCTGGGAGAGTGGTCTGAGGGCGGGCCGTGCGGAAATGATCTGGCGCAAGCGACCGGCTACGGCATCGCACCCACAACCGGAGAGCTATCGCAACTCGACAATGTAACTCTGCCGGACTATTGTCCGTCGGACCTGACTGTCGATAGGACGGGCCAGTTCGTATACGTGGCGCTGATCGACTGGGGGCCTCCCAAGGTCGGTGCGATTGCGGCCCTCAAAACCAAAGGGGGAGTTATGACGCCGGTCGACGGCACGCCCTTTTTGTCGCCGATCCAGGCTCCTGCGGGACAAGGCGCGGCCATTGGGGCATTGGCGCTTTCGCACGATGGCACGGTGTTGTATGCATCGGATCCAAATGACGCCGCCGGAATTCTGATTTTTGACCGCAACGCGAGCAGCGGCGCGCTGACGTTTCGCGCCACCTTTGACTCGGAGACGCCTTTCGGGCCGATCGCGATCACGCCGTCGGGTAAGTACCTCGTGGCGGCGCCGCCTCTCGGGAGCGGGATGTACGTGTACTCGATCGGCGCGGACGGCGACCTGACGGCTGTGCCCGGTTCACCATTTGCGAGCCCGGACAACAACATTGTGAACGGCATGAGCATTTCGCCCAACGGGAAATTTGTGGCGATCGCTGAACAGGGAGGAATTGTCGTGCAAAAGATCAGACCCAAGAATGGCGCGTTAACGCTGGTACCGGGTTCTCCGTTCGGAGGTTACATTCCGTACACGATCACGTTCGACCCGTCGGGAGAGTTTGTCTATGTGCCAGGGACTGGCTACAGGATCGACCCCGAGACCGGCGTTCTCACCAAAATCGACAGTTTCAAAACCGGGAATTACGCGTTCGACATTACAGCGGTCAAGCCATAGATGGCTCGAAATTTTGCTTCACCACTTCTTGAAAATCACAAACACCGCGCAGACGATCAACGCGAAGCCGGCAAAGTAATTCCACTTCAATTCCTCATGAAAATAGAGGATGGAGAAAACGGCGAACACGGTGAGGGTGATGACTTCCTGAATGGTTTTGAGCTGCGCCACGCTGAATTCGTAGGAGCCAATGCGGTTGGCGGGAACCTGGAAGCAGTATTCGAAAAAAGCGATCATCCAACTGATGACGATGACCTTGAACAGCGGCGCTGATTTGTATTTGAGGTGGCCGTACCAGGCAAATGTCATGAAGACGTTGGAGCAGGTCAGGAGCAGGATCGTTCTCATGCGGATATGTTGCCAGAAGTGCCTTACCTTCCGGTTGCAGGCCCATAACCCTTGTGGTACCTTAAATAATTGTCCCGGATAATCAGGAAGGGATCAGGGAAGTATTGTGCCTGAAAGGACTTGCTTCCACCGCTGGCGTAGCTCAGTCGGTAGAGCATCTGATTTGTAATCAGAGGGTCAGGGGTTCAAATCCCTTCGCCAGCTCCAAGGAATAATTTCAGGAACACGGCGGTCTGCGCGGAAGCGCGTCGCGAGAGGCGCAAACGGTTATAACGGACTTCATCAGGTAATTTTCCGGCGAGTGTAACTGTCAGGCGAGAAGTTCCCGCATTACGTTTCCCGAGCTGCGAAGTGCCGTACGACATAAGCTGTGACGTAGGTGTGCTTGCTGAGGTACGTTTTGGTGCCGGGCGTTTTGATGCCGTGCGTTTTCGTGGCAGGCGCTTTTATGCGCGGCGAGAGTTTTCGGATTTGCACAGGTGGGTGAGCGGTTAAAGCCAACAGACTGTAAATCTGTCCCTCTCAGGAGGTACGGAGGTTCGAATCCTCCCCTGTGCACCAGATGAGAGCTTCAGTGAAATGAGGCTGAGGCGGTAGAAGTTGACGGTAAATAAAAAGTTCGTGCTGGCTTTGATCGCGTATGCCGTGCTCGGGATTTTGGCGTGGACTACGCTGTCGGATGAGGCGATTCCGATTTCTGGATGGAATCTGAAGGTGCGAACTGGAACGCTGCTGATCCTGGGACTGTTTGCTTTCAAGTCGGCGCTGTTTTACTGGCGCACACGGATTGAGACTAGTGAAGAGCAGGCAGGTTCGAAATCGGCGGATTGATGTTGAAGTTTGTAGTCGCTGAGGGTGTAGCAGAGCCGATGTAGCTCAGTTGGTAGAGCACTCCCTTGGTAAGGGAGAGGTCATCAGTTCAATCCTGATCATCGGCTCCAGAATTTGTGTTGGGCGAGTGAAGGTTTTGCTGAGAGCTGACAGCTGAGAGCTGACAGCTGGGTTTGGGCGGGAGTAACTCAGTGGTAGAGTCACAGCCTTCCAAGCTGTTGGTCGCGGGTTCGATTCCCGTCTCCCGCTCCAGAGTTGAGGCGTTTTGTGGACGTGAAGCCGAGCGGTGCGAGGCTGGGAGTCCGCAGCCGAAATCCCGAGCGCTTTTGCGAGGGATCTGACGAAGATGAGCTTTGAGCAGGCAACAATTAAAGTTGTAAACGAGCGTGAGTTCGATGAGCTGAAGGCGGCTATTGAACGGGTTTTCGCGAGTGAGCGGATTGAGAAGTATCTGAAATCGCTCAAGAGTCACGGAATTCGCGCTCGGAATGTGGATAAGATTTTGGCGGCAAACTTGATCGATGCGGTGGCTGGCAGCAAGGCGGGAGCGGCCAAGGCGTTATACGAGGCGCTGCCGGTTTCGGATCAGGCGCAGGTGCGGGAGTTTTACCTGTCGAAGATTGAAGAGGTTGATCAGGCGCTCCGAACCAGGTTTCACAAGGTGTATCAGTATTCGTAGCAGATTGAGAAGTTGATTTGGCGATTGCCGGCGAAGCGCCGGCGCTACCACGACTAGATAGCCGGTGCGAGTCCGGCGCTACAAAGGAAAAAACGGAAATGGCGAAAGAAAAATTTGATCGTAATAAGCCGCACTGCAACGTCGGGACGATTGGTCATATCGATCATGGCAAGACCACGTTGACGGCGGCGATCACCAAGGTTCTGTCGAAGCACAATCCGAAGATTCAGTTCCGGTCGTTTGATTCGATCGACAACGCTCCGGAAGAAAAGGCGCGCGGAATCACGATCGCGACGGCGCACGTTGAGTA
>JBAWBG010000194.1:0-10531 GCA_049589695.1 Candidatus Sulfotelmatobacter sp. | reverse complement strand
AAAATCCCGGCAGCCTGGAAGAAAACGCCGATAGTTACAATGAAGTTCCAGACGTCCCAACCGCGCCCCGGCTCGTAGGAGTAGATCCTTCGCGGCATCCCCAGCAATCCGGGGATATGCATAAAGTCGAAGGTGAGATGGAAGCCGATGAGGAAAAGCCACAAATGCACTCTGCCGAGAGTCTCGCTATACATTTTTCCGGTCATCTTCGGAAACCAATAGTAAAAGGCCCCGAAGAGAGCGCAGAGAATGCCGCCGACAATCACATAGTGAAAATGCGCAACTACAAAATATGAATTTCCCAGGTGCCAGTCGAACGGCGCTGCACTCATCATCACTCCGGTAAGGCCTGCAATTAGGAACTGGAAGAGAAAGGCAATGCAGAACAACATCGGAGTCTTGAACTCGATCTTTCCTCCCCACATGGTGGCCAGCCAGTTGAAGATCTTGATTCCGGTGGGAACCGCAATTGCCATGGTCGAGAGAACGAAGAATGTGTTGGCGTTTGCGCTCATGCCGACTGTGAACATGTGGTGGGCCCATACGCTCATGCTGATGAAACCGATCGCCACCGTGGCTCCCACCATCACGGAATAACCGAAGATCGGCTTGCGCGAGAATACGGGAACGATTTCCGAGACGAACGCAAAGGCTGGGAGGACCAGGACATAGACTTCGGGATGCCCGAAAACCCAGAAGAAGTGCATCCAGATGACGGCCGAGCCCCCGGCCTGGGTGTCGAAGAAATGTCCCCCAAGGTAGCGATCGATCAGCAGCATAATCTGAGCAGCGGTCAGAGGACTGATCGCAAGTACCACCAATCCCGCCATCACCAGGTTGAGCCAGGCGAACAACGGCATTTTGGCCAACGTCATGCCTGGACAGCGCATACAGAGAACGGTAGCTATGATATTGATCGCGGTGCCGATGCTGCCGAACCCAGAGACCAGAAGCGCGAGTGTCCAGAAATCAGTACTATGTCCAAGTGAAAACGTCTGCGAAGTCAGCGGTGCATAGGCGAACCATCCGACATCTGGGGCATTTCCCGCTCCATATAGCCCGTTCGCTCCGACCAGACTGAAGTAGAGAAGTAATCCACCAAAAGCAGTCATCCAGAAACTGAAGGCATTCAGGCGCGGGAATGCCATATCCCGCGCGCCAATCATGAGCGGAATCAGATAGTTTGCAAATCCAAACAGAACGGGCATTACCACAAAGAAGATCATGGTGGTTCCGTGCATCGTGAATAGCCGATTGAAAACCTGAGGTGAAACAAAATCATTGTGCGGACGGATAAGCTGGATTCGGATAACAGTCGCTTCGATCCCGCCGATCAGGAGAAAGACAAGTGCATAAATGATATACAGAATGCCCAACCGCTTATGATCAACGGTCGTCACCCATTCGTGGAGCCTAGAGACAACAGGGCGCGATGCTATTTCCGTTCTCGGCAGTGCGAGGGCATCAGTCGACATCGGGCGATCTCCTAAAGGTCTTTAACAAGGGCTCAACGAAGTGTCTCCAAATAGGCTGTCAGCGCGTCCAACTCCTGATCGTCCAACTCCATTGCCGGCATCAAAGAACCAGGCTTGATCGCGTTGGGATTTCGAATCCAGAGACGGAGATTTTCCCGAGTATTAGGGGCTGCGCCGGCCGCGATCGTGTCCCGGCTCATCAGATGCGTGAGGTCCGGACCGAATCGCCCGTTGGCCACCGTGCCCGACACCGTGTGGCAGTCGATGCATGCGGTCGTCTCAAATATCCGTTGTCCCTGAGAGACAGCGGAATTTGCAAATGCCGGCTGGCGCTGCTGCCGAACCCACCGGTCGAAATCGTCTTTCGACTGGACGTACACACGCAGCAACATCTTGGCGTGCTGGGTTCCGCAATACTGGGCGCACTGGCCAAGGAACACTCCGGTCTCCTGCGGGTCCATCCACATCGTGTTGGGATGGTTGGGAATCAAATCAGTCTTTCCCCCCAGCCGTGGAACCCAAAAACTGTGGTCCGTGTCGGCGGATAGCAGGTTGATGAATGTCGGAGTCGGGTGAGCCGGATCACTGACCGGCATGTGCAGTTCATTTGCCGTTACCACGCCCAACTTCGGATAACGGTACTCCCACCAGAACTGGTGACCGATCGCTGTGACCGCGATCGCATTGCTGGGCGGCGATGTCTTTTGAACAACTGCGATTACTCGCGCGGTCGCCATGAACAATGCGAGCACAATGAGAATCGGAATGATCGTCCATGCCAATTCCACCTGGTTGCTGCCGTATACCTGTGGAGGTTCTCGGCCGTCGTCGTTCTTTCTCTTTCTGAACTTCACGACGGAGTAAATCAGCAAAGTGAACACGACTAAAAAAATGGCTCCCGTGACCGCCAGTACAAACAGAGAGAGTCCGAAGATCGATTTCGCGGGAGTCGACGCGGGAGCAAAGATATTCGTCGGGCCAAAAGCCTGTGCGGTGTCTGCAAAGGCTACTGCCCCTGTAGCACACATACAAAAGACAATCTGCGACATCCTTGCTCGCCAGTCCGATGAGCCGCGTGATCTCAATTGGTCTCCTTACTTCAGGGGGAAGTAAGCGCTGCTATTTGTCGTTCTCTCTTAACCCAGGTAAAGGCGCTGCCAAGTGCATGTGAGCGGGAGATGCGCCGGAGGTGGTTAATTGCCACAGAGATTACAACGCTCCAACGACGAAGTCGCGGCAAGCTCTTGCCCGCACATCAACTTGCCAGCTGCGCCGTGTGATCAGCTGCGATACCTGCAACTTCTTCCATTCGTCGCAAAACAGCAGAGAAGTCTTCTTCTTTTGCCTTACCGGCAGCCAATTCCTCGGAGTTCACGAGAAAGGCCGCTTCCGTAGCCGGCATCGGAATCCGCGCTTCAGCTGCCGCCTCCAGAATCAGCGTGAAATCTTTGTTCATCAGTCGGAGAGGAAACTGCGGAGTGTAGTCGTTATTCGCGATCCTCGCGAGCTTTCCTACATGAGCTGGTGTTATTACCGCTGTCTTCGATAGGACATCGAGCAAGTTCTTGCGATCGAGACCGGCTTTCTCCCCGAGAATCACGGCTTCAGCGATCGCTTGCATGCCCACACCCAGGAGGGTGTTTACGACCAGCTTCATCGCTGTACCCGACCCAGGGCCGCCCAAAAGAAAATATTGTTTCGCCAGCACCTCGAAAATCGGTTTGGCAGCAAAGAACAGTTCTTGACGTCCGCCTGCCAGCAGCGTCAGGATTCCGCTTTCAGCCGCGGGAGTGCTGCCGGAGATCGCAACATCCATGACCTCGATGCCGCGAGTCGCGCCTAGCTTGTGTAGTTCGCGTGAGGTTGCTGGAGAAATGGTGCTCATCTCGAGCACGACGGTTCCCGCCCTCGCCCCCGCAAAAAACCCCTCGGCCCCTGTATAAACGCTCTGCACAGCTTCATCGTTGGTCAGACACGAAAGAAGTACATCGACGCTGCGGGCGACTTCAAGGATGTTCTTAGCGGCGAAACCTCGCTTTCCAACGACGGCTTCCGCCTTACTGCTATTTATGTCGTAGGCGACGAGCGGGTATCCGTGATCCAGCAGGCGTCGTGCCATCCGACTTCCCATGTTGCCCAAGCCAATGAATCCGACCTTTACTTGATCTGCAGTCAGACTTTTCATAGACGGTGTTTCCTCCGTGATCAAAGTTTTCCTTCCAGGGGTTTCCCCTCATGGGTCAGAGCAAGTGCAGGGCCAGTTTTTCGAAGAGATTGTGTTGCGAGTTCTCTCGGAGCAGCGGAGTCCAGGCGGGCAGAGACGGCCTACGGACTCGTGCGTCCGAATGCGGTCAGTATGAGCTCGTTAGCAGCAGGCGCGCAGCTTCGCGAGATTAAATTCATCGTTAAGGAGATGAGATGCTCGGCGCATTCCTTGGCACCTCGCCATTAGGATATTTCGACGGGAACTATTTCATCCTGAGGTGAAGAATTATTTTGCTTTACCCAGAGTACGAATGTACGTCACCAAAGCGTCGATTTGGTCCTTACTCAGCCGAGTCCCGAAAGCAGGCATGTTTCCTCGTCCTTCAGAGATCACGCCAGCCAACTGCGAATCAGACTGCTGTTGAACCTGGGTCGAGTGAAAATCCGCAGCCTGTAAGCTTTTCCCTACTGGGGTTCCGCGTCCGTCCGGGCCATGGCAGGGGACACAGTTCGTTTTGTATAGGCTTGCTGCCGAGTTGTTCGCCGGTTGTCCGAACCCAAGGGTTGCGGCGGCTACGAAAAAAGTCAAGATTGCCAAGATTCTCGCGGGAAAACTTTGAGACATAGAGTTTCACACCTTCATACAAACGGAGATTACACTCACAGTTTTTCTCGTGCACTTGATCTGCCAAAGACGGGGTTGAATCGAAAATCACGAAAGTGTGGACGCTGGTGACCGCGGGCCGACGGATGTCGAAAGACGGACTCAAGCCATTCGCCGAGATCTCCGAGGTGCGCTCTTGTCTCCTATCAGTTCATAGATCCAGACCCTTGCCATAATCTGCCGCCACACTCGAGAACCACAACGGACGGTAAGAAAAAAGAAATTCCGCGAACACCGCCATTTTACGATCGAGGAAGCGACGGATATTCCGATGTAAGAATAGATTGGCCGCCCGATTGCAGCGTCCCTATCGCTCTTTTCTGCGACGACCACGCCGGGCAGGATTCCGGTGGCGCTGAACGGATCGCCGCTGGCACTGCCTATAGTCCGTGAATTGCGAAAACCCGTTGGGGCCACAGGGAATCGAAGAAGTGCAGCAACAGACGGAGACGGTACGATGTTGAACGCGAATTCGGTCTCACCGCGAAAAGGCGAAGTCAAGCAGGAGGACTTTCGAATTCGAAGAGTGATTCAGGTTTTGCAAGACGACCCATCCCGCACACTCCCGGAACTTGCATATGCTTGCCAGATAAGCATGTCAAGGTTGAGTCATCTGTTCAAACGTGAAATCGGCACCAACGTGAAAAACTACCGCTTGGATTATCGGCTACAGGTCGCGGCGGCGTTGCTGCTATCGACCGGCACGGCCGTCAAAGAGATTGCGTACTCGGCTGGTTATCGGCATACTTCCAGCTTCGTTCGTGCGTTTAAAACTCGCTTCGGATCTTCGCCCGCCTGTTACCGCAGGCAACACGCAAGAAAATCGGCGTAGCAGCATCCGCTAACAGATAGCAGGAGTTGCTAACGCAAATTCATTGACAAGTAGACTACGAAGTAACCATCCTAGGCGCAGCACTTACTCATAAGCTCGGGTCCTGCGTGAGAGACTGACAGCGTGAAGAACGAAGCAAGACATCAGGCGATTCCCAGCGTAATTAGGACTAACAGCGGTTATCAACGTCGGACGGATCTCTCTCCGGATGGCGGAATAGATACGTCCGTTTTTTGCGGGCAACACAATGCTGGCTTCGCCGCTCGGTGCGAGCCCGGCAGCCGATGCTCCAGTCAGCACGTGCAAGGGTCACGGCCGCTAGGCCGTTTCTGATGGGATGTGCATAGCGGATACGTGATGCTGTCGCCACATCCTCTAAAGTGTTTTTGGGTGATCTGATTTTCGGGACGCCTCTCGTCGTTCCGCTACCACCCTCTCCGCGGAAACGCCGACAGAAATAAAACTGGAGTCACCATGCGCCGTGCAACCGCAACTGTACGATTCGGCGCATGCGACTACGGATACTGTGAATTTCGGTTGGTCCCGCACTTGCTACGCGTCGCTGGGTTTGGCCAAGGTCGCAACCAGCATTCCTGCTGTCGAAGACATATCACACGAAATTTCAAATCACGAAAGGGGTAACTATGACTCGCGTAAGGTTGACGACAATATCGGTCGTCGTGCTTTGTGTAGTAGCGCTATGCATGTCGGTGGGCGGAAAAAAAGTGTCTGCCCAGAGTGCAGCGCCGGCTGCAGAGCCGGCTGCAGAGCCGGTCTATAATCCCTACCCGCCCGGGATCCTTCCTTCCAATTTGCCTTCCGAGCTAGCCAGGGTGCTGCGCGAAGTGGATTCTATCGAAACTGAAGCCATTAAGCAGTGGCACGCCATACCGCCTGCGGTCGTGTCCGGTCAACCACCTATCCTTCAGAACACCGGGGTTCCCTTGGTGGAAATACTCGGCAAGCTTATGAATTACGACAAGACGATATCGCCGAACAAAAACAAGGCGTGCGCGTCTTGCCACATGCCATACGCCGCTTTCAGTGGGCCGATCCCATCGGTGAATCTGACGATGATCGCCTATCCTTCATCCGCTCCCTTTCGGGCGGCTAAGCGAACCGCACAGAGATATACGTATTCGAGCTACTTCCCTCCACTCCAGTACAACGCAACCCAGGGCCTCTTCTTTGGCGGGAACTTCTGGGATTCGCGTGCAACCCGGATATTTGCTTAGAACTCCTGACGGCGAGCAGTCACAGTTTCCTCCCGTTGACCCTGATGAAATGGCCAACCCTGACACGGCCTGCATCGCGTACAAGCTCTCCCTCCGTCCATACAAATCTCTCTTCGAGGAAATCTGGGGCGCCGGGTCATTGAGCAGCATCACTTGGCCGGCCGATGTTGCGTCGGTCTGCGCTACGCCTGAAGGAGCTGCCGTTTTCGGCTCGAACACCCAGCCTCTCGCCTTGAGTCCGGCCGACCGTACTTTAGCCACGAACGATTACGATCACTGGGCGGAATCCCTGAGCGCATTCGAGCACAGCCTCTCGATCAGCCCGTTCAGCTCGAAGTTTGACGCTTACCTCGCGGGCAAGTACACGCTGACTTCCGAGGAAGCCGCCGGCTACGCCCTGTTCCGCGGCAAAGGAAACTGCAACTCGTGCCATCTTGACGGAAGATCCACCGCACCCACGCCCCCGCCTCCAGATGGAACAAACCCATCCGGCGAGGACACCGGCAAGGCCGCCGACGTAACCCCGGTTTTTACCTGCTTCGGTTCGGCCAATGAGGGTCTGCCGAAAAATCCCAGGGTCGCGTTTTATTATGAGAGCACGCCAGATTCGTTGGGATTTACACCTAATCCAGGAGGTTATACCTACACCGATTTCGGACTGGGAACTTTTCTCAGAAGCGGTTTCGGTTCTGCTCCCAACCCCAACTCCAGTTGGACTCAGTATGCGTCAAGTGTCGACGGCCAAATGCAAGTGGCTACGGCGCGCGATGTGGCCATGGTACCGCCTCAGTGTAAGAGTACTGAAGCGCCGGGGCCGTACTTCCAGAAGGAGTTCTTCCACAATGGCTACATGAAGAGCCTGAAACAACTCGTCCACTTTTACAACACGCGCGACGTGTACCCCTTCCCCGTCCAATCCGGGGAGTGCCCGGCAGGAACTGTAGAAAAGGTGAACTGCTGGCCGACGCCCGAGGTCTCTGCGAATGTGGATATGACGACCGGAATGCTCGGCCTGACGGATACGGAGGAGAATCAGATCGTCGCCTTTCTCCAAACACTCACCGACGGCTACACCACGCCTTACCCCGACATAGGTACCTATACTGGAGCCTGCATGTCGGGAGGCAACGCCTCAACGCAAGGGAATTCCACAATAATTTCCGCCCAGAAGCTGCAGGAGCTTCTGAACAAACCCTAAATGGCGGATGTGAACAAGGCGCATGGCATCACTCCATGCGCCTTGAGATTTCTGTGCTCACACGACCTGATGTGAATCTCTACGAGGTGCAGATATGAATAAAGTCCATGTGAAGCTGTTGGTGATGGCCGCTTTCGCCAGCCTGTTTCTCTCGAACTCCATCGTCGCTCAAGAAAACCCTTATAGTCCTAAGGCGATACTCCCGCCGGCGCCGAAGGCCACGCACGTACAGATCACGAAAGGGCCAGAGCTGGAAATGGCAAGAACCGACTGGGCAATTATCAGGGGGGCACGGACCAGCATTACGGAATCGTGCATTTTGGCACTAATCCCAACGAACTTAATCAGACAGCGAAATATCCCATTCACCTGAACCGGGAACATTCCGATACGGTTTTTCGCGTGCGCGTTCTAGGCCTCGCACCGCAAACAACCTACTACTATACGGTCGAATCGACGGAGGCCACGGGCGCAAACGACGGTGAAAAGAGCGGCGTCAAACAGTTCAGCACGCAGTGATAAGTCAGAGTTGCCGAACAAATCACCGGTTTTCTTCGCGGCTATGCTCGCGTTGCTGCATCGCCTTTTCCAATTTTTTTCTGGCGATCGCTAAGGCGGACGTGAATCTTGTGGCGCGTGTCGCTGCTAGCGGAATCTGTGGAGCCGGCGTTTGGAATGGTACGTGCACTGGAATTGAAAGGTGATTCGATATGTGCACAACAAAAGAAGGCAAGCGATGATCAGACTACGTCCACTAGGCTACCTGTTGTTATGGATTGGGATTGCCACCTTAGTGGGGCACTCACACCAGACGGCGGGAGACTATGTGGCTCCGTCGGACGCCGTTCCGAGAGGCAAGGCTCCCAGGATGCAGGTTCAATTGCTGAGCGGTGAAGCTCAGGCACAGCAATATGCGGTCATCTTGTACCAGGGAGACGAGGCCTTTTCCGGACTACAGGAATTCGCGGAGAAGTATCACGTTACGAGTGCACACTTCACCGCCATTGGAGCTGTGAGCAGCGCTACGTTGGGATGGTTTGATCCGCAGCGGAAAATGTACAAGAAGATTCCAATCCAGGGTCAGCATGAAGTGATTGGGATGAGTGGTGACATCGCGCTCTATCAAGGAAAGCCGGTAATCCACACGCACATGGTGGTGGGAAGTCCGGACGGAACTGCGCGATGCGGCCACCTTCTCGAAGCCTATGTATCCCCGACGCTGGAAGTAATGGTGACAGTCGATCCAGTAGCGATGCACAAGCGGTTTGATCCGGAAACGGATCTGACATTGATTGATCCGTCTTTGAAGTAGCAGCTGACTCTGCCGCGATTGTAAAGAACACTATCGATAAATATAGGGAGACACCGTGAGCGAAGTACGTGTGATTGCAAGATCCGTGGCGCGCAAAGGAAAAGAGAACCAACTCAGAGCGCTGTTGCAGGGCATGCTAGCTCCTACGCGCGTCGAGCAAGGATGTAAATCGTATGAACTTTACGAGGCAGACTCGACGGGGCGCTTCTATTTCGACGAAACATGGGAAAGCCAAGGGGCGCTCGATAAGCACACGGCAACTCCGCACTTTAAGCATTTGGAACGGTCCATCGGGGAATTGCTGGAAGAACCCTTCGAAGTAAATATCTTAACGAGGATTCTTACTGATGCCGCTGCGGCTTGACGACGGCACGAAGTCTGATTGGCTCTTGAAAAGAGTGACGGCTGAACGGCACAAATAGCAGGCCCTCGACGCTTGCTTTGGCATCGAACATGCACCAAATTTAAGAACCCGGCCGGACGATCGATTCCGCGATGTAGCTTTGTTGTTGATTGAAAGGACGCGTCAATGCCTTTACTGAGAATCGATCTGTTCGAGGGACGCAGCGAAGCGGAGTTGAGAGAATTGCTGGATGCGATCCACTCGGCCATGCTTGCCGCGTTCAAAGTGCCTGAACGGGATCGCTATCAGATTGTGCACGAGCACCCAGCGGCAGATATGAAAATCGAGGACACGGGTCTAGGCATACCGCGCACCGAGCGGATCGTCATGGTGCAAGTGACGACCCGGCCGCGGAGCCGGCTTGAAAAGCAGAATTTCTACGAATTGCTTTGCCAGGAACTACTTCAGCGCTGTGGGATGAAGGCGTCGGACGTCTTTGTTTCAATTACGCAGAATGCTGACGAAGACTGGTCTTTCGGATACGGCCGGGCCCAGTTCATTACCGGAGAGCTTTGATCCTGAAGGCGGCCTTACACCAACGGTTACGACTTTTATTACGGTTCTCGGGAATGCAAGTCAGATTAATGTCCAGAAGAAATATCGACGAGGTGAGAGTTGAGAGTAATGTCGACGAGACGAAAATTCCTCGGGGTTGCAGCGGCAACCATTCTAAGCACCAGGATCGATAGGCAAGCATTCGCAGCCGAGACCAAGAACGACGTCCCCATGCGCACGCTCGGGCGCACCGGCGAGAAGGTCTCGATGGTTGGGATTGGCGGTTATCATCTGGGCAGGCCTGGAGTGACTGAAGAGGAAAGCATCCGCATCGTGCGGACTGGCCTCGACCAGGGCATCAACTTCCTCGACAATTGCTGGGATTACAACGGCGGCGAGAGTGAACTTCGCATGGGGAAAGCGCTGCGCGACGGGTATCGTCAAAAAGCATTCTTGATGACGAAGATCGACGGGCGAAACCGTGCGACCGCGGAAAAGCAGATCAACGAGTCATTGCAACACCTGCAGACCGACCAGGTCGATCTGCTGCAGTTTCACGAGGTGATTCGCGACACCGATCCGGACCGCATCTTCGCACCCGGAGGTGCGCTGGAGGCGGTCGTGGAGGCGAAAAAAGCAGGGAAGCTGCGCTACATCGGCTTCACCGGACACAAGAGTCCGGATATCCATTTGAAGATGCTGGCTACCGCAT